>DATFYT010000272.1:0-2348 GCA_035314925.1 Mycobacterium sp. | reverse complement strand
GGCGAGGCCAAAAATACTTACGGCACAGGCAATTTCCTGCTACTGAACACCGGCGAACAGATCGTCCGGTCGCGAAATGGTCTGCTGACCACCGTGTGCTATCAGTTCGGTGACGCGAAACCTGTTTACGCCCTGGAAGGTTCGATCGCCGTCACCGGATCGGCCGTGCAATGGCTACGGGATCAACTGGGCATCATCAGCGGGGCGGCCCAGAGTGAGGCGCTGGCCCGGCAGGTCGACGACAACGGCGGGGTGTACTTCGTCCCGGCGTTCTCGGGATTGTTCGCGCCGTATTGGCGCTCCGATGCCCGCGGCGCGATCGTTGGGCTGTCTAGGTTCAACACCAACGCACACCTGGCCCGCGCGACCTTGGAGTCGATCTGCTATCAGAGCCGCGATGTGGTCGACGCGATGCAGGCCGATTCGGCTGTGCGCCTTGAGGTTTTGAAGGTCGACGGCGGGATCACCGCCAACGACCTGTGCATGCAGATCCAGGCTGACGTCCTCAATGTCGACGTGGTGCGTCCGGTGGTCGCCGAGACGACCGCGCTGGGTGCAGCCTATGCGGCTGGTCTGGCGGTCGGCTTCTGGGCCGACCCGAATGAGTTACGGGCCAACTGGCGCGAAGGCAAGCGGTGGACGCCGGAGTGGAGCGAGGAACAGCGCTCGACTGGCTATGCGGGATGGCGAAAAGCCGTGCAGCGCACGCTCGACTGGGTCGAAGTGTCCTGACGCGAACAGTGGGGACCAGCAGTGCTGGCCCCCACCGTCGCGGTGTGATCAGTCGTCGTCTTCGGCGAGAATCGTGTAGATCTCGCGGCGAGCGTTGTTGACGATCTCGATGATGCGCTGTTGCTGCTCGGTGGTGGCGGCGTGCGCGGATTGCGCTACGGCGCCGAACAATTGGCCGACAGCTGCCCGCAGGTTGAGATGTGCGGGGTCAACCCCGTCGGCGATCTCGTCCCACGGCGGGGTCACGACCTTCTCCGCGGCTTCTTTGCCGGCGTCGGTCAACTGGAACAGTTTCTTGCTGCCCTCGCTTTCCGAGGCGACAATCAGCCCCTCGTCGACCAGCAGTTGCAGGGTCGGGTAGACCGAACCGGGGCTCGGCTTCCACAGGTCCTGGCTCCGCTCGGCGACCTCCTGGATGATTTCGTAGCCGTGCATCGGTCGCTCGGCGAGCAGCACCAGGATGGCGGCACGAACGTCACCACGGCGGCCGCGCCGGCCGTGGCCGCCGCGTCGTCCACCGCGTCCGGCCGGGCCGAAGCCGGGACCGAAGCCGCCGGGGCCGAAGCCACCGGGACCGAAGCCGCGTCCGAAACCTCGGCCGAAGCCGGGCCCGAACGGCCCGTCATGACCGGCGTCGTGGTCGCGGACCAAGCCACGGAACTCACGGCGAGCTTGCCTGCGCTGTTCGTGCAGTGCGCGGCGGTCCAGGGGTGTGAATCCGAAGCCCGATGGCCCCGGCCCACCCGCGAACGGCCCGCCCACATGGGGAAATGGGTTGTTCATAGGGTTGTTCTCGTTTCTGGAAAGGTAGCGCCGGACGCGCTACCGATACAGCGACGATATATCGGAAGCTATCGTTACGCAAGGCCGGATTTTGAGCCAGCGCCTTCTGCGGCGGTTTGCGGGCGCTAGCGGAGGGGTAGCACCTCACCCATGAGCCAGGACAATGTGCACGTAAAGGCCGACGCGGGAGGTGACCGCGACGCACTGGCCGAGCCCGGTGGTACTGACCGCGACAAGCGCGTGCGGTTGTGGGTGAATTGGGCGCTGGCGCTACTCGCGGTCTTGGGCGCGGGCATGGTGATGGCGTTCGCCTTGGCCTCCGTGATGAGCACCGCCGCCTGCAGCGACAAGGCGTGCCCCAACCTGGGGCCGAACGGGATCAGCTTCAACACCCTGTTCTACGGCGCGCCGGTGGTCGCGGGCCTGGCGGTCGTTGCCTCCTTCTTCACCGCCCGGCGCCGATGGGGATTCGTGATCCCCGTGATTGCGATCGCGCTGCTGATCACCGACGTCGCCATCCTCGCCACCACAGTCGCGCAGTAGGGCCGGGGAGCTAAAAGCCGCGTAACCGGGCGAGTTCTCGGCGGTGTCTTTCGGCGAGGACGGCGGCCAATGCCAATTGGGGCGGAGTCCCGGGCGGCGGCGGAGGAGCCACCCGGCTGAACACGTCGCTGGCGATCCGGTAGGCCATGTGATCGCGCACCTGGGGATCGAGTTGCATTGCTCGTGTGAGGAATTGGCGTGCGACCTCGGCTTGTTCAGCGCTCAGGCCGGACAGCTGCAGCGACATGGCCCACCAGGCCAGCTGTGGCGGCATGCTGGGCGGCGGGCCC
>DATFYT010000271.1:0-5061 GCA_035314925.1 Mycobacterium sp. | reverse complement strand
CTGCGACAGCCCGCGGCGGATCACGTATTCGGACGCTTGCCGTCCGTATACCCGCGGGATCTTGCCGTTGGTGAAACCGGTGGGCGTCGGAGCCAGCCCCATCTGCTGCAGGAAGCTGCGGCCCATATTGGAGGTGACCTCCGACGAGGTCGCCGAAATCCCCAGCACCTTGTTGAGGATCGCGATGGGGTCGCCCGGGACGTTGGCGCTGGGCACCTGCGGCAGCGTGGGATCCCAGTCGCCGGCCCACTGGCCGCCGTTGCCCTGGGGGCGCGCGGGCGACCCCGGCGCCGCCGGATCCCACCGGTCACCGGAGGACGACGCCGCCCGCGATCCGGCACCCGGTCCGCCCGCGGATGCCGACCAATTGCGGGCGGCGTCGAGTCTGGTTTGGGCCGCGCTGCGCTCGTCGGCCAATCGGTTGACTTCTTGCTGCCGTTCACCGAACTTGCGGCGGATGTCGGTCAGTGCGGCCACCGCGGCGTTCTGGCTGGACTGGGCGTCGGCAACGGCCTTGTCCGCTTTCTGCTTTGCCAGCCGCGCCGCCGACTCCTTGTTCACTTGCTCGGTGCGGGCTCGTTGCAGGTTGTCCATCACCTGCCGGGAACTGGCGGCCAGGGTCTGGCCGGCGGCAGCGGTCGCGATGACGTCGTCGGGGCTGGCCGCCTTGAGGTAGCCGTCCGACGGACCGTTGACGTAGCTGGCTACCGCGTAGCGGTCAAATCGCTTCTGGGCGGCCATGATTGCGGCATTGGCATTCTGGACCGCCTGCTGGCTCGCGTGGACCTCATGCTGAGCGGCCGCGGCGTTGTCGCGTGCGGTTTCGACGTCGACCACAGCCTTGTTGACGCTCTCCTCCTCGGTCTGAATTTGCGCGCCGAGGTCCTGCAGACGCTGATTGGCCTGGGCGACATCCGCGATCAGTTTCGCCATGGTGTCCGGCTGGGCACCCGGGTCGGCGTTTGCCAGCCCCGGGATACACAACGTCACGGCCACGCTGAGCATGGCCGGAGCAAGGCGACGGCTGAGCCTGGTGGCCAGTCGGACAGACGAGCCGCGGCGGTTGCGTCTCATTCGACTTGGATCTCCTATGGCTCAACGCGGGCGGACGGCGTCGGCCCCAGTAATCACTGGAAGCGCGATTTAGATCAAAAGCATCCTTTGCACCGTATGTCACATCTGCACCAATGGAAACTTTAGTAACAAATTACAAGTGTGTTCTTCCGACAACTGTGACCGTACGGTGATATGACTGATTTGCCCGCAACTGTGGTACGGGTGCCGCCTTTATACGACGCAAGCTGAATACGGCGAGTTAGATGTTCTGGCCGGCTTCTTCCGCGGTTGCTGCCGCTTCTTCTGACGACGTTGCTGAGCGCCTGGTGCGCAATTGCATGATGCGGGTGCCGATCACCGCCGCCAGCACCCCGATGAGAAGCACGATGGTGAACGCGGTCCAGGGAAACTGCGGCGTATTGAGCTGGTGCAAGAAATTCTGCGCAGAGACCACCGGGTTGCCGGTCTTGGCGTTGTCTTCGCCGATCTCCAGCGTGGAGCGCGGGAAGTGTGTGCTGTAACTGCCCACGAAGTTTGGGCTGAGCACCAGCACGGTGGCATCGGTGTGTTGGGCGCCGACCCTGGTCGCGATGTCGCGAAGCGGCGTGTCGTTCCCGGGGTTGTGATCGAGCACGACGATCTTGAGATCGATCCCGTCGTGGTGCGCTTGGTCGACCAGCTGGAGCAGCGCCGGCGTGACGGCCGCCGGCGCGCTGATGTTTTTAGCAGTGACCTGCCCCTGCACGATCGCCAGGCACTGCTCGGGCGGTGTCGCCGGATCGGCACCGACGGTGCCGCAGATCTCGCCCGGTATATAGAGGGGCGCGTGCGGGGTGGTCACGGTCCAAGACCGTACCGCCGCCCGGCGACTATGCGCGCCCTGGGGGCGCGAGGTGGGGCCGTGCCGGCCCGCATCAGCGCGACACTTAAACAGCTGCTACAACACGCCGACGCTCGTCGCGATGGTTGCAGTCTCGCGAGGCGCAGGGGTGGTGCGCTGGAATGCAGGACAAGCGTACTGTTAGACTGGCCTTGTCGACACGGCCTGTCGGCGAGCAGAACTAAATCCCGGGAGTTGATGTGACCAGCAAAGATTCGGTGAATTCATTCGAAGCGCGCAACACCCTGGCGGTCGGCGACAAGAGTTACCAGATCTATCGCCTCGACGCCGTGCCCGGCACGGAGAAACTCCCCTACGGCCTCAAGGTTCTCGCGGAAAACCTGCTGCGCAACGAGGACGGCAGCAACATCACCAAGGACCACATCCAGGCGATTGCGAACTGGGACTCGTCGGCCGAGCCCAGCATCGAGATCCAGTACACGCCCGCCCGCGTCGTCATGCAGGACTTCACCGGTGTGCCGTGCATCGTCGACCTGGCCACCATGCGTGAGGCCATCAGTGATCTGGGTGGCGACGCCGAGAAGGTCAACCCGTTGGCGCCCGCCGACCTGGTGATCGATCACTCCGTGATCGCGGACCTGTTCGGCCGCGCCGACGCGTTCGAGCGCAACGTCGAGATCGAATACCAGCGCAACGGCGAGCGCTACCAATTCCTGCGTTGGGGGCAGGGGGCCTTCGCCGACTTCAAAGTGGTGCCGCCGGGCACCGGCATCGTGCACCAGGTCAACATCGAATACCTCGCGCACGTGGTCATGGAGCGCGACGGGGTGGCCTACCCGGACACCTGCGTGGGTACCGACTCGCACACCACGATGGTCAACGGCCTGGGCGTATTGGGCTGGGGTGTCGGCGGAATCGAGGCGGAAGCCGCGATGCTCGGTCAGCCCGTCTCGATGCTCATCCCGCGGGTGGTCGGCTTCAAACTCACCGGTGAGATCCAGCCCGGCGTGACCGCCACCGACGTGGTGCTCACCGTCACCGAGATGTTGCGCAAGCACGGCGTGGTCGGCAAGTTCGTCGAATTCTACGGCGAGGGCGTGGCCGAGGTGCCGCTGGCGAACCGTGCGACGCTGGGCAACATGAGTCCCGAATTCGGTTCCACCGCAGCGATTTTCCCGATCGACCACGAGACGATCGACTACTTACGATTCACCGGGCGCAGCGAAGAGCAACTCGCGCTGGTCGAGGCTTACGCCAAAGAGCAGGGCTTGTGGCACGACCCCAAGCACGAGCCGGAGTTCTCCGAGTACCTCGAGCTCAACCTGTCCGACGTGGTGCCGTCGATCGCCGGACCCAAGCGGCCGCAGGATCGAATCGCGTTGTCGAACGCCAAATCCACGTTCCGCGAGCAGATCCCCAACTACGTCGGTGACGACCCGGACAAGAAGGACTACTCGAAGCTTGACGAGGCGGTGGACGAGACGTTCCCGGCCAGCGACCCGGGGGCGCTGAGCAATGGCCACGCTGACGACCACAAACCGGTGGAGTCGGCCGCAAAGCATGCCAAGGGCCGGGTGAGCAATCCGGTGACGGTGAAGTCCGACGAACTCGGCGAATTCGTCGTCGACCACGGTGCGGTGGTGATCGCCGCGATCACCTCATGCACCAACACGTCCAACCCCCAGGTGATGTTGGGCGCGGCGCTGCTGGCGCGGAATGCCGTCGAGAAGGGCCTCACCTCCAAGCCCTGGGTGAAGACCACCATGGCACCGGGCTCGCAGGTCGTCAGCGATTACTACGAAAAGGCAGGGCTATGGCCGTATTTGGAGAAGCTTGGCTTCTACCTGGTCGGCTACGGCTGCACCACCTGCATCGGCAACTCCGGCCCGCTGCCCGAGGAGATCTCGAAGGCCGTCAACGACAACGACCTGTCAGTCGCCGCGGTGCTCTCCGGCAACCGGAACTTCGAGGGCCGCATCAACCCGGACGTGAAGATGAACTATCTGGCCTCGCCGCCGCTCGTGATCGCCTACGCGCTGGCCGGCACGATGGACTTCGATTTCGAGTCGCAGCCGCTGGGTAAGGACAACGACGGCAACGGCATCTTCCTCAAAGACATCTGGCCGTCGCAGAAGGACGTCTCCGACACCATCGCGTCGGCGATCAACCAGGAGATGTTCGTCAAGAACTATTCCGACGTGTTCAAGGGCGACGAGCGCTGGCGCAACCTGCCGACCCCCAGCGGCAACACCTTTGAGTGGGACGCCGACTCGACCTATGTACGCAAGCCGCCGTATTTCGAGGGGATGCCTGCCGACCCGGAGCCGGTCGGTGACATCAGCGGCGCGCGGGTGCTGGCGCTGCTCGGTGACTCGGTGACCACCGACCACATTTCGCCGGCGGGCGCCATCAAGCCGGGCACCCCGGCGGCGGAGTATCTCGACGAGCATGGCGTCGAGCGCAAGGACTACAACTCCTTCGGCTCGCGGCGCGGCAACCACGAGGTGATGATCCGCGGCACGTTCGCGAACATCCGGCTTCGTAACCAACTGCTCGCTGGTTTGGGGGAAGTCGTGTCCGGTGGGTACACCCGCGACTTCACGCAGCCCGACGGACCGCAGGCGTTCATCTACGACGCTGCGCAAAACTATGCGGCGAAAGACATTCCGCTGGTCGTGCTCGGCGGCAAGGAATACGGTTCGGGATCGTCACGGGACTGGGCGGCCAAGGGCACGCTGCTACTGGGCGTACGAGCGGTGATCACCGAGTCGTTCGAGCGCATCCACCGGTCCAACCTGATCGGCATGGGAGTCATCCCGCTGCAATTCCCCGAGGGCAAGACCGCCGAGTCGCTGGGGCTCGACGGCACCGAGGTATTCGACATCACCGGCATCGAAGCGCTCAACGACGGCAAGACGCCAAAGACGGTGCACGTCAAGGCCAGCAAGGACGGCGGAAAAACGGTGGAGTTCGACGCTGTGGTGCGCATCGACACACCGGGCGAAGCCGACTACTACCGCAACGGCGGCATTTTGCAGTACGTGCTGCGCAACATGCTCAGGTCGAGCTAGTGGCGATCGCAAGCGCGGCGCAGCCGGGCGCAGCGGGTCGCCACCCGAGAACCGTGGCGATCGCAAGCGCGGCGCAGCCGGGCGCAGCGGGTC
>DATFYT010000270.1:0-4769 GCA_035314925.1 Mycobacterium sp. | reverse complement strand
CGCGGGAGAACAGGTTCAGGCCCAGCGTCACCAGGCAGACGTTGCCGGTCCGCTCGCCATTACCGAACAGGCAGCCCTCGATCCGATCGGCACCGGCCTGATAACCCAATTCGGCTGCGGCAACGGCTGTTCCGCGATCGTTGTGCGGGTGCAGGCTCAAGATGACGGCATCCCGACGGGCCAGGTTGCGGTGCATCCACTCGATCGAGTCGGCGTAGACGTTCGGGGTGGCCATCTCCACGGTGGCGGGCAGGTTGAAGATGATCGGATTGTCCGGTGTGGGCTCGATGATGTCGCCGACGGCGTCGCAGACCTGTTTGGCGTATTCGAGTTCGGTCCCCGTGTAGGACTCGGGTGAGTACTCGAACCGCCACTGCGTGCCCGGGTACTTCGCGGCTTCCTCGACACACTTGCGTGCGCCCTCGGTCGCGATGGCCTGGACCGCGGCGCGGTCGGCCCGGAAGACGACGCGTCGCTGCAGGATCGACGTCGAGTTGTAGAAGTGCACGATCGCGCGGTGCGCTCCCTCGCACGCGACGAAAGTGCGTTCGATCAACTCCGGACGGCACTGGGTCAGCACCTGAATGGTGACGTCGTCGGGGATGGCGCCCTCGGTGATGATGTCGCGGACGAAGTCGAAATCGGTCTGGCTCGCCGACGGGAACCCGACCTCGATCTCCTTGTAGCCCATCCGGACCAGCAGGTCGAACATGCGGCGCTTGCGGGCTGGGCTCATCGGGTCGATCAGCGCCTGGTTGCCGTCGCGCAGGTCCACGGCGCACCAGAGCGGGGCGCAGGTGATCACCCGGTCTGGCCAGGCCCGGTCGGCCAGCCGAACGGCCTCGACCTCGTCGGCGAACGGTCGGTACCGGCCGATCGGCATCGACGACCCGCGTTGGGTGTTCCACGCCGGCTGGTCGACGTTGGGTTGGCCGGCGGGTTTGGTGATGGTTCGAGCGGACTTGAATACGTCGGGGGAGTCGCCCAACGGTTGAGTAGACCTAATCACGGTGATTGCTCCGGGGAATGGGAAGGGGCGCCATAAACGGCGGCGACCGGCGCATCGCGAACACCCGCGACGGGAGGCCGGTCTGGATCAGGCCCCGCCGCGGCGTCCGAGAAGGAGCATCCGCTGCACGTGACGCAGCTTACCGCTCCGGCACGTGTGTTTGAAACCCAGGAGGTCAGTCCGCGGCCGGGACGATCTTGACCGGGATGTCGGTGTTCTCGTTGGTGTGATAAGTCGCGCACACCCGGTGGTAGCCGTCGGCAATTTGCAACGGGACATCGGTGGTCAGGTCTCCGCGGACAACCAGAATCGGTGACAGCTGCTTGCCTTTCTTGATTTTCGCCAGGTCTTCAGCCACATGCGCGTTGTCCGTTGGCAGCAGCGCCAGGCGTGATGCGCGTAGCAGATCCTTGGCCTTCTTGTAGACGATCGGGGCCTTCTTCAGCGCCGACACGATCTCGTTGACCTGCCCGGGCTTGGCGAGCAGCGCGAGATAGTCCGCCGCTGCGGGATAGCCATGCTCGTCCGGTTCGGTTCCCCATAACACCGATTTCTCTGTGACCACCGTGTCCGAACCCTTTCTTAGGCGTCTACCAGCCACTATTGGATATCAGATCCCGGCAACGCGTCGTCGGTTCGCACGGATCTGCTGACTGGCCCGCGAGCGTCGTCGCCGGATCAATCCACGTATCCTGTTTTCGACTCAAAAGCCTGGAAAGGCTGGAAAGGACCGACGTGGCGCTCGTCGTGCAAAAGTACGGCGGATCTTCGGTGGCCGACGCCGAACGGATCCGCCGTGTCGCCGAGCGCATCGTCGAGGCGAAAAAGCAGGGCAACGACGTCGTCGTGGTGGTCTCGGCGATGGGTGACACCACCGACGGTCTGCTGGAGTTAGCCCAGCAGGTGTGCCCGGCGCCGCCCGCCCGCGAGCTGGACATGCTGTTGACCGCCGGCGAGCGCATCTCCAACGCGCTGGTGGCGATGGCCGTCGAATCGCTGGGTGCTCAAGCCCGCTCGTTCACCGGTTCGCAGGCCGGCGTCATCACGACCGGCGCCCACGGCAAGGCCAAGATCATCGACGTCACCCCGACCCGGCTGCAGTCCGCGCTCGACGAGGGGCTGATCGTGCTGGTCGCGGGATTCCAGGGCGTCAGCCAGGACACCAGGGACGTCACCACCCTGGGCCGCGGCGGCTCGGACACCACCGCTGTCGCGCTGGCCGCAGCCCTGAACGCCGACGTCTGCGAGATCTACACCGATGTGGACGGCATCTTCAGCGCGGACCCGCGGATCGTCCCCAACGCACGCCACCTGGACACGGTCACCTTCGAGGAGATGCTCGAGCTGGCCGCCTGCGGCGCCAAGGTACTGATGCTCCGCTGTGTGGAATACGCACGCCGCTACAACATCCCTGTGCACGTCCGGTCGTCGTACTCGGACAAGCCAGGCACCGTCGTCACCGGATCGATCGAGGACATACCCATGGAAGACCCAATTCTGACCGGCGTCGCACACGACCGCAGCGAGGCCAAGGTGACCATCGTCGGCATACCCGACTATCCGGGCTACGCCGCCAAGGTGTTTCGCGCCGTCGCCGACGCCGACGTCAACATCGATATGGTGCTGCAGAACATCTCCAAGATCGAGAATGGCAAGACCGACATCACCTTCACCTGCCCGCGCGACAGCGGCCGGGTCGCGGTGGAGAAACTGGATTCGATCAAAGACGAGATCGGGTTCAGCCAAGTGCTTTACGACGACCACATCGGCAAGGTATCGCTGATCGGCGCCGGCATGCGCAGTCACCCGGGGGTCACCGCCACGTTCTGCGAGGCGCTCGCCGCCGTCGGGGTCAACATCGACCTGATCTCCACGTCGGAGATCCGGATCTCGGTGTTGTGCCGCGACACTGAACTAGATAAGGCTGTTGTCGCGTTACACGAGGCATTCGGCCTCGGCGGCGCCGAGGAAGCCAAGGTGTATGCGGGGACGGGACGTTAAATTGGGTGCGACCGGGTTATCAATAGGGATCGTGGGTGCCACCGGCCAGGTGGGCCAGGTGATGCGCGCGTTGCTCGATGAGCGCGACTTCCCGGCAACCAGCGTGCGGTTTTTCGCCTCGTCCCGCTCGCGGGGCCGCAAGCTGGCCTTCCGTGGCGAGGAGATCGAGGTCGAGGACGCCGAAACGGCAGACCCGACAGGGTTGGACGTCGCACTGTTCTCCGCCGGCGCGACGATGTCGCGGGTACAGGCGCCGCGGTTCGCGGCCGCCGGGGTGACGGTGATCGACAACTCGTCGGCGTGGCGCAAGGACGAGCAGGTGCCGCTGGTGGTCTCCGAGGTGAACTTCGCTGCCGCGCGCAACCGGCCGAAGGGGATCATCGCCAACCCGAACTGCACGACGATGGCCGCGATGCCGGTGCTCAAGGTGTTGCACGACGAGGCTCAGCTGGTGCGGATGGTGGTGTCGAGCTATCAAGCCGTTTCCGGGACCGGACTGGTCGGCGTGGAGGAACTCGCGACGCAGTCCCGCGCGGTCATCGACGATGCCGAGGAGTTGGTGCGCGACGGCAGCGCGCTGCATTTCCCGGAGCCGAAGGCTTACGTCGCGCCCATCGCGTTCAACGTCGTCCCGTTGGCCGGGAAGCTGGTCGACGACGACTCCGGTGAGACCGACGAGGACCAGAAGCTGCGCTACGAAAGCCGCAAGATCCTGGGTATTCCGGACCTGCTGGTCAGCGGAACTTGTGTGCGGGTCCCGGTGTTCACCGGCCACTCGCTCTCGATCAATGCCGAGTTCGCCCAACCACTTTCGCCTCAGCGCGCCCGCGAAATCCTCTCTCGTGCACCGGGCGTGAAGCTGGTTGACGTGCCGACGCCGCTGGCTGCCGCCGGTGTCGACGACTCGCTGGTCGGTCGGATCCGTCAGGACCCGGGTGTGCCCGATGGGCGCGGCTTGGCGTTGTTCGTCTCGGGCGACAATCTGCGCAAGGGCGCGGCTTTGAACACTATTCAGATCGCCGAGCTGCTGGCTTCTGAGTTGTGATCCGCGGGTGAGCCCTGCCGACTCCCGCCGGATCGCGCGCTGCTCGCTGTTGGTCGCCGCCGTCGCGTGTCTGCTTACCCGGCAAGGTTTTTCCCCCGCGCATGCCGATCCGCCGGCCCCGATGCCAGAGCCGGTCCTGCATCCGCTGGCACCAGGTCAGGTGATGCGGATTGGTCCCACAGCGGGGACCGGCACGCCAACTCGCGACTACGGCATCGGCGCCACCGATTTGTGCGAGTTCATGGAATTCCCCACCGACGTCGTGCAGGTCTGCGGCGACAGCTTCGCCGGCCAGGGCGTCGGCTTCGGCGGCTACTACTCGCCGATCGCCCTACGGGTTGACACGTCATCGGTCGACGACCCGGACGGAGTCCGCTACACCGGGGTCACCGGCATAACGTCGCCGCTGTTGGCCGACCCGACACCGGTGGGCGATTCGCAGTTGCCGGGCGGCGTTGTGCAGATCAACCGGCAGAGCTACCTGCTGGTCACGACCACGAAGGACCTGGTACCGCAGAACTCGCGACTGGTGAAAGCCGAACCGACAGAGGGGTTTTGGCAAACACTTCCGGGGTCGGAGCGCGACGCGGCCTACATGGGCGGCCAGCAGTCGCAGATCAGCGGCTACTACGACCCGATACCGACGCCCACATCGCCGACCGGGTGGGTGTACATCGTCGCCGACAACTTCGACCGCAGCCAACCGGTGGTGCT
>DATFYT010000269.1:0-6256 GCA_035314925.1 Mycobacterium sp. | reverse complement strand
AAGGGTCAGCCCGGTGGACGACACACTGCCCACATCGGACAACAGCGTGTCCCACCCGCTCGGGGTGCTCAGGTCGGTCAAAAACCCGGTGAGCACGCTGGGGTCGAAGAAGTCGGTCGGGTTGACCGCGGTGATCGCCGAACTGGCCGCCGACCCCACCGCCATATCCAGGATGTCGTCGAAGATGTCGGCCTTAGCCGTCGGCGCACCAGCCAACGGCCCCAACCCCAACGCCAAAAACGCCCCGGCACCACTACCGAGCCCAATCGCCCGACGACGCGCCTTGGCCTTCGCCGACCGATTCTTCTTTGCAGAGTGCTTTCCAGACATCGCTGAACCTTCCGTTGGACAGGGTTTGATAAGTCTCAGGTGTCGTTAAGGTACTACTTATGTAACGCGATGGATACAGAAACCGTCAAAAGATCTTGATGAATTTTTGAAGAAGTCCATACTGCAGCGTTGACGCAGGTCAGACCATGTGTTGTCGCCGCAATAAACGTACCCGAAACCCGACATCCGACCCGGCGTTGACTCGACAGGCGTCAATATGCAACTTCTCAGGTTGTGAAATCCGGGCAGCGCGCCGCTCCCACAGCTATCGGTTGGGGCCCGAGCCGGTACGCGTTTCCGCTGCCACCTGAATGCCCCCTTGCGTGGCGTCGACGCCCAGCAACCAACGCTTCAGCAGCCCGCTGAACTGCACCGATAGCGAAAACTGCGCACTTACGCAGCAGGGGGTGCGACGTGAAATTACTAAGGGAAGCTATTGATAGAGCAATAAACTTCGGAAAACAAATAATCAAAAACTGAATATTTTCAGCCACTACACAGGCAATTCCAAGCTCAGTTCGCGGCGTTAATTCAGGGCCTGAGCAGCGCCGTTCGGGCTGGTCACCCCGTTTTTCGGGCGGATGCGGGTCGCGACCGACCACTGGATCAAACCTTGATTTCGCGGCGAGGTGGCTACACCGCGTGTCATACCCGCCGCCGTCGGTCCGGCCCGTTAGGGTATCGAACGAGTGTTCGGGCAACCGGTCGGCTAGCGGAGGAACTGATGCGGGTAATGGGAGTCGATCCCGGGTTGACCCGCTGCGGGCTGTCGGTTGTGGAGCATCGCGGCGGCCGTCAGATCATCGCGCTGGACGTCGACGTGGTCCGCACGCCGGCCGACGTGCCGCTGCCGAGAAGGCTGCTGACCATCAGCGAGCACGTCGAGCATTGGTTGGACACACATCGTCCCGACGTCGTCGCGATCGAGCGGGTGTTCTCCCAGCAGAACGTGTCGACGGTGATGGGCACCGCGCAGGCCGGCGGGGTGATCGCGTTGGCGGCGGCCAAACGCAATATAGATGTGCACTTCCACACCCCCAGCGAGGTCAAGGCCGCGGTCACCGGCAATGGCGGCGCCGACAAAGCACAGGTCACTGCGATGGTCACCAGAATCCTTGGGCTGCAAGCGAAACCGACGCCCGCCGATGCCGCCGATGCGTTGGCGCTGGCGATCTGTCACTGTTGGCGCGCGCCGATGATCGCCCGGATGGCCGAAGCCGAAGCCAAGGTCGCCCAGCAGCGCAAGAAGTTCGCGGCGAAAGTGAAGGCAGCGCAATGATCGCATCGATACGCGGCGAGGTGCTCGACGTGGCGTTGGACCACGTCGTGATCGAGGCGGCCGGCGTGGGCTACAAGCTGATGGCGACGCCGTCCACCCTGGCGACGCTTCGCCGCGGCAGCGAAGCCCGGCTGATCACCGCGATGATCGTCAGAGAAGATTCGCAAACGCTCTACGGATTCCCCGATTCCGACGCGCGCGACCTCTTCCTGACGTTGCTGGGCGTCTCCGGCGTCGGCCCCAAAATCGCGTTGGCGACCCTCGCTGTTTACGACGCGCCCGCGCTGCGCCAGGCTCTCGCCGACGGTGACGTCACGGCGCTCACCCGGGTGCCGGGCATCGGCAAGCGTGGTGCCGAGCGGCTGGTGCTCGAGCTGCGTGACAAGATCGGGCCGGTGGGCACAGCCGCAGCGTCAACGGCGGTCTACGGCCACGCGGTGCGTGGTCCCGTGGTGGAAGCCCTTGTCGGACTTGGCTTTGCGGCCAAGCAGGCCGAGGAGGCCATCGACAAGGTAATGGCCAACGAGCCGGAGGCGACCACGGCAAGCGCGCTGCGGGCAGCGCTGTCGATGTTGGGTAAGAAGTGAGCCGATTCGACGACGACGACGACGAGGACGGCGAGGACCGGGAGGTCAGCGCCGCCCTGACCGTCGGTGAGGGCGACATCGATGCGAGCCTGCGGCCGCGGTCGCTGCGGGAGTTCATCGGCCAGCCGCGGGTGCGCGAACAGCTGCAGCTGGTCATCGAGGGCGCCAAAAACCGTGGCGGCACACCGGATCACATCCTGTTGTCCGGCCCGCCGGGGCTGGGCAAGACGTCGCTGGCGATGATCATCGCCGTCGAACTCGGGTCGTCGCTGCGGGTGACCTCCGGGCCGGCGCTGGAACGCGCCGGCGACCTGGCGGCGATGTTGTCCAACCTCGTCGACCACGACGTGCTGTTCATCGACGAGATTCACCGCATCGCCCGGCCCGCCGAGGAGATGCTCTACCTGGCGATGGAAGACTTCCGCGTCGACGTCATCGTGGGCAAAGGCCCTGGCGCAACATCGATTCCGCTGGACGTGGCGCCGTTCACGTTGGTCGGCGCGACGACCCGCTCCGGCGCGTTGACCGGCCCACTGCGCGACCGGTTCGGCTTCACCGCGCGCATGGATTTCTACGAGCCGGCCGATCTGGAGCGGGTGCTGGCACGCTCTGCCGGGATTCTGGGCATCGAACTGGGTGCCGAGGCGGGCGCCGAGATCGCCCGTCGGTCGCGGGGCACCCCGCGCATCGCCAACCGGTTGCTGCGCCGGGTTCGCGACTTCGCCGAGGTGCGCGCCGACGGCATCATCACCCGTGATGTCGCCAAGTCTGCGTTAGAGGTCTACGACGTCGACGAACTCGGCTTGGACCGGCTGGACCGTGCGGTGCTGTCGGCGCTGACCCGCAGCTTCGGCGGCGGCCCGGTGGGGGTGTCGACTCTGGCGGTCGCGGTAGGGGAGGAGGCGACCACGGTGGAAGAGGTGTGCGAGCCGTTTCTGGTGCGGGCCGGCATGATTGCGCGCACGCCGCGCGGCCGGGTGGCGACCCCGCAGGCCTGGACCCACCTGGGGATGACACCGCCCCCGCGGGCCAGCGGGCTTGGCCAACCTGGACTCTTCGAGTAGGAAGAAGCGATGATCACCGCCGCGTTGGTATTCGCCGGACTGGCCGCGTTGCTGCATGTCTACATCTTCACGATGGAATCGCTGACCTGGACCAGCAAGCGCACCCGCGCCGCATTCGGCACAACGGCCGAGGAAGCTGAGACGACAAAGCTGCTCGCGTTCAACCAAGGCTTCTACAACCTCTTCCTGGCGATCGTCACCGGTGCCGGCATCGCCGCGGTTGCGTTGGGACACAACGGCGTTGGCGCAGCGTTGATTTTCGCCGGAGTGGGATCGATGGCGTCGGCGGCGGTCGTGCTGTTGGCCTCGGCACCGGATAAGGCCCGGGCAGCGCTGACCCAGGGCCTCTTCCCGGCAATCGCTGTTGTCCTGTTGGTGATCGGGCTCGTCACGCCGTAACAGCCTGACTCGGAATCCTGTGTAAACGCCAACGTCGTGACCAGGCCCGTCGTCGAGTCCTGAGAGCCGCCTGAACATATCGGTGGATCCGGTTACGTCGGCTGCACCGCGGGTACCCGGCACGCGCGTGACACGTCCAATCGTTGAGGAGACTCGTAATGAATGACACGCGGTCAGGCTTCGGCAGCCTGCACATGCCGCGCAGCCGTGGTGCGGTGAGCGGTTTGCTCCTGATACTTCTCGGTGTTTGGGGAGCGTTGATCCCCTTCATCGGGCCCTACTTCCATTTCGCCTACACCCCCGACCAGGTGTGGGCGTGGAGCACGGCGCGGGCCTGGCTGGAGGTGTTCCCCGGAGTCACCACCGCGGTGGGCGGCTTTTTGCTGCTGGTCTCGGGGAATCGCGCCACCGCCATGTTCGGCGGCTGGTTGGCCGTCATCGCCGGCGCCTGGTTCGTCGTCGGTCGCACGCTGGCACCGCTATTGCGGCTCGGGGATATCGGTCACCCGATCGCTGTGACGGATGCCAAACGCGCGGTGATCGAGATCAGCTACTTCTCCGGCCTGGGCGCACTGATCGTCTTCCTGGGCGGGGCCGTCTTGGCGCGGGTGACGGTCCGCACGTTGCGGGATGTCGAGTTCGCGTCCGAATCCGAACTGGCGCCGGCGCCGGATGCATCCGGTGCTTTCGCAGCGCCGGCCGCACCAACTGAAGTGCTCGCGCCTCAAACGCACCGGCGCGAGCGCAAAGGTGGTATTTTTCGCCGGCGGAACGCTGGCGCGACGAGCCACTGATCACGGGTCCTGGTCTTGACACCATGAGGCCGATCGCCGCTGAATCAGGCGGCGATCGGCCTCAGCTTTAGCTGGTGACTAGAGCAGCCCGAGCAGCTGCAGGTCGGTGATGTACTTGACGATGATCGGCGCCGAGACATGCGGAATGTCTTTGTCCGGCCCAATCTTCGCTTCCTGCACGGCCGCACGGAACCGGTCGGTCGGAGCCATTGATCCATTGATCGGCTTGTCCGGCCGCTGGTAGTTGTGCAGCAGCGGCAGCAGCGAGTACTGACGCTGGCGCTCCGGCAGGGCCCGCAGCGTGGTCTCGAACCGCTCCAACCAGGTGGCGTAGTCGCCGACCCGCTGGATCGAGTACCCGGCGTCGATCAGCCAGTCGACGTACTCGTCGAGGCCGATGCCGTCGTCATACGGGTTCATCACGTGGTAGGTCTGGAAACCGTCCACCACCTGGGCGCCCAGATCCGAAATCGCCTCGGCGATGAACTCGACCGGAAGCCCGTCATAGTGCGCGCGCTGCCGGTGGCCCTCGCCGTCCAGCTCGTAGAACGAGCCGGGTGCGACACCGCTGGCGACCAGGCTCAGCATCAACCGGGTGAACATGTCCGGCAGGTTCAGCTGACCCGCATATGTGGTGTCGGCCAGGATCATGTCGCAGCGGAACACCGCGACCGGCAGACCGCACAGGTCGTTGGCCTCGCGCAGCAGCACCTCGCCGGCCCACTTGCTGTTGCCGTAGCCGTTGGCGTAGCCGTCGTTGATCTGGCGGGTGGCGCTGATCTGACGGATATCGGCGTCCTCGACGAACGTGCCCGGCTTGATCTGATCGCCCACACCGATCGTCGACACGTAGGTGTACGGCTTGATCTTGCTGGTCAGCGCGATCTTGATCAGCTCGGCGGTGCCTAGTGCGTTCGGGCCGAACAGCTCGCTGTACGGCAGGACGTGGTTGACCAGGGCCGCGGGGTCGACGATCAGGTCGACGGTGTCGGCCAGCCGCTGCCAGGTCTGCGGGTCCAGGCCCAGGTTGGCCTCGCCCTTGTCACCGGCGATGACCTCGAGGTGGTCGGCCGCCAACTGCCGGTAGTGCTCGAGCAGCTTCGGGTCGCCGCTGTCGAAGGTCTTGTCCAGCCGGGCGCGCGCGTCCTCGTCGGACTTGGCCCGCACCAGGGCGATCACCTTGCCGTCGACGAAGTCCATCCGCTCGAGCCACTCCAGCGCCAGGTAGCGGCCAAGGAATCCGGTTGCGCCGGTGAGCAATACGGTGCGCACCTCACTGGCAGGCCCGGGCAGCCCAGGCGCGGCGGCCAGGGTGGCCTCGTCGATGAACTTGTCCAGCGTCAGGTCGGCAGCATGCACCTCGACCGCGTCGCGGCCATGCACCGCCGCGAAAGTCGGCCGCTTGGTGCCCTCTCGCTCGCCGTCGATGTAGTCGGCGATGGCCTGCAGGTCGTTGGCCGGGCTGACGATCACACCCACCGGCACGTCGACGTCGAAGATCTCGTGCAGCAGGTTGCCGAATGTCAACGCGGACAACGAGTCTCCACCCAGATCGGTGAAGTGGGCATCGGGCGTCAGATCGGAGTTGGCGGCACCCAGCATGGCGGCCGCGGCCCGGCTGACCGTTTGCAGCACCGGCGCCTGCGCACCGCTGCGGCGCAGTTCGGACAACTCGTCGGCCTGACCTTGCGCCAAGTCGGCGTAGAGCTGCTCCAGACGCTCGCCGTAGTGCTGCTTCAGCTTCGGCCACGCCAGCTTGCGGATCCCGGTCAGCAGACCGTTCTCCAGGGTGAACGGCGTGGT
>DATFYT010000268.1:0-57169 GCA_035314925.1 Mycobacterium sp. | reverse complement strand
CCGCGCACCGGCACGTCGTCCAACGCGGCGGTGATGTGGCTGGTCAGCAGGGCCGCCAGCACCGAGCGGGTGTCCGGCCAGCGGCGATAGACGGTCGGACGGCTCACCCCCGCCCGCCGCGCGATCTCGGCCAGCGTCACTCGCTCCACCCCGAAATCGATCACGCAGCTTGCGGCGGCCGCCAGGATTCGGACCTCCACCGAAGCATTACTGATTGACAGCATATGTAATACTGTAACGCATGTCTGAAGAATTGCTACCGCCGATGAAGTGGAACGCCTGGGGTGACCCGCACGAAGCCAAGCCCCTCTCGGATGGCATCCGCTCGTTGTTGAAGCAGGCGCTGGGGGTGACCGACTCAACTGCAGCCGAACTCGACCCCGATCAGGTATCGCTGCGCCCGTCGCAGTTGGCGGACGACCACCGCGAGGCGCTGGCCGCCATCGTGGGGCCAGACTACTGCCGGGTCGGCGACCGTGACCGACTGCTGCACGCCGGCGGTAAGTCCACCCTGGATCTGCTGCGCCGCAAAGACTCCGGCGTCCAAGAGGCCCCCGACGCGGTGTTGTTGCCGGGCGCCGAGGACGACGTTGGCGCGATTCTGGAGTACTGCTCGCAACACGGCATCGCCGTCGTCCCGTTCGGCGGCGGCACCAGCGTGGTCGGCGGGCTCGATCCCATCCGCGGCACGTTCAACGCCGTGGTGTCGCTGGACCTGCGGCGCTTCGATGCGCTGCTCGCGTTCGACGCGGTGTCCGGCGAGGCCGAGTTCGGCGCCGGCGTCACCGGTCCGCGGGCCGAGCAACTGCTTGCCGAGCATGGGTTTTCGCTGGGGCATTTTCCGCAGAGCTTCGAGTTCGCCAGCCTGGGCGGTTACGCCGCCACCCGATCGTCGGGCCAGGACTCGGCGGGATACGGCCGGTTCGACGACATGATCCGCGGTATGCACGTCATCACACCCGCAGGCGTGCTGGATCTCGGCCGCGCGCCGCAGTCGGCGGCCGGTCCGGATCTGCGGCAACTGCTGATCGGGTCGGAGGGCGTCTTCGGCATCATCACCCGAGTGCGGGTTCGGGTGCATCCCTCGCCCGACGTCACACGCTACGAGGCGTGGTCGTTTCCCGACTTCGCCACCGGGACAGCCGCATTGCGCGCCGTCGCGCAAACCGGTACCGGCCCGACCATGATCCGACTCTCCGACGAAGCCGAAACCGGCGTCAACCTCGCCACCACCGAGGCCATCGGCGAAAGCCAGATCACCGGCGGCTGTTTGGCGATCACCGTGTTCGAGGGCACGGCAGCGCATGCAGAAAGCAGGCACGCCGAAACAAGGGAGCTCATCACAGCTATGGGCGGCACGTCGCTGGGCGAAACCCCGGCACGAGCCTGGGAGCATGGCCGGTTCGGCGCGCCCTATCTACGCGACTCGCTGCTGGCCGCCGGCGCACTCTGCGAAACGCTCGAGACGGCCACCGACTGGTCGAACATTCCCGCGCTGAAGGCCGCCGTCACCGACGCGCTGACAACCGCGCTGGCCGAATCCGGCACGCCGGCGCTGGTGCTGTGCCACATTTCGCATGTGTATGCCACCGGCGCCTCGCTGTATTTCACCGTCGTCGCCGGGCAGCGTGGGAATCCGATTGAGCAATGGCGCGCCGCGAAGACCGCTGCGTGCGATGCGATCGTCGCCACCGGCGCGACGATCACCCATCACCACGCGGTCGGAGCCGATCACCGGCCCTGGATGCGCGACGAGGTGGGCGAATTGGGCGTACAGGTGTTGCGGGCGGTCAAATCGACACTGGATCCCGCGGGAATTCTCAACCCCGGCAAGCTCATCCCGTGATCAAGCGCGAAATCGGCCGGGTGACCGTGCTGACCAATCCGGCATCGGGACACGGAAACGCACCGCACGCCGCCGGAAAAGCCATCGAGCGGCTGCAACAGCGTGGTATCGATGTCGTGGCAATCGTCGGCAGCGACGCCGAGCACGCACGTCGCCTGCTGCAGGCCGCGGTCGAAAAGGGCACCGACGCAGTGGTGGTCACCGGCGGCGACGGCGTGATCTCCGATGCCCTGCAAGCACTGGCCCGCACGGACATTCCGTTGGGAATCATCCCGGCCGGTACCGGCAACGACCATGCCCGCGAATTCGGGCTGCCCACAAAGGATCCCGTCGCCGCCGCCGACATCGTCGCGGACGGCTGGACCGAAACCGTTGACCTGGGCAGGATTCGCGACCGCACAGGTCTAACCAAGTGGTTCGGCACGGTTGCCGCCGCAGGATTCGATTCGCTGGTCACCGACCGGGCCAACGGGATGCGCTGGCCGCGCGGCCGGATGCGCTACAACCTGGCGATGGTCGCCGAGCTGTCGCAGCTGAGGCTGCTGCCGTTCCGGCTAGTGCTCGACGGACGCGACGAGATCGTCACCGATCTCACCCTCGCGGCGTTCGGCAACACCCGCAGCTACGGCGGCGGAATGCTGATCTGCCCCAACGCCGATCACGGCGACGGCCAACTCGACATCACCATGGTGCACTCGGCGTCGCGCACCCGGCTGATTCGCCTATTCCCCACCGTCTACAGGGGCAACCACGTGGATCTCGACGAGGTGACGACGGCCCGGGCGACTTCGGTCGACGTGGAATCACCGGGCATCAACGCCTACGCCGACGGCGAGTACGCCTGCGCGCTGCCCGCCGAGATCTCGGCGGTGCCGGGCGCGCTACGAATTCTGCGACCTAACCGACCCCACGGGTGAGCCAGGACACTTCGGCGCCGTCACCGCCGTCGCGATACGCCTCGAGCGCCTCATCCCAGGCGGTGCCCAACGCCGAATCCAGCTGAGCGGCCAGTGCGTCGGCGCCGTCGGCCATCATCGCCCGCAGCCGCATTTCGCCGATCACCACGTCGCCGTTGGCGCTCATCGCGCCGCTCCAGAGTCCCAGCTGGGGCGTGTGGCTGAACCGCTGCCCGTCAACACCGGCGCTCGGGTCTTCGGTGACTTCGAACCGCAGCACGGTCCAGGAACGCAAGGCATTGGCCAACCGGGCGCCGGTGCCCACCGGGCCGACCCAATTGGTCACCGCACGCAACTGCCCGGGCATGGCCGGTTGCGGGGTCCACTTCAGGTTGGGGTTGGCGGCCAGCGTCGACGACAACGCCCACTCGACATGCGGACACACCGCGGCGGGCGAGGCGTGGACGTACACCACGCCGGTCGTCACATCGGCGAACTGGTTCGACGCGCGCATCTGTTGCTCCTTCGGCTCCACGAGGGACGTCTTCCCCAACGACCTGGTGAACCGACGAGCAGGTAACGATTTATGTGTCTTGCGTGTCTATTGTGCCCTGTGAGGCCTATGTTGCGCTAGTCCGAGTTATGTGCGGCCAACACGCGGTCCGACAGCGCCGGCCACAGCGGCAGCGCCCAGTCGCCGAAATCGCGGTCGGTGAGCACCACCAGCGCGAGCTTCGCCGCCGGATCTGCCCAGATCAGCGTGCCCGATTGGCCGAAATGACCGTAGCTGGCCGCCGAGTTTTTCGCGCCGGTCCAGTGCGGCGACTTGGCGTCTTTGATCTCAAAGCCCAGCCCCCAGTCGTTGGGCCGTTGCTGGCCGTATCCGGGCAATACCCCGTTCAGGCCGGGGAACTGCACCGTGGTGGCATCGGCGTGCATCTGCGCCGAGACCGTCGTCGGAGTCAGCAGGTCACCGGCGAAGGCCGCCAAATCCGCGACCGTCGACGTCGCGCCGAAACCGGCGGCCTGTGCCCCGCCGTCGAGTCGGGTGGCGGTCATGTCCAGCGGTTCGAACACCGCCTCGGCGAGGTAGCGACCGAACTCGATCCCGGCTGCCCGCTGCACCGTCTCGGCCAATACCCCGAAGCCGTAGTTGGAGTAGATACGACGGGCGCCCGGCTTGGCCAACGTCTCGTCGGAGTGCATCGCCAACCCCGAGGCGTGGGCCAGCAGATGCCGAACCGTCGACCCGGGCGGCCCGGCGGCGGTATCCAGGTCGACGGCGCCTTCTTCGATCGCGATCTGTGCGGCCCGCGCCACGAGGAGCTTGCTCACCGACGCCAGCGCGAACTGCCGTTCGGTGTCGCCGTGGCCGGCCAGCACTCCGGAGGGTCCGACCACCGCGCCGGCCGCGGCCGGAACCGGCCAGTCTTCGAGTGCGTCAAGGGCGGCCATCGCGCAGAAGCCTAGCCCGGCGACGACGCGGCCGCGGTGCGGCAGAGGAGGAGCCGGGCAGTGCAGCCACCGCCCGGCTGTGCAGCCACCGACCAAGCGCTAGGTTGAAGCCCATGAGCCAGACAGTGCGCGGCGTGATTTCACGCAAAAAGGGCGAACCAGTCGAGTTGGTGGACATCGTCATCCCCGATCCCGGACCCGGTGAGGTTCTGGTCGATGTCATCGCCTGCGGCGTCTGCCATACCGATCTGACCTACCGTGAGGGCGGCATCAACGACGAATATCCATTCCTGCTCGGGCACGAGGCCGCCGGCACGGTAGAAGCGGTCGGGCCGGGCGTGACCGCGGTTGAGCCGGGTGATTTCGTGATCCTGAACTGGCGCGCCGTGTGCGGCCAGTGCCGCGCGTGCAAACGCGGCCGCCCCCACCTGTGTTTCGACACCTTCAACGCTGAGCAGAAGATGACGCTGACCGACGGCACGGAACTGACACCGGCGCTGGGCATCGGGGCGTTCGCCGATAAGACGCTGGTGCACGCCGGCCAGTGCACCAAGGTCGATCCCGCCGCCGACCCCGCCGTCGCGGGTCTGCTTGGCTGCGGAGTGATGGCGGGTCTGGGGGCGGCGATCAACACCGGCGCGGTCACCCGTGATGACACGGTGGCGGTGATCGGTTGCGGCGGTGTCGGCGACGCGGCGATTGCCGGGGCGGCGCTGGTCGGCGCCAGGCGGATCATCGCCGTCGACAGCGACAACACCAAACTGGATTGGGCCCGTAAGTTCGGCGCCACGCACACCATCAACGCCCGCGACCTCGACGTGGTCAAGACGATCCAGGATCTCACCGACGGCTTCGGTGCGAACGTGGTCATCGACGCAGTCGGGCGACCAGAAACCTGGAAGCAGGCATTCTACGCACGTGACCTCGCGGGAACCGTTGTGCTGGTTGGCGTTCCGACCCCCGACATGCGACTGGACATGCCGCTGCTGGACTTTTTCTCGCACGGCGGCGCGCTGAAGTCGTCGTGGTACGGCGATTGCCTGCCGGAACGCGACTTCCCCACCTTGATCGACCTGTACCTGCAGGGCCGGTTGCCGCTGGAGAAGTTCGTCTCGGAACGAATCGGCCTCGGTGACGTCGAGGAGGCTTTCGACAAGATGCATGACGGCAAGGTGCTGCGCTCGGTGGTGATGCTGTGATGGCGGCCATCGAGCGCGTTGTCACCCATGGAACATTCGAACTCGACGGTGGCAGTTGGGAAGTCGACAACAACATCTGGGTCGTCGGGGACGATTCCGATGTCGTGGTCTTCGACGCCGCGCACACGGCGGCGCCCATTGTGGCGGCCGTCGGCGGGCGAAATGTGGTGGCGGTGATTTGCACACACGGTCACAACGACCACGTGACCGTGGCACCCGAACTCGGCAAGACGCTCGACGCGCCAGTGCTTTTACATCCAGGCGATGACGTGCTGTGGCGGATGACGCACCCGGACAAGGACTTTCGCACGGTATCCGACGGGGACACGCTGAGCGTCGCCGGCACCGAGCTCCGCGCGCTGCACACCCCCGGCCACTCCCCCGGGTCGGTCTGCTGGTATGCCCCCGACCTGGGTGCGGTGTTCAGCGGAGACACCCTATTTTCCGGCGGACCCGGTGCCACCGGGCGCTCGTTCTCGGACTTCCCGACGATCCTGCAGTCGATCTCGGGCCGCCTCGGCAAACTTCCCGGCGACACCGTCGTCTACACCGGCCACGGCGACACCACCAGCATCGGCGACGAGATCGTTCACTACGACGAGTGGGTGGCGCGAGGCCACTAGCGGCCGTCGAGGATTCTGCGCTTCTCGGCCTCGAACTCCGCTTCGGTCAGCGCTCCGGAATCCCGCAGCGACGAAAGTGTTTTGAGCTGCTCTAGTTTGACGCCCTCGTCAGTGGGTGCGTACGTCGAGAGGGATCCTTCCGGCGACGGCGTGGCGACCGGCGCTCCCAAATCCATCGGGCTGGGCTGCCAGGCGGTCAACTGCGCAGTTCGGGTGCGAGCCAGCCAGATCGGCGCCGCTATCGTACCGATCAGGCCAACCCCGAAGAGACCCGCGAATATCCACGCCAACGAGCCGGACGAGCTGCCGTTGCCACCGTGGCCGAACGCCAGTTGTGGGCTGATGAATCCATTGACTTGCCCTTCGGTGGTGATTTTGTAGTCGCCCTCGGCCGGAACCTGCATCATCCACACCCGCCGATGAGTGTCGTTGTTGACTGTCGTTGTCCCGCCATAGTTTTCAGTCAATTTTGGCTGGGCAACGCCCTGCGGTGGGTCGATGTCGACCCCGAGCTGCGGCACCGGCAGCCCGCCTCCGGACACGCTGCCGACGGTCAGGGTGTGGAAGCTGATCGTGGCCTCGCCGGCGGGCAGATGAACGGTGCCCGAGGCCGGGATCGGCACCTCGCCGTAGGCGTTGAATTTGTCCAGGACGAATGCATTGAGCGTCAGTGTGGCAACGAAGCCGATGATCCCTCCAACCATCAGCAGGATGGCGAGTGCCAGCGAGATTTTTGCAAGCCGCCTGCTAGTCATTGAGGCAGTGTGACACCGTGTGCGGAGCGTTGCCAGCGAAACAACGCAAAGCCAGCGGCACCATGAGAGAGCACACTAGGACGAAACTCGTAGGCGATTAAGGAGTGATGCTCATGGCCCCCAATCTCGTCGCCACTGTGCCCGATCTGTCCGGACGACTGGCCGTCGTCACCGGATCCAACAGCGGCCTGGGATTTGGATTGGCCCGTCGGCTGTCCGCGGCCGGCGCCGACGTGGTCATGGCGATCCGCAACCGCGCCAAGGGCGAGGCCGCGATCGACGAGATCCGTGCGACCGTTCCGAACGCGAAACTGACCATCAAACCGCTCGACCTGTCGTCGCTTGCCGGAGTCGCCGCTTTGGGCGAGGAACTCAACGCCGACGGCCGCCCGATCGACATCCTGGTCAACAACGCCGGCGTGATGACGCCGCCTCAACGAGACACCACCACCGACGGGTTCGAATTGCAGTTCGGCAGCAATCATCTCGGGCATTTCGCACTGACGGCACACCTGCTGCAGCTCTTGCGAGCGGCCGACCAGGCCCGGGTCGTGTCGCTGAGCAGCCTGGCCGCGCGACGGGGCCGCATCCATTTCGACGATCCGCAATTCGAGAAGTCGTACACCCCGATGCAGGCCTATGGGCAGTCGAAACTCGCGGTGCTCATGTTCGCGCGCGAGTTGGACCGCCGAAGCAAAGAGGCCGGCTGGGGCATCGTTTCCAACGCCGCCCACCCCGGCTTGACCAAAACCAACCTGCAGATCAGCGGCCCGTCGCGCGGCCGCGCCAAACCATCGACGATGGAACGGCTCTACACACTGTCATGGCGCCTGACACCGTTTCTCTGGCAGGAGATCGACGAAGGGATACTTCCCGCGCTCTACGCGGCAACGTCCCCGCAGGCCGAAGGCGGTGCTTTCTACGGGCCGCACGGCATCTACGAGGCCGCCGGCGGCGGAGTGACAGCGGCCAAGGTGCCCGCGCGGGCGCGTGACGATGCCGACTGTCGGCAACTGTGGGAGATCTCCGAGCGATTGACCGGGGTCGACTACCAGAATCCGAGCTGACTCCCGCGCCCTGCAGTTTGGACCAATCCACAACGGGTAGTCGTCGAGGTTAGTGCCGTCGGCAGGCCGAAAGTCTCGGCAAGACGGAAAGGTCCAAATGAGCGCAAACGACAACGACCAAACCACTAGCGAAAACACCGACAACGAGCAGGAGACCTCCCGCGAAACGCCCGAACTCAGCGAGGACGGTAAGGAAAAGGTCCGCCAGATGCAGCAGGCCTATGACGACGACCGGCCGACGGCAGTGTTGCCCGGTACCGATGGGACCATCACCGGCGTTGCGATCAACGAGTGGCTCGACGACGACGGAAACCCGAAATTCGGTAAGGACAAGCAGCAAGAGAAAGAGCAAGAAGACGCGAAAGGCGAATCGGAACAACACGCCGAAAAAGCCTGATCGCGGTTACCGCTCACCCCGTCCCGGATCAGGGAAGCCCCGCGGACCTCCGGGGAATCTCGGAAAACCCGGCCGCTCCGTTCCCTGAGTAGTCGTGGGCGGTTCGGTGGTAGTCGGAGCTGCGCTGCTCGTTGTCGTGGGAGCCTCTGTGGTGGTCGTCGTTGTCCTCGTCGGCGCCTCGCTGGTTGTCGACGGCGGTGTCCCGGTGTCCGACTCGGTCGATGACGGTGGACTGGTCGCAGGAGCCTGACTGTCCGTTCCAGGTGCGGTGCTGACGCCGGGCGACGGAGTGGTCGGTGCGTTGCCGGAGGTATGACGCAGCGTGATCATGATTCCCACGCCGATGGCCAGCACCGCGAGCGCGGTGGCGACCATCACCACGACTGGGCGGCGATACCAAGCCTCGGCGACCGGGCGGGTCGCGACCGGTTGTGAGTCGCGATCCAAGCTCGTCTGCGGCCGCGGGGCCGCCAGCCCGGCGGTGCTGCTTTGTTCGGGGTACTCACCGGGGCGGATCGGCACGATGCCCGAGTCGTCGTCGGCCTCCTCCGACCAGGCCAGCGCCGGTGCCGGGCGGGGTTCCACTGGGATCTCCGACCTCGTGGTGGCATCGGCGACCGTTCCGGCTGCCGTCGGCGCCAACGCTGTCTCGCTGTCGGCCGGGCCACGCGCGGCCCGCAAAGCCGCGCCGGTCGCGGCGGTCAGCTGCGGTCGGGGTGCGGTGATGATAGGCGCACCCAGCTGTACCGACAGGGTCGTGGTGACCGTTGGGATGCTGGCGCCGCCGCCCACCAAGGCGATCGCCGTCAAATCTTCTGCGCGAATCCCGTTGCGCTGCAATGTCTCATGGACGACTGTGATGAATCTTTCCAACGGCTGGCTGATCGCGTCGTCGAGTTCGTCCCGGGTCACCCGGATGTCGCCACGGTATCCCGGGACGTCGGCGGTCAGTGTTATCGCGATGGTCGACGAGAGCTCTTCTTTGGCGTGTCGGCAAGCACCCCGCAGCCGAGTTAGCGAGCCGATTGCCGAGGTCGCCGATGTGTCGAACGATCCGGCCGAGGAAAGATCGGCGACGACGTGGGTCAGCAGCGCCTGGTCGATCAGGTCCCCGGAGAATTCCCGGTACCGCACGGCAGGACCGACCGCCTGGTAGCCGTCGGCGGCGTCGAGCAGGGCGACGGTGGTTCCGGTGCCGCCGAAGTCGCACACCGCGATGATTCCGCGGTTCGGCACCCCCGGGTTCGCCTGCAGCGCCATGAGCGCTGCCACCGAATCCGGTAGCAGCGTCAATGGCCCACGCGACCATTCCGATACCAGACCCAACGCGACCCGCAGCGAGTCGACCGCCGTCGGCCCCCAGTGCGCGGGGTGGGTGACCGCGACCGCATCCGGCAGTGCCCGTCCGTCTGTCACGGCGTAGGACAGTGCTCGCAACGCGTCGGCGACCAACGTCTCGCTGCGGTGCGTCGTCCCGTCGGCCACCACAATGTCGTCCGGGTCGCCCACCCGGTCGACGAAGTCGCTGATCACCAGCCCCGGCTCGTTGAGCATCGGGTTCTCCGATGGCACACCGACTTCGGGTGGGCGCTGCCGATACAAGGTCAGCACCGGTTTACGGGTCACCGCCCGCTCGGCGGTCACCGCCGCCAAGTTGGTGGCCCCGACCGAGAGGCCCAACGCCGACCGTTCTACGCCAGCCATATTCGTCCAATCCGCGAGCATCGGCCACTAATTTAGCGGCACTTCTAGCGAATCGTGCCGACCCCCGCGATCAGCGGCAGATCGAGCGGGGTGACCCAGCCCGGCGGAAGATCGTTGACGGCCGGCACCGCGTTGAGCGCGCGCATCCCGGTGGCCAGGCAGCCGGCGGCGGCCGCGTCGCGTCCGGAGCCGTCGGTGAACCGAAACGCTGTCTCCTGGGAGATGCTCGGCGTGCCCTCGATGTCGACCCGATAGACGTCGTCTTTGGTGCCTGCAGGCCAGTCCGGTGCGGCGTCAAGGCCGATGCGGTTCACATGCTCGAGCTGAATGCGGGTCTGGCCCTGGTAGACCCCGTTGATGGTGAACCGGACCGCGGCCACATGTCCGGCCGGGATGACGCCCTTGGCCGTCTTGCGCTCGTTGGGTGTCACCCACTTGTCCCACGTGGTGGTGATCTCGTCGAGCATGATCCCGGCGGCGTGCGCGATCATCGGCACGGTGCCGCCCCATGCGAAGACCAGCACGTCTTGGTTTTCCAGCATCGGGCGGAACTCGGGCTCGCGTCCAATGCCCATCTCGACTTCGTAGTCGCCTTCGTAGTTCGTGTAGTCCAACAGCTCTGATGCCCGCACCGTGCGCACCTCCGAGCACAGGCCCATCAGCGTCATCGGGAACAGGTCGTTGGCAAAACCCGGGTCGATGCCGGTGGTGAAGCAGGACGACTCGCCCAACTCGCACGCCTCGGTGATCGGCTGGATCCAATTCGGCGGGTTGAGGTGCATCGTCGGCCAGACCCAGGGCGTCATCGCCGTCGAGCACACGTCGATTCCCGCGCGCAGGAACCGCGTCATCAAGGCGATGTTGTCGTCGGCGTGCGCCGCCGTCGGGCCGTAATGCACCAACGCATCGGGCTTGAGCGCGATCAGCGCTTCGACGTCGTCGGTGGCGGTGATGCCGACCGGTTCGGCCAGCCCACAGATCTCGCCGACGTCGCGACCGACTTTCTTGGGATTGCTGACGCCGACGCCGACCAACTCGAACAGCGGGTGTTTGACGATTTCGGCGATCACCATCCTGCCGACGAAACCGGTACCCCACACCACAACACGCTTAGAACCGCTCTCAGTCATCCAGTCACCTTCCGATCGACCGCCCCCGGTTCACCCTAAGCGGGTGCGGTCGTCCTTCGGTCGAAACCGGAATGTCATCCTCTCGATCATCCGGTCGCGCAACGTCAGCGTGTGCAGCAGAATCGCCGAAACGTGCGCGGCGATCGCGGCCATCAACGCATACGCGACGACCGAATGAGCTTGCCGTAACAGCCAAAACAGCTGCGCGTCGAACGGCGCGATGCGCGGGAGCCGAAGTGAACCGAACACGACGACCGGTCCCCCGGCGGCCGAAACCATTGCCCAGCCGATCAACGGCTGCAGCAGCAGCAGCGCATACAGCGACACTTCGGAGAGCACGACGATCTTGCGTTCCAGCGCGCCGACCGTGGCCGGCATCGGCGGAGCGCGATGGGTCAACCGGTTGACCACACGCGCCAGCACCACCACGAGGATGGTCACGCCCAGCGTCCGGTGGATCATGATCAGCGTGGCGTATTGGCGCACCGAGTTCACCATCACGAAACCGATGAATAGCGCGCAGAACACCAGCGCGGCCGTCAACCAGTGCAGGACCCGGGTCAACGCCGTGTACCGGCCGGGTTCGGGCATCTCGGTCACAGCGTGGTCTCCCCGGTGCGACGTCGGTACGACGCGGCGTAGACGGCCGATCGGGCGCTGAGCAGCGGATCGTCGGACGGCTCGATGCCGGCAGGCAGCACCAGCGGATCGAAGTTGATGTCCCGCGCATTACCCGCCGCGTCGGCTTGGACCGAGTCGAGCGTGAGCATCCCGGCGTCGACGGTGCGGCGATCGGCGGGCCAGGGCAGCGTCGCGTCGTGCGTCGGATCGGTCGCCTCGCCGACGGTCAGTACCAGACGCCAGCGCAGCGGTCCGGTCCGCAACTGCCGCTCCAGCGCATCGAACAACGCATTCGGCCCCGACGAAGGTGGTAGCGCCTGCTGCATCGGAGTCAGCGACCAGCGCACCGGCGTCCGCGCGCCGGATCCGTTGACGAAGTAGAAGGCGTTCAACCCGCTGTAGACGCTGTCGCCGAAACCGGGTGTCGGCGGATGCTGCTTGACGATGCTCATCGCCCGCGCCGTCTCCGGATGTGCGGCCAGGAACCGTGCCATTACCGCCGGATCGGGCTTGCCGGTGCCGGGTACCACGGCCGAGGCGATCAGCCGGTCGTAGAAGCCTTGCGGTGAATTATCCGGGAAAACGGGCAGATTCAGCGTCGCCATCCGCCACTGCTCTTCGCCCGGGAATCCGAACACCAGACCTAGCCCGCGCGCGGTCGACGACGCGTCGGCGGCCTGCGGATTGCCGCCGGCCAATGAGAAGCGCCCGACCACCGGTGTGCGGCCAGGTGCGAACACCGACGCCGTCGACAACGCGCTGCCGTTGCCGTTGCTGTCGAAGAAGCCAGTGACGGCGACACCCTTGGCGTGGTTCTTACGGAACCCCGGATGCCGACCGAATACCTTGGCAAAGCCGTCGAGGAACACCCCCGGTGTCAGCCGCGCGGGACCGATCCATTTGTTCGCGTACAGCAGCGCGCCCAGGTCGACTGCCAGGAATGCGCCCACCACCGCGACGCCGCGTAGCACATCGCGCCTGCCAGGACGCACCGCGCCCCAGCGGCCGGGGTCCTCCGGCTGTTCAGTCATCACTAGCCTCTACGACCGTTATCTGACATCAGTTCAACGACAGTCCTACCTGGAGTTGACTTTTGGGAAAACGCGCGAAAACCGACCCACACAGTTGGTTGCAGTGACACCATGTCGCCTGGGAGATAACGATGACTAGCAAACTGTTGTCGATGCTACGCCTGGTCGGACGCCACCTGGGTCCGTCGATTTTCGCGGCGCTGACCGCCTTGGCTACCACCGTCGGGATGTGCGGAGTGGTAAATGCGATGGGCTCGCAGTCCCAGCTGACCTATCAGCTGAGTGGCAGCGCCCCGGTGGCCGACTACATCTCGTATCAGACTGACAGCGGCCAATCGGGCCAAACGCAGCAGGCACACGTGCCGTTGCCGTGGACGACGCAGTTCAGCTTCAACGGATCCAGAGTGTTCGTGATCAGCGCGCAGAGCCTCGGTTCGATCACGTGCACGATCCTGATCGACGGCAAGGTGGTCAGCGAGGCGAGCGCCAACGGCGCGCCCGCGCGCACTGTCTGCACGAACTGAACCGCCGGCCGCGCGGGGCGCGATTACCGACCGGCGTCAACCGGTCTGCGTGGTTTCGGTGGCGGGTAGACGAGGCGTCCAATGCTCGCCGACAGCCAACCGATCGCCCATCCGCCGAAGAACACCGTGAACGTATGCCAGGTGGCATCGCCGGCGCTTGTCCACACCGTCGCCAAGATAATGGCCCACACGATGGCACAGGCGATGCTGTAGCCGATATATGTACTAGAGAACTTGCGCAACAAGCGAATTCGCTGAATCAGGCCAGATCTGAGCAGTGACATCCGGGCCCGCCGCGGAAGCTTGTCATTGCCGTGGGTGTCGTCCAGCATCGCGATCAACTCCTCTCCGTATCGTCGCCGCCAGGCCGCGGGGTACCAGCGCAGGACGCCCCTGACATCGCGGCGATTCATTGCGCCCACCCCGGGCCCGGAGCATGCAAAGAGATCCCGAGCCTGCGCGCGCCCTCGGCCGCAATTGCGCCCAAGCTGCGCACCGCCGAGGCCAGTTCGGCCTGTCCCGCGGCGGTCAACCGATACGGGCGCCTCCGCTCGTCGTGGCCCGCCGGTTCGATCAGGCCGTGTTCCTCCAGTGCGGTGATCGCGCCGTAGAGCGTTCCCGGTCCCAGCGTCACGCCCGCGAAGCTCTCGATATCGCGTGCGAGGGCGTAGCCGTGCTTCGCGCCCGAGGCCAGGCTGGTCATGATCAGCACACCCGGGTCATTTCGTCGGCCTAGCTTCCGAGAGCCACGTGCCATACCCGCCAATTTTAGTACGTCCGACGTAATACGCCAAGCGTAGTATCAAGCGACGCTGACTAGCAGATCTCCATCGCAAGAGGGACTTCCGATTAATTTCGAAGGTATCTATCATTTGATAGTGAATACCGTAACGGGCCGTCGGATGCTGGATTGACCGTGTCCGCACCAGAGACCATCGCTTGTCTGGGCTCAAGCACCACGGCCTCTAAAGGGACCTTCAAGTGGATCGATGAACTGGCAAAGCGACCGCAAAACAGCCGGTTCCGATTCGTCAACTTCGGCGTGGGCGGCGATCTGTCGGTCAACATCGCCAAGCGGCTCGATCCGGTAGTGCGCATAGCGCCGGATCGGGTCATCGTTCTGATCGGGACCAACGACATCTTGGCGAGCGTCTTTCCGAATTTTCGGCGATTCACCCGCGCTTGGAAACGGACGACTCAAGATCCCTCGACGGCACACTTCGAAGACAACCTCGAACTGATCACTCACCGGCTGCAGCAAACAACCCACGCCACCATCGCGCTGAGTTCGGTGGCGCCCATCGGCGAAGCTCTTCGATCGAAAGATGCCGTTCAGTCGCGGCTCAACGACCTGGTTGTCGCCTACAACGGCGTCATCGCCGACGTCTCGCGTCGCAGCGGCGCCTACTACATTCCGTTCTTCGAGTGCTTCCTTGCGGAACTCGCCCGCTCAGCGATCGTCAAACCGTTTTCCCGGTTCTCCTTCGCTGCGTTCTACCGCGACTACCTGTTCCGCGAAATGATTCTGGGACGCAGTTTCGACGAGATCTCACAGCGAAATGGCTGGGAGTTTCACATCGACGGCATCCACCTCAACACCCGGGGTGGCCGCATCCTGACGGAAGTCGTCCAGCGGTTCCTTGACTCGCCTTCAAGATCGGCCCAGAGCGGTTTAGGCTCGCGCGTGTAGCCCGCTCAACGACGAGGACGGTCGACATGGGCATTGCAACTCGCGTCAACGGCACGGCGCCGCCCGGGGTTCCGCTCGCCGATATTGAGCTGGGTACGTGGGACTTCTGGGCGCTCAACGACGATCTGCGCGATGGGGCGTTTGCCACGCTTCGGCGTGAGGCCCCGATCTCGTTCTGGCCCGAGCCCGTCCAAGAAGGCTTCCAAGCGGGCGACGGGCATTGGGCGCTGACGGCACTCGACGACGTGTTCTACGCCAGTCGCCACCCGGAGATCTTCAGCTCCAGCCCGAACATCACCATCAACGACCAGACCCCGGAGGTATCCGAGTACTTCGGCTCGATGATCGTGCTCGACGACCCGCGGCATCAGCGGTTGCGGTCGATCGTCAGCAGGGCGTTCACCCCGAAGGTGGTGGCCCGCATCGAGCACTCGGTGCGCGAGCGGGCGCGCCGGCTGGTCGCCTCGATGATCGCCGCTCATCCCGACGGCAACGGTGAGGCGGTCAGCGAGTTAGCCGGACCGCTACCGCTGCAGGTCATCTGCGACATGATGGGGATTCCGGAGGAGGACCATCAGCAGATATTCCACTGGACCAACGTGATCCTCGGCTTCGGCGACCCCGATCTGACGTCCGAATTCGATGAGTTCGTTCAGGTTTCGATGGAGATCGGCGCCTACGCCAACGCGTTTGCGGAGGATCGTCGCGTCAACCACCACGAGGACCTGACGACGAGCCTGGTGGAAGCCGAGGTCGACGGCGAGCGGTTGACCTCGGCCGAGGTCGCGTCGTTCTTCATCCTGCTGGCGGTCGCCGGCAACGAGACGACACGCAATGCGATCAGCCACGGGCTGTTGGCACTGACGCGTTACCCCGAGCAACGGCAGACGTGGTGGTCCGACTTCGACGGTCTATCGCACACCGCGGTCGAGGAAATTGTGCGGTGGGCGTCACCGGTGATCTATATGCGGCGCACCCTCACCCGCGACTTCGAGCTGAGCGGGACCAAGATGGCCGCCGGCGACAAGGCGACGCTGTGGTACTGCTCCGCCAATCGAGACGAGTCGAAGTTCGCCGACCCGTGGATGTTCGATGTAACCCGCGACCCGAATCCGCACGTCGGCTTCGGCGGCGGCGGCGCCCACTTCTGCCTGGGCGCCAATCTGGCTCGTCGCGAGATCCGGGTCATGTTCGAGGAACTGCATCGCGAGATACCCGATATCGTCGCGACCGAGGAGCCCGCGCGGTTGCTGTCGCCGTTCATCCACGGCATCAAGACACTGCCGATCGCCTGGACGCCGCCGGGCTGATTTCCGCCCATTGCGCAACGTCAGAACCGTATAGTTCGGCGCAAGCCGCCGGGCAGCGAGGAACGGAGGAACCCGTGAAGACCCCGAAGACCGTGGCAGTCGGCGTGGCGCTCACCGCGGCCGCGCTGGCGCTCGCGCCGAGCGCCGCAGCCGGGATGCTGATCGGCAACTATGAAGTCGAGACCACGCGGGATCCGAGTCACTCCTGGCTCTGGAACGTCAGGAAATGCCAGGTTGAGGTTCCGGACTGTGTCCACGTGAATGCCCAACCGAGGCCCAACGGGCAAGCGGAGCCTTGGAACGCGGATGCACACCTCGCCAACGGTCGCTACACGATGGTCGTCGACGTGCCCGATGGGGTGCGCTGCACCGTGTACTTCCTGCCGTCCCATGACACCTATTCCTGGGATGCGGTGACGCTGGCCGGGTCGGTGGATTCCACTTTCGACGCCGGCTGTGGCAACGCACCGGGCGGGACCGTCAGCTACCCCTTCAATCTGGTGCGCTACTAGAGCAACACCGGGTTGTGAATCCCGGGCCGCACATGCCGCCTACGCCGATGACGGAATGGTCGATCAGGCAGCGAATTTCGTCGTCAACCATCTCTAACCAGCGGCTGAACCTGACGCGGACATGAAAGCGGGATTCGGCTTCGCCGGTTCGTTAGCCGCGGTGATTCTGCTACCGGCTTGCGGCACCACCGATCTCAAACCGGCCCAATCGACGGACCAGAGATCGACAACGGTGATCACGACAACAGCCGTGGCTGCCCCACCGACAACGCGAAATTCTCGCCGCGAGAAGTGGATTGACCTGCAGGTCGGCGATTGTCTGGCTGAGCTTCCATCGAGCGACCCTAGCGTGGTCACTGTCAGCGTTGTCGACTGTGCGACCACTCATGCCGCAGAGGTCTATCTTCGCGGCCCGCTGGCGGTCAACGCTGCTGTCGCCGACGTCGCCAACCAGGCATGCGCTTACGGGTTTTCGCAATACACCGGGCAATCCGTCGACGGCAGTTCATTCGCGGTGACCTACCTGATCGACTCCAATCAGGATCGAACCGCTGACAATCCCGCCCCGAGTACCGTCATCTGTCTGCTGCATGCAGCCAACGGTCAACTCCTGACTCGGTCTGCGCGGCGGTAACTACACCGTGAGGGCCGCGTCGGCGAAGAGCTGGCCCCATTCATCACGAGCCGCCGACTCCGCGTCGGCGCGAGTCTGCGCTGACTTGTCGCCGCCGTTCGCGAGATGCACCAGCGCCCAAGCCATTGCGAACACCGGCATCTTGTGACGTTGTGCCGCGCTGATCAACTCGTGGAAAGCTGACTCCGAAGGACACCGACGAAGGCCGATGAGAATGCCTTTCGCGGTGTCGAGGATGCGACCACCATTCGCTTCCACCGTCATGCTGCGCTTACCTCCTCGTGAGCATGCGAATATCCGATCGCCCGGATAGCAGGGCGAGTCTCGTGCCGATGCGGATATTTCGCGAGCGTGATCCATGATTTGCACATGCAACCGGCCGCGCCAGATCACCGTCGGGATCGGTATGCACCTGTGATCGTCTTGGTACAGAGCGCTCCCAGCGGGACCGATCATCCGACGCATTGACTCGCGGTTAGCTGGCCGTGACGATGAAGGCGATGAAGTACAACGCTGCCAGCGAGCCGGCTCTGCGCATCGAGCTGTCCATCGACGAGCGTCATCCTCTCGCGCCGGCGGCGGAGCGACTGCGGAGCGAGTTCTCCGGCGCCTTCGATGCGCAAACCGTTGAGCGGCTGGTTGAATCCTCGTACGAGACATTGGCAGCCCACGCGACCGTTCACGACTTCTTGCCGCTGCTGGCTGAGCGTTTCGCGCGGCAGCGACTGCATGCCGTGGCGAAAATCAGTGGGATATCAAATGATTACCAGCTGGTCGTGTTGTTCCTGTGAAACCACAACGCGGGCCGATCCCAAATGGCCATGGGCTTTTTCAACCACTTTGCCGGTGGCGGGGCGGTGGTGTGGTCGGGTGGTTCACAGCCCAAAGGCGAGATCAACCCCGCTGCAATCACAGCCATGGCCGAGCGCGGCATCGATATCTCCGGGGAATACCCCAAACCTTGGACCGGTGAGGTCTTCCAAGCCGCCGACGTGGTCGTCGGCATGGGCTGCGGCGATACCGGCCCTGCTTGCCCGGCCGGCGGTAAGAGGACTGGGACCTTGACGATCCGGCCGGCAAAGACGTGGCCGCGATCCGGCCAATCCGCGACGAGATCGAACGCCGCGCGGGGCAGCTACTCGACGACCTGCGAATTCCCTACCAATCCTGACCCGCGCCGAGCGTCCTAGCTGGTCTCGGTTGTCACGCTGCCCCGTTCATACAGGATGATGTGCTGGTGTTTGGGCTTGTCGTAATCGTTGCGCTGTTTGCCACGGTGATCGTGGGCACGGTCCTGGGCCGGCGTTATCGCGTGGGCCCCCCGGTTTTGCTGATCGTGCTGGGCGCATTGTTGGGTTTGATTCCGCAGTTCGGCGGCGTTCGGCTCGATGGCGAGATCGTGCTGCTGCTCTTCTTGCCCGCGATCCTCTATTGGGAGGGCCTGAACACCAGCTTTCGCGAGATACGCGCAAACTTGCGCGTCATCGTTTTTCTCAGCATCGGCCTGGTCATCGTCACCGCGGTGGCAGTGTCCTGGACGGCACGGGCGCTCGGAATGGAGTCACACGCGGCGTCGGTCCTCGGTGCCGTGCTCTCCCCCACCGACGCCGCTGCCGTGGCCGGCCTGGCCAAACAGCTACCACGACGCACCGTCACCGTGTTGAAGGCGGAAAGCATCATCAACGACGGGACTGCGCTCGTGCTGTTTGCCGTGGCTGTCTCCGTTGCGGTCGGCGGTAATCCGGTCGGCCCTCTCGACTTGACGGCCCGTTTCCTCGGTTCCTATGTCGGCGGCATCTGCGCCGGGCTATTGGTCGGGCTCGCGGTGACGCAGGTGCGTCGTCGAATCGACGCACCGCAGGAGGAGGGCGCCCTGAGCCTGCTCACACCATTCGCAGCGTTTTTGCTGGCCCAAGCGATTCATTGCAGTGGCGTCGTCGCTGTTCTGGTGTCGGCCCTGGTGATGGCGTACGCCTCGCCGTACGTGATCCGGGCTCGGTCCCGCCTCCAGACTTTCGCGTTCTGGGATCTCGCGACGTTCCTGATCAACGGCTCGCTATGGGTGTTCGTCGGCGTCCAGATGCCGCATGCGGTGCGCGGTATTGCCGGCGTCGACGGCGGCCTTGGCCACGCCGCGTTACTGGCTCTGGCCGTCACCGGCGTCATCATCGTGAGTCGGTTTGCCGGTGCGGAAGCCGTCACCGTATTGCTTCGCACGGTGGACCGGCGTGCGGTGCAGCGCACCCGTCGCGTCGACTGGCGCCAGCGAATGGTGTCCAACTGGGCGGGCTTCCGCGGCGCAGTGTCGCTCGCCGCGGCGTTGGCCGTCCCCCTGACCACGCACAGCGGCGCCCCGTTTCCGGATCGCAGCCTCATCGTCTTCGTGGTCTGCGTCGTGATTCTGGTGACCGTCGTGATTCAAGGCAGCACACTAAGCGACGTAGTTCGCTGGGCCCGGATGCCCGAAGACGCAAGTCACGCTGATGAATTGCAACTGGCCCGCTGTCGTGGTACCCAGGCCGCGCTCGAAGCCCTGCCGGTGGTCGCCGGTGAACTCGGCATCAGCGATGACCTATTGAGGCGTTTGCGAAAGGAATACGAAGAACACGCGGCGCTCGTCGAAGCCGGTGGCGACGCTGAGGGTTCCAATGAGGTAGCCGAGCGGAGCGATCTGCTTCGACGGGTGCGCCTTGGCGTACTCGAACACAAGCGCCGGGCCATCATCGAGCTGCGCGACCAAAATCGCATCGACGACATCGTGCTGCGCGAGTTGCAGGGGGTGATGGATCTCGAGGAGGTGCGGCTTCTCGATCCTGCCGACACCGAGTGACGACGCTAAAGTCCTTAACGCATTGGCACTTTGACGGCGATCAAGTTGGCGATATCGATGGCCGAGTTCTTCGGGTCGGGGCTGCATGTGTTGACGTCGACGATCACGTTGTTCTTCATCGCCAGCGCCCGACCGCAGGCCCATCCGCCGGCCCTCGCATTCTGTTGCGTTGCAATCACACTCAGTGTGCCGTTGGTATCCGATATCGGCCCGACCGTCCACTGTGTTCCGGACTGGAGATGGGTATACCCGTGGCACGCCGGCCACCGTAGCGCCGAGGCAACCGCGAAAACCCTGGCCAGCTTTGCAGTGGGAAATAGCACTACCGCCTGCTCGGCATAGTGAGTGAAATTGTCGCCATCGTTCAGTGCCCGGTCACGCACGGCGGTAAAGCCGCTGTTCGCGTAGACCTGGGCTTGCGCCGCGCCGTCGATGGCCAGGCATTCCGGGGGCTTCATGGTGGCGCTGTCGTCGGACATCGCGTCGTGCCTTCTGGTGATCGCCATGTCTTTAGCGCCCATGACCGGGCTGATCTGCTCCGGGGTGAGCAGCAACGCATCGAGCTCACGCTCGACAACAGGACGCGGAATGAGCGACGTGGTCGTGGTCGTGGATTTGACACTGGAATGGTTGCTACCGCCGCCGCAGCCAGCGCCAAGAATGCAGATGCCGGCAACGGCGACGGCAGCCGTTAAATGGCGCATCTTTCTTCATCCCCATTCCCCCGAAACCCCAAGCCTACCGCGGGCTTCGACGGATAACGCCAAGGAACTACGCCAATTTTAGACTCCGCTCAGTGAATCCAAATAAGACGCAAATAGTTTGCGGAATACATCCATGCCGCAATGTGTAACGGCGCGTCGCCGTGATGCTCGGCTAGGCCTCACCGACGGCATGCTCATCGACCGGATTGCGGCGGTTGACGATAAGTGGGTCGCTCTTCGTGAACGGGAAGTCCGGCAAGTCGTCGATATGCGTGTTGAAGGTCGCCGCGAGCACTTCGCGCGAATATGCACTCACCGACGCGCGGTAGCCGATGTCGCAGGGTGCGGGCTGGTCGAAGAAGATCGTGAAGTGCCAGCCCGGTGATTCCACCACTTCGATGTGATGCGGGTAGGCGCGCGGGATGAAGTAGACGTCACCCTGCTTGAGATACCACGTGTCGACCGTGCCATCCGGATCCATCACCGTCATCCGTCCTGAACCGCTTTGCACATAACCCATTTCGGCGGTAATCGGATGCCAGTGGGGCTCGCGCATCCCGTCTTCGCGGATCCGCAACGAGTACATCGACAGGTCCTTCAATGCCGGCCAGAACTGCACCCGGGCCAGGCGGGCGGAGCCGACAGCGATGCTGATCGGCGCTGACTGCGCCTCGACTTCGAATTTGTGCGGGTCGCCGAACTGCGCGTTGCCCGGCACCACCGGCTCGCCGCGGCGCGCGGCAAGTGCACGATCGGTGGTGCTGCGTCGAATGGCGGCGAAGTCCGACGCATCGAGATCGTACGTGTTGCCCAGCACCGCATCGGTCATGGCGCCAAAGGCAGCACCCAACCCGAAGTCCTCGGGGCGTTCGTGGCGGAATGCGATGATGAATTCCGCGACGTCTTGCCCGATGTTCTCGATGTGATGCAGTGACCCTGAATCGATGTGGAACATGTCGCCGGCGGTGATTATGAACGAGGAGAACTTGCTGCCGGTGTCAAGCACCGACACCAGTGCGGTGCCCGAGACGCAGTAGGTCAGCTCGTTGGCGTTGGCATGCCAATGCGGGGTCCGCATCGCGCCTGGGTTGAGGACGAGCCGCTTGATCGACATGCCTTGCAGGATTGGAAAGTTGTCAACTGTGACGCGCCGGATCGAACCCAGATCGGACTCCTCGACGATGTCGCCCTCGAGCAGCGAGATGGTGTGGTGGCTGGTGCGTTCAGTGGCGATGGTCATGACATTCCCTCCTCCTCGGTGCGGTGAGCGACCGGTGGTTGATGGACGCTCCGCGTGCCTACAACGTTGCCGGGCTGCGCGATCCACGTCCAAGACCCGCTTGTAATGGTCTGATAGCCCTCGTTTATCACGCGGGCATAGCGCGCGTTGGGTACCGTCGACGCGTGACCCTTCGGCGGGAAAGCCCAATTCGCGGTCGGCGGCTGCGGCTCGACGAGGCGTTGATGGAGCGCGCCCTGATGAGTCCGGCCGGATACCGCTTCCTGCTCCACGTCGCCCCGCGTATCGACAAAGTGGTGATCCCGCGGACACACGGCCGCCTGAGCTCGGCCGGAATCGACAGGGTAGGGCTGGTCACGACGACCGGTGCGAAATCGGGCTTGGCGCGCACTCAACCGCCGGTATTGATCGACGACTCTGACGGGCTTCTTGCGATCGGCCAACTATGGTCGCCCACCACACCCGGCCTGGAGCGCCAACCTGCTGGCGCACCCCGAATGCACCGTCGAGTTCATGGGTCCGCCGGCGAAGTACCGCGCCGAGCTGCTCACCGGCGACGCGCGCGCCTCGGCATGGGCCACGGCCACCGACTTCTACGCGGGCTACCGCGCTACCGCGCCAGCTGCGCACCACGCGAGATCAGGCTTTTCCGGCTCAAGCCCATCGCCTGAGGGCGCTTATCGACCCCTTCGGTTCTTGGAGTTCATGGCTTATTCAGCCAACCGTCGATGTCAGATCGTTGACCGCACACAAGCAGCGGTTCTGCTGGCTATATGCGTGTCGTTCAGGTCGCCAACTTCTACGGACCCCGCTCCGGCGGCCTTCGGACCGCCGTGGACCGGCTGGGTGCGGAATACTGCGCCGCGGGCCACGAAGTGTTTCTGATCGTCCCGGGTCGGCATGCCGAGCAGATCCAGCTGCCCACCGGCGTGGTGCGAATTACCGTGCCCGCCAGGCTGATTCCGTTCACCGGAGGCTATCGCGCGGTGTTGCCCGGACCAGTGCGGGCACTGCTGGAAGCGCTCGGACCGGACACCTTAGAGGTTTCTGATCGACTCACACTGAGATCGCTGGGCCGCTGGGGACGCGAACATGGCGCCACCACCGTGATGATTTCTCACGAGCGCCTCGATCGCCTTGCGGGCCAAGTACTTCCGCGCCGAACCGCGAGGGCGTTCGCTGACTTCGCCAACCGGCGCACCGCCGCCAACTACGACACCGTGGTTTGCACCACCGGGTTTGCGCGCGAAGAGTTCGATCGCATCGGCGCAACGAATACCGTCACCGTCCCACTGGGCGTGGACCTGGAGACCTTCCATCCGTGCCGACGCTCGGCCCTGGTACGCCAGCGCTGGGCGACGCCGTCGCAGATCCTGCTGGTGCACTGCGGCCGCCTCTCGGTAGAAAAGCGGGCCGACCGCAGCATCGATGCGGTGGCGGAATTGTGTGCCGCGGGTATTGAAGCCCGACTGGTCGTCGTGGGCGACGGCCCATTGCGGGCCAGGTTGCAGCGGCAGGCCGCAGGACTGCCGATCGATTTCACCGGTTTCATTTCCGATCGGTACACCGTCGCCGCGTTGCTGGCCTCGGCTGATGTCGCGCTTGCGCCAGGACCGCACGAAACCTTTGGGCTGGCTGCGCTGGAATCGCTGGCATGTGGGACACCGGTTGTGGTTTCCCGCACGTCGGCGCTCGGCGAAATCATCACCCCGGACAGCGGCGCCCTGGCCGACAACGACCCCGCGGCCATCGCGCAAGCGGTCAGCGCAGTCGTCAGCCGGCCCGAAGACCACCGGCGTGCCTGCGCGCGGAGCCGCGCCGAGATGTTCACGTGGCAGCGCGCGGCGGTGGGAATGCTGAGCACGCTCGGGGCCGCGTCGGTCAGCGACGACTTGGCGACTGGCGAAAACACCGCATAGCGCTACGCGCTGCGGTCTGGCTCCGGTTAGCTTGCAGGCCCGGCGGGTCCCACCTGGCCCGTGAGCGGATTGACTTGCACCGTCATCGGACCCCGTTGTCCCGCAGCGTTGCCCTTTCCGCGCTGCTGCGCTTGAGCGAGGGCATTGATCACCGGGTTGTCCTTCATGAGCTGTTTGCGGTCTTCCTCGGACAGCTCGTAAAACGCCCACACGCCCCAGGCGGCGGGCCGGACATACAGCGTCACCTTCTGGTGTCGACGCTTGTTCTGCGTCAGCACCACAGGAATGGGCACCACCCGATCCAGCGTCGCGGAGCTGACCAGCTCTTGCGCGATCTTGTCCACATCCACCGCGTCCTGAAGCTCGTAGACCAACGACTGGTGGGGTGTGTGGGATGGGCCTTGGAGGGCCAGGAACCACGCCATCCGGCGTCTCCTTCGCTCGTCGTTATCAGCGCAACTGTAGAGGACGTGGTCGCGTCCAGCGGCAAGAATTCAGCTCGCGCTCAACAGTTTCGCCGATCGGTGAGGTTCTGCCGCGACTAACTTGGATCCGGAAACGCTACCGGGCCGGCGGGCGCCCCTCGCGCAACCACGACCGGCATCGACGTCGACGCATTGACACGCAATATCGTTTCCACCACGTCGATGAGGTCGTCGACCGGCATCAACTTGCCCGGCATACAGCCACGCGATGACCAAAGCGGAACGGCCTTCATAGCGAGGTCCATATCCCACCCGACGTTCATTCCCGTCGCGGCGTCGCCCTCGCCGCCACCGCACTCCCCCACAATCAGGCACGTGAAGCCGATGTCGGGGTGTTCCGAGCGCCAGGCATCGACAAGTTGCTCCAGCGCTGCCTTGCTGACGCCATAGGCGCCGAGCCCTGGCCAGGGCGGTCCGAAAGGGCCCGCGTCGGAAGAGAGGTAGACCGCCTTGCCCGCCGAGGCCGTCAAGTGCGGCACCGCCGCCGCCGTCACCAGTGCCGCACCGATCACATTGGTATCGAAGACGCGCCGCCACGTGTCCGCATCGGTGTCGACCATCCGGACGAGTGGCCCTATCGCGGGCGTGTAGATCAGGTTGTCAATACCGCCGAGCGCGTCGGCGGCTTCGTTGATCGCCGATCGACACGATCTCTCATCGGTGACATCGCATTCGATGGCGACCGCGTCCGAACCCGCCTCCTTCGCAGCCGCCTCGATACGCGCGCGACGACGCGCGAGCAACGCGACCTGAGCGCCACGCTGCGCGAGACCGACACCAATGCAACGCCCGAGGCCACTCGAGGCGCCGACCACCACTGTCCTTGACATATTTGCCCTCTCTTGTAACGAGCCCGCTGCAGGCACAGCGTATCGGCCACCCTTTGGGTGGGTAACTCCCGGCCGTTGCCGGACGATCAGTCCAGGCCATTAGACGGTTGCTCCGGATAGTCGGTGACCTGGAATTTTGTGAGTTTAGACACATCGCTTAGGGGCTAATCCCGCCTGGCAATGAGCGGGCACGCCCCGCGAAAGGTAGCTGAATTTCAGGAGTGTGATTCGGATGGGGATGGCGTCTTTCGCGGTAGCGGAGATGGGAGCCGACGAGCGCGATTACGACAACTGGCTAACCACCCTGACCCAAGCGTCTGTGCGCCTGGATCAGTTGCAGAAGGTGGTAGGTGAGCTGTGCCAGCTGTGCGAAAACGACGACGTCGTGCAAAGCCGACAGGTCCTGGAGGTACTCGAAAGGCACGGTGCGCTCACCAAGCCCGCTGATGCGGGCTCCGACGCCGCCTAGCTGAGGCAGTGACCTGCTCACTACGGTGGGCAAGATGAAGTATTTGGACGTCGACGGAGTCGGAACAGTCAGCCGGATCGGGCTGGGCACCTGGCAGTTCGGTTCCCGCGAGTGGGGCTACGGGGACAGTTACGCCTCAGGAGCCGCGCGAGACATCGTTCGTCGCGCTCGCGCCTTGGGCGTCACGCTCTTCGATACCGCCGAGGTATACGGGCTGGGTAAGAGCGAACGGATTCTCGGCGACGCGCTCGGAGACGAGCGTGCCGAGGTCGCGGTTGCCAGCAAGATCTTTCCGGTCGCTCCTTTCCCCGCCGTGGTCAAACAGCGTGAGCGGGCCAGTGCTCGACGGCTACAGTTGGACCGCATCCCGCTCTACCAGGTCCATCAACCCAACCCGGTGGTTCCCGACTCGGTGATCATGCCGGGCATGCGCGATCTGCTAAACAGTGGTGCCATCGGCGCGGCCGGCGTCTCGAACTATTCGTTATCTCGTTGGCAGAAAGCCGATTCCGCGCTCGGCCGACCGGTCATCAGCAACCAGGTGCATTTCTCGCTCGCCCACCCCCACGCGCTCGAAAACCTCGTGCCGTTCGCCGAGCGGGAGAACCGCGTCGTAATCGCCTACAGCCCACTGGCGCAAGGACTCTTGGGCGGCAAGTACGGGGTCAACAACCGGCCTGGTGGCGTGCGCGCCATCAACTCACTTTTCGGCACCGAGAACCTGCGCCGGATCGAGCCGCTGCTGCAGACGTTGCGCGACGTCGCCGCGCAGGTTGATGCCAAGCCCGCTCAGGTCGCGCTGGCCTGGTTGCTCAGCCTGCCCAACGTGGTCGCCATTCCCGGAGCGTCGAGCGTCGAGCAGCTCGAGTTCAACGTCGCCGCCGCAGATATCGAGCTGAGCGCGGACTCCCGCGACGCGCTAACGGCAGCCGCCCGCAATTTCCGGCCGGTCTCGACCCGGCAGTTCCTCACCGACACGATCCGGGAGAAGCTCGGCCGTCACTAAGTGGTTCAGAGGATGTAGAGCATCTCCTGGTAGGTGGGCAGCGGCCAAAGATCGTCGGCCACAATGCCTTCGAGCGCGTCGGCGGCTGCCCGAATCGCTGCCATCGCCGGCAACAACTCTTCCTGCGCATGCTTGGCTTCATCTAGCGCAGATTCCGCCGAGTGATCGGACAGTGCCGCTTTCAGCTTTGCCAAGCCCGCCTCGAGATCGGCGATTGGTGCCGAAACCGCTTCCAGCGCAGCGATGCTCGGCTCGATGCCGGCGGCCTTCAATGCGGCAACGTTCTGGGCAAGCTCGGTCTGGTAGCGGATCCCGGCCGGCAGGATGATGGTCGAGCCGATCTCCAGTGCGAGCTTGGCCTCGACTGCGACCGTCAGCGCGTACTGCTCCAATCGGACCTCATAGCGGCTGTGCAACTCACGCTCGCTGAAAACCCCGTATTTCTCGAAGAGTTCGACCGCTTCCGGCTTGACCAGCTCCGGCACGGCGTCCAGCGTGGTCTTGAGGTTCGGCAGGCCGCGCTCGGCCGCCTCGATCTGCCACTTCTCCGAATAATTGTTGCCGTTGTACACCACGTCGCCATGCTCGGTGATGATCTCGGTGAGCAGTGTCTGTACTGCCTTGTCGAAGTCCTCCCCGTCGCCGACAGACTTCTCCAGCTTCGTGGCTATGTAGTCCAGCGAGTCCGCCATGATCGTGTTGAGGACGATCAATGGCACGGCAACCGTCTGCCCGGAGCCGGGTGCGCGGAACTCGAACCGGTTGCCGGTGAACGCGAACGGGCTGGTTCGGTTGCGGTCGCCCGGGTCGGTCGGCAACGGCGGCAGGGTGTCGACACCGATGATCATGGTGCCCTTGCCTTTTGACGAGGTCGCGGCGCCCTTCGCGATCTGCTCGAAGACGTCGGCGAGCTGTTCACCGAGGAAGATCGAGATGATCGCGGGCGGTGCCTCGTTGGCACCCAGGCGGTGGTCGTTGGTGGCCGACGCGACCGACACCCGAAGCAACCCGGAGAACTTGTGCACGGCGCGGATCACCGCGGCGCAGAACACCAGGAACTGGGCATTCTCATGCGGTGTGTCGCCGGGAACCAGGAGCGAGCCCAGCTCGGCGTTGCCCAACGAGAAGTTGACGTGCTTACCGGATCCGTTGACGCCGGCGAACGGCTTCTCGTGGAACAGACATTCCATACCGTGCTTTTTGGCGATGGTCTTGAAGACCGTCATCGTCAGCTGCTGGTGGTCGGAGGCGATGTTGGCCCGCTCGAACATCGGCGCCAGCTCGAACTGGCCGGGGGCCACCTCATTGTGCCGGGTCTTGGCGGGAATACCGAGTTTGAACAGCTCGCGCTCGGTGTCCATCATGAAACCGAGGACACGCTCCGGGACCGCGCCGAAGTAGTGGTCGTCGAACTCCTGGCCCTTCGGCGGCTTGGTGCCGAACAAGGTGCGGCCGGCGTTGATGAGGTCCGGGCGCGCCAGGAAGAAGTGCCGATCGATCAGGAAGTACTCCTGCTCGGGGCCGCAGAACGACACGACGTGATTGAGGTCCTTGTGACCGAACAGCTTCAAGACGCGCTCGGCCTGCACGCCCATGGCCTGCTGGCTGCGCAGCAGCGGCGTCTTGAAGTCGAGCGCTTCACCGGTCATCGAGACGAATACCGTCGGGATACACAGCGTGTTGCCGTTCGGGTTTTCCAGGATGTAGGCCGGGCTGGTGACGTCCCAGCCGGTGTAGCCGCGCGCTTCGAAGGTGCTGCGCAGACCGCCGGACGGGAAGCTGGAGGCGTCGGGCTCACCCTGGATCAGGGTCTTGCCGGCGAACTCGGCCAGCGTCTGCCCGTCGGAGACGGGCTCCAGGAAGCTATCGTGCTTCTCGGCGGTCAGGCCCGTCATCGGGTAGAAGACGTGGGCGTAGTGGGTAGCGCCCTTCTCCAGCGCCCAGTCCTTCATGGCGGCTGCAACCGAGTCCGCGACCGCGGGGTCGAGCTTCGCGCCCTTGTCGATCGTCGCCACGATGGACTTGTATACGGCTTTGGGTAGCCGTGCCTGCATCTCCGCCTTGGTGAAGACGCTGGAGCCGAAAATCTGGCCCGGCGTCTCTCCCGGATCGAAGCTGATCGCTGGAGGCACATATGCCTCGACGTTGGTGATCGCTGCCAGGCGCACTGTGTTGCCGCTCAATGGGGTCCCTATCGCTGCGATGCTTTGCATCGATTTGTCGGTTGTCTGCTCGGCCGACATTAAGGACCATCGATGGCGGAAATGTTACGCAGCCGTCAAACCCTGATGGCAACGAAGTTTGCACGGTCAACATCGTGTTTCGGCCGCGCTAGGGCCGCGACTCCTCGGGAGTCCACGCCAGGGGCTGGCCGGGATGGCCGGGGAATAGATAGTCGATGAAAGCCGCCGCGGTCGGTTGCGGTTCGTGATTAGCCAAGCCCGGTCGCTCGTTGGCTTCAATGAAGGCGTATTCCGAGCCGGTGATGTCTGGCACGAGCAGGTCGATGCCCGTCACCCGGATACCGATCGCGTCGGCGGCGGCCACCGCAACCTCACAGAGTTCCGGGTTCACCTCAGAGGTGACGTCGTGGATCGTGCCGCCCTGGTGCAAGTTGGCCGTGTGCCGGACGCGCAGCCGAGTTCCTCGCGACAAGACATCGTCCAGTGTCCAGCCTGCTTCCGCGACCGTCGCCGCCGTGATCTCGTCGAGGGGGATGCGTGACTCACCACCGGTGGCCGCGGCGCGCCGTCGACTTTCGGCCGCGATCAGGTCCCGGACTGTGTGCTCACCGGTGCCGATGATCTCCGGGGGCATCCGCAGCGCGGCGGCCACTACCCGACCATCGATCACCACCAACCGAAGGTCGCTGCCGGCGACCCGCTGCTCGATGAGCACCTCCGGGTGCTGCTCGCGCGCGCGTGCCACGGCAGCGGCGAGCTCGTCGGGACCCTGGTCGGCGAGAACGCCCACGGTGATGCCTTTGCCCTGCTCACCGCGGGTTGGTTTGACGACGACCTCGCCGACTTCCTTCAGGAAGGCATAGTCGTCATCGTCTCGGGTCGCCAGGCGGGCACGAGGCACGACGATGCCGGCCTCGGAGACCAGGCGCCGGGTCAAGCGTTTGTCGTCGCACCGGCACATGGCGATCGCGGAGGTGAACTCGGACAACGACTCGCGGGTGAGGACGCTGCGGCCACCGTGGGTCAGGCGCATCTCGCCGGCTCCGGCATCCAGAACCTCGACCCAGATTCCGCGGCGCATCGCCTCGTCGGCGATGATCCGCGCGTACGGATTGAGGTCGTCGACCGTCTCGGGAGGCGGGGCGAACAGGGGCTCATTGATCGCGTTCTTGCGTTTGATCGCCAGCACCGGAACGCGGCGAAAGCCCAGCTTTTCGTAGAGGCCGATAGCCGCGGCATTGTCGTGCGCGACGGAAAGGTCAAGATAGGCGCGGCCCGCACTGCGGAAGTGCTCGGCCAGTGCTCGGGTCAGCGCTTCCCCGATTCCAGGGAGGGCGGCGGCGGGGTCGACCGCCAGCGTCCACAGGCTGGATCCGTGCTCAGGGTCGTTGAAGAGCACTAGGTGGTCGACGCCGGTCACGGTGCCCACCACGGCGTTGTCATGGTCGCGCACTGCGATCAGGTAGGTCACCGAGTCGGCATGCAGGTGGTTGTCCCAGATCGTCTCGATTGGTGACGGCACCATTCCGCAGCGAACGAAGACGCGATTCATGGCGTCGGCATCAGCCGGATCGTTCAATGTCCGCACGGTCACACCGATCGGCGGCGGAGCCAGGCTCTCCTGAGTGTCGTCATCGGTGAAACGCAGTCGATAGGTGTGGCTGGGATCGATGAAAAGCTCAGTCGGGGCTCCGGCGACCACGACGTGAGACTCGCGCGCGTAAATGCAGATGTCGCGGCGCCCGGCCACCTCCCGTCGCAGTGCCTCGGTCAGCGTGGCGGCGTCGGCGAAGGTTTGGCCGAAAATTAATTTGCCCCAACCCAATTCGAGTTCGACATCTTTGGCCATCGCGTCGACCATGTGCTGCGGGGACGCATCGTGCAGGCCAAGCGTGATTGCCTCGGGATGGTCCTCTGCCGGATCGATGGCGGTCATGCCGCCGGTCCCGTCCCCTCGTGGCGCTGCAGCCACGGCGATGCCCACGTCATAGCCATCTGTTTACCCAACTCAACAGTTCGTCTATCAGCTTCCCTGTCGTATTTAAGGCCGCAGCACTAAACCCTAGTCTGGCACCGACTGAATCTTCGCGCAGCACCGGTGACTGCGCGAGGGGGTGGGCAGGTGTCGAGACCTACCGCTTGAAACGCCCCGCGAACCCGCGCAACGGCAGGTCAGCGCTGGTGATCAGTCCCGGCCGCGCCGACAACACCGACGCGATCGCACTGAGGGCGGGCATGCCCGTCACGGTCATGCCGATGGAGGCGAAGTTCTCCGGATTGGACAGGTCCACGCCCGGCTTGGGGAAGATCATGTGTTTGTTGTAGACACACGGGTCGCCGGTGATCTGGGTGATGTAGCAGCCTTTGATGTTCCAGCTCGGGTCGGTGTGAGGCGTCATCTGCCACTCCAGATGCGTCTCCACCCGCGGAATCCCGTCCACCATGCCCTGGTACTTGATGTAGTTACCGCCCAGCGAACCCTTGGGCAGCGTGTACCAGCCCAGGTCCACGTCCTTGGTACACGCACCCAGCTCGTAGCTGAACTTCACTTCATCGAGCGCCACATCGAAGCAGTCGGCCATCAGCAGCACGCTGTCGGCGAAGACGCGGGTGTACTTTTCGAGCTTTGCCGGGATTCCCGGATCATCCACCGGCAGGCCATAACCGACCTCGATCCAGGTGTCCTTGGAGTGATGGCATGACACGTCGACGGACTCGATGGTGGTGATGTTCTCGATCTCGGCGACATCAGCCGAACACACAACGCCCAGAATCTGATTCAGCCCCGGGTTCATCCCGGTGCCGTAGAAGGTGGCGCCGCCTTTTTCGCACGCCTCGGCCAGCAGCTGGGTTACCTGCTTGCCCGACGGATGCGGGTGATTCTTGTCGCGGTGCCACCCGGTGATCCAGTCCGCGGTGGTGACGATGTTGATTCCCGCCTCAAGCACTTTGACGTAAAGGTCTTCGTCGGGGAACACGCCGTGGAAGGTGAGGACGTCCGGCTTGGCCGCGATGATCTCCTCGATGCTTCCGGTCGCTTTCACTCCGTTGGGAGCCAGGCCGACCAGTTCACCGGTGTCCTTGCCGATCTTCTCCGGTGAGTAGCAGTGCACGCCGATGAGTTCCAGATCGGGCCGTGCGGCAATCCGCTTGATCATTTCCGAACCGACGTTGCCGGTGGCAACTTGGAACACGCGAATCGGTGCGTTCATTCGGCTGCGCCTTTCAGGGTTGCGGCGTAGACGTCGGCGGCGCTGCCACCAATGCCGTCGGGATAGAATTGCCTGGCCCACTTACGAATTGCAGTGAACCCTTCGTACTCGGCGCTGGCCAACGCCGGCGGGTCCGAGTAGCGCTGGTGCCGCCAGATCTCGATGTCCTGCTCGAACTGGCGGATCACTTCTTGTCCGAATTCACGCGCCTTGGTTTCGGCCCGTTCCGAATCCTTGCCCGGCGTTCGTCCGATGTAGACCATGAACCGGACGTCGGAGGTGGACTCGTCCACCGGGGTGATGGCCGAGATAGTGCGGTTGTCGATCATGCCCCAGCTCTTGGTCACCGCGATTCCCAGACCACCGTTGATGGCTTCCACGCGGCTGTCGATGTCCTCGATCTTTTGGTTGTCGTCACCCTCGAAGGTGATGGTGAAGTCGACAAAGGACACCGGTTCGGCGAATTCGTGGCGGGTGAAGATCGGCACGATAGGGGTGTTGTGCACGTACTTGAAATGGGCGAAGTCCACACCGTTTTCGAGCACATACTGCGGATGCATTTCCAGACGTTCCCGGTACAACCTTTGCTGCGGGTAGTAGTCGGCGGCGCTGCTGGCGTCGTTGAATCCGGCGAAGATATCCGGCGCCTCGAAGTACGGCGCACGACCGTCGACGTCGTGCCAGATGTAGACCGACTCGTTGCGCTCAACCACCGGATAGGTGCGGATTCGCCGGCCGCGATTAGGGCGGTCCTGGTACGGGATACAGACGTTGCGGCCCTGCTGGCTCCACTGCCAACCGTGAAACGGGCACTGCAATACCTCGCCGACGACTTTGCCGCCGAAACCCAGGTGTGCGCCGAGGTGTTCGCAGTAGGCGTTCATCACGGTGAGCTCACCGGTCTCGGCCCGCCAGGCGACCATCTCCTGGTCGAAGTACTTCATCGTGTGCACATCGCCGACGCCGATCTCATCGGACCAGGCGACTTGGAACCATCCGGTCGGTTTCATCGACAGTGGCGATTTGGCCATGTCACGGATGATAGTGGGACCGATGGAAAATTCATAGTGGGTACTATGAAATGTTGACGGAGCCGCTACCATCCAGTAATGACGCAGGCACAAGTGCCTCAACGGCGCAGCAATAAGCGGGGGCTGGCGACCCGCCAGACGATGCTGGACGCCGCGGTGCGCTCGCTGGCCTCGGGCGACCCGGGGGCGGTGTCGGCAACCCGGATTGCCAAGGAGAGCGGCGCTACCTGGGGTGCGGTGCAGTATCAGTTCGGCGACGTCGATGGGTTCTGGGCAGCCGTGCTGCACCGCACCGCCGAGCGCCGCGACGCGACGTTCTCGGCGCTGAGCAGCGTCGAGTCGGACGCCCCGCTACGAGAGCGGGTTGGTGCGATCATCGACACCCTCTACCACGGCCTGGCGTCCGACGATTCCCGCGCGATCGAGAATCTGCGGGCCGCACTCCCCCGCGACCACCACGTGCTGGAACGTCTCTATCCGCGTACCGCTGCCGAACTTTTCTCCTGGGGCAAAAGCTGGCAAGAAACCTGCCAGAACGCCTTCGCCGGTCTGGGCGTCGACCCGCAGTGTGTCCGCGAAGTGGCCGCGCTGATCCCCGGTGCGATGCGGGGGCTGGTCTCCGAGCGCCAGCTCGGCTCGTACGCCGACCTCGACGAAGCCCGCCGAGGGCTAACCAACGCTCTGGCAACCTATCTCGAGCAATCCCGTCCAACCTGACTACCGGACCGCGAGCCGTAGATGCTCGCGACGCCGGACCAGGATGCTGGGTAGCCAGTCCCCGATGTCGGCGGCCCCGATCCAGCTCGTGCGCTCCAGCAGCATGTCCAACACGATGCGGGCTTCCAGACGTGCCAGTGCGGCTCCCGCGCAGAAGTGCGCGCCCTTACCGAACGTCACGTGATCCTTGGCGCTCGTTCGGTTGAGCCGGAACTCATTTGGCGCGTCGACGTGAGCCGGATCGCGGTTGGCTGCTCCCCACATCAGGAGCAGGCGGGACCTGGCCGGCAGGTCGATCCCGGCCAGGCTGGTGTCGCGCAGCACGTGTCGATAATGGCCGCGAAACGGCGACTCGAAGCGCAACGTCTCTTCGATGAAAATGCCGAGCAATTCGTGGTTTTCACGAAGCTGCTGTTGGATCTCGAGGCGATCGGCGAGAATCCACGTCGCACTCCCCAATAGCGACGCGGTCGATTCGCCGGCGGCGCCGAAAAGCGTCAGCATGATCGCCAGTGCCGGGGTTTGCTCAAGCTCGCCCGACGCGCACCGGGCGGCCAGATCAGCGATCAGACCGTGTTCGGCACTGGCACTTGCCTTCTTGAAATGTTGCAACACGTAGCCGGACAGTTCTATCGCCGCCATTCCCGCGGCTTGGAGTTGGTCGGGCGTGACGATCCCGTCCAGCAGCGTTGTGGCGGCGTAGGCGAGCCGGATGAGTTGATCGACGTCGTCATCGGGCAGGCCCAGCAGCCTGGCGACCACCATCATGGGAAGCCGGTTGGCCATGGCGCTCATCCACTCGATCTGCCCGTCGCGCAGATTCTCATTCCATAACCGATCCGCGGTGTTGGCCGCGAACTGTTCGATGATCCGAATTCGCCTGGCCGACAAATGCGGTAACAGAATTTTGCGGTGGATTGCGTGCACGGGATCGTCGGCGGTGGCCAAGGCGTGCGAGGGATCCCCGGGCGGACCCATCTCGAACGGGGTGACGGTGCCGTCATCGTGGTAGACCATCGTTGCGGTGAGGTTCGACGAAAAATCCTCGACCCGTTCGACGGCTTCCAGCAGCGCATCCCAGCCGCACACGACGTAGAACACCGAGTCGCCGATACGGTGCACGGGCGCCTCTGTGCGCATGCGGTCATAGAGCGGATACGGATCCTGCAGCGCCACGGTGCTGAAGAACCGGGCCGGATCATCCACCACCGTCATGGGTCCAGGCTGGATGCCTTCCGGGTCGAGGTCAACGGGGCGCGGCAAAGTTGAGGAACAGCTCCCGCCCGAGCCGATTGCGATCGGAATCGTCTGTGCGGTGCCACCTGCGCGCTACCGTGAGAAAACCAGGCTGAGAATTCTCAGCATGAGAGAAGTATTTCAGCAGCCGCGACCAAGGGAGCTCAGTGAGATGCCACGCCACGACTGGCTGGTCGGACGGGATCGCCGAAGCGAAGCGGCCGAACGGATCTACGCCGCGGCGGCCGAGCTGATTGCCCGCCGGGGATACGACGCCTTCACCATCGAGGCCCTGGCGGCGCAGGTCCACTGCTCGCCCGCGACGATCTACCGACATGCCGGCGGCAAAGCTGCTATCCGCGACGCCGTCATCGCCATCCAAGCGACGCGCATCGTCGACACAGCGCGCCAAGCCATCAAAGACCTCACCGGTTCGGATCGAGTGGTGACGGCCACCATCGTCGCTCTGCAAGGCCTGCAATCGGATCCGCTGGCTCACTTGATGCGGTCGATGCACGAGACTCCGATCAGCGAATGGATCACTAACTCGCCTGCCGTGAACGGGTTTGCCGCCGAAATGCTCGGCCTCGAGGAAGACGACCCGATCGCCGCGCAATGGCTGATCCGCGTCTTCTTGGCACTGTGGTGCTGGCCGCTCAAAGATCCAGATGCCCAACGCGCGATGCTGCAACGCTTCCTCGGGCCGCCCTACAGCACCGACTGTTAAACGAAATCGGTGCCGCCGTTCACGTAATGGTGGGATGGCTGTTCACCTTCAAATTGATTGCTGCGGAGACGGATTCGGCGATAGATTGTCGGTCATGACTGAGACCAGCAAGATGATCATCGGTGGTGGCGGCGGCTTCGTTGGCGGTGGCGGCGGCTTCGTCGGCGGTGGCGGCGGGTAGCGCCGAAACCGCTCTTCTCTTACGGTCACACCCCTTGTCCCGCGGCGGGACTGGGGTGTGCGGTCCGCGTCGCGCTAATCGCTTGAGGCTGCGATGATCACGGCCCGCGGCAAGATACGCGACGCCGCGCCCACCAGCAGGGTCATGGTAGTGGCGATCCTGGTATCAACGGTCGCCTTCCTCGACAGCACCGTCGTCAACCTGGCCCTGCCTGCCATCAAACGCGACCTCGGCGGCGGCCTGGCCACCCAGCAGTGGGTTGTTGACGGCTACTTGCTGGCCTTGGCCGCCACGATTCTGCCCGGCGGTTCCATCTCCGACCTGTTCGGGCGTGTACCGGTCATGCGTTTCGGGCTGGCGGCCTTCGGGACGGGCTCGATATTGGCGGCTACTGCGACCTCTCCGGCGATGTTGATCAGCGGACGCGTCGTCCAAGGGCTGGGGGGCGCGTTTTTGGTGCCCGGCTCGCTGGCGCTGATCGACGCCACCTTCGACCGCGCAGAGCGACCGGCGGCTATTGGTTCCTGGACTGCGTGGACGGGCAGCGCCTTTGCGGTGGGACCACTGCTCGGCGGCCTGGCCGTGGACCTTCTGAGTTGGCGATGGATTTTTGTCTTAGGGGCGGCTCCGATCGTCATCGGCTTCGCCCTGACGTTTTGGCTGTGCCCGATGCCCGGGCCCGCCGAACACGCCCGCGTCGACGTCGTCGGCGCCGCGTTGTCGGCAGTCGGACTGAGCACCACGGTCTTTGCGCTGATCGAATCTCAGCGGCGCGGATGGGACGACCTCCTCGTCACGGCATCAACGGCCGTGGGGGTCGCAACGTTGCTGGCGTTCGTGGCGTGGGAGCGCCGCGCGCCTCATCCCATGCTGCCGTTGAATCTATTCGCAAACCGAAACTTCGCCGGGGCCAATCTGATGACCGCATTCGTCTACGGCGGACTGTCGATGGGCTCACTTTCCGTCGCGCTCTACGTCCAAGAGGTTGCCGGCTACTCGGCCACCGCCGCGGGATTGGCCACCTTGCCCAGCCCCATCATTTCGTTTCTCTTCGCCAGGCGTGTCGGGGGCAGCGCCGCCCGGATCGGACCGCGGCTTTTCGTGATGACGGGCCCCTTACTGGCAGGGGTCGGCTATCTGCTCATCCGCCCTGCCGGACATGGATTCCACGTGATCACGGACCTGCTGCCCGGAATGATCGTGGTGGCTACCGGCACGGTTCTCACAAGCACCCCGCTGACCGCATTGAATTTGTCATCGGTCGAGCCCGCACACGGCGGGATAGCCGCAGCGATCCAAAACGCGGTGGGCCGGCTTTCGGCACTAATCGCGACAGCCTGTGTCGGGTTGATCGCCGCCAGCACGCTGACCGATGCGAGCTTCGGACGGCTGCTGCAAGTCTGCGCGGTGTTGTTCTTCATCGCCGGAGCTGTCGGCGCCATCATCATCACCAACCCGACCGTCGCAGCTGAGCCCGTTTCGTGTGAAGTCGCCGCAATGTGCCGCGACCGCCACGACGCACACCCCCATCTGGCCGGCCACTTCTGAGGCGGCTGGAAGACTGCTGCCATGCAGGCGATGAGCGGAATTGTGCGTCCGGCTGTCCCGCAGGACGCGGTCGCCTGCGTGGCGATCTACCGGCCTTACGTCGAAAACACAGCGATCAGTTGGGAAATCGAAGTCCCGACCGTAGACGAGATGGCCTCGCGCATCGACGGGCTGCGCGCCACTCACGAATGGCTCGTGCTCGAACGGGGCGATCAGATCGTCGGCTTCGCCTACGGGCAGCCGCTGAAGCGCCTGGCGAGCTTCCGATGGTCGGCCGAGACGGGAATCTATATAGACGTCGCCCATCACCGCACCGGCGGTGGGCGCGACCTATACACGCGACTACTGCGCCGGCTCACCGAACGTGGCTATCGACAAGCCTTCGCCGGCATCACCCAACCGAACGAGGCCAGTAACGAGTTTCATCGATCCTTCGGATTTCAGGATGTGGGCATCTACCGACGCGTCGCATGGAAACACGACAGCTGGCACGACGTCGCGTGGATGCAACTCGATCTGCTCGGCCCTGCCGACCGCGATGGACCGCCGGGCCGGATCGCTTGATGTCCGCCGCGCCCTCACACCTCACAGCAAGTGACCAGGATTTGCATGGTGGGATACCAGCCATGACGGTCACGAGTGGACGGTTAGCGGATTTCGTGGTCGATCGGCGCATGTTGGTGACAACGGCGCTCACACTGCCTATCGGTGCGCTGTCGGCCGCCGCAGCATGGTGCCTACTCAAGTTGATCGGGCTGGTCACCAATCTCGTCTTCTACCAACGATGGTCCTATGGCCTCGTGGCGCCGGGAGCGCAGCACCACCCGTGGTGGTTGATCCTGGGCGCTCCTGTCGCCGGCGGTCTGGTGGTCGGCGTGATGGCGCGGTTCGGCTCGGACAAAATTCGTGGTCACGGCATGCCCGAGGCGATTGAGGCCATTCTTACGCGGGGCAGCCGCATCGAGCCCAAAGTTGCTATCCTCAAGCCTGTTTCGGCAGCGATCAGTATTGGCACCGGTGGTCCGTTCGGCGCCGAGGGGCCGATCATCATGACCGGTGGGGCACTCGGCTCGATCCTCGCTCAACACCTGCACCTCACCGCGGACGAACGGAAAACCCTGCTTGTTGCCGGTGCGGCCGGTGGCATGGCAGCGACGTTCAACGCTCCGCTGGCATCGATTCTGCTGGCCGTGGAGCTGCTGCTGTTCGAGTGGCGGCCCCGCAGCCTGGTTCCGGTCACGGCCGCGGTCGTCGTCGCGACCGTGGTGCGCGGTTTCATCCTGGGGACCGGCCCGATATTCCCCGTCGTCGCGCACATCACCGAAATCCCTTGGAACATTGACCTGTTGGCCCTCGTCATCGGTTTGTGCGGCGCCGCGGTCGCCGTCGCCGCGACGCGGCTGGTGTACCTGGCCGAAGACTTGTTCGCGCGGCTGCCATTCCACTGGATGTGGTGGCCGGCGATCGGCGGTCTCGTGATCGGCGTGGGCGGGCTGATCCAGCCCCGGGCGCTTGGCGTCGGCTACGACGTGATCAACGCGCTCCTCACCGGCCAGGTCGGCGTGGAGGTAATCGTTGGCATTCTCATTGTGAAAACCCTGATTTGGTCACTGTCGTTGGGCTCGGGCACCTCTGGCGGCGTGCTCGCCCCGGTGTTCATGATCGGTGGTGCGCTCGGCGCCCTTGTAGGGCTTGGACTTCCACATGTATTTCCGGGATTCTGGGCGATCCTGGGCCTGGCTGCCGTCGTCGGAGGCGTTCTGGGCTCGCCGCTGACCGGAATCGTGTTCACCCTCGAGCTGACGCACGCCTGGCCGGCGCTGTTTCCGCTCGTTATTGCCGCGGTCACGGCCCATGCCATATCGGTGCTGCTGCTCGACCGGTCGGTCCTGACGGAGAAAATTGCGCGGCGCGGACTCCATGTGACTCGCGACTACACCACCGACCCGCTGGAAACCTTCTTCGTCGCCGATGTGATGCGCCCCGAGCCGTCAAACACTCTGGTGGGTGGGACCGTCAGCACGCGCGACACCCTGCGACATGCCGCGAATGTCCTCGCCGAAGCCGGTGGGCGTCCGCTGCGGGTCGTGTCGCCAGACGGGACCGAAGAAGGTCACGTGGAGTGGCAGGACTTGCTCGCCGCCCGAATGCATGACCTCACCGAGGACACCGAGCGGACCCGCCACCAGATCGCCGCCGGCCGCCGGCCGGGCCGGCCCGCCGGAGCCCTCAGTCTCGCAACCGTAAGGTTCTCGTTAAAGGCTTGAGCGGGACTGTAAGGAGACCGCTAGCGCTCGCTTCCGGATGGCCGAGCCGGCGCACGCTCAATCGATGTCCATCTCCCACTCGATCGTTGCGAGCACGAGGCCGCGCGTGCCCGATGCACGGGCGATATAGCGAGCTTGGAGGTCATTGTGCGCGCAGCGGAGATCGACGAGGAATACCCGGTGGTGGACATCGACTCGCCCGCCGTGGACGCCGCCCGGATGCTTGCCGAACACAGCCTGCCCGGAATCGTCGTACTAACTGCGGACGGACAGCTGTATGCCGTGCTGCCCGCCTCTCAGGTGGTGCGCTTGATCGTGCCCGGTTACGTGCAGGAAGATCCGCTGCTGGCCCGGGTGCTCGCGGAGTCGGTGGCCGACCGAGCTGTGGAGACGTTGGGCGGCAAGACGATTCGCGAGCTGCTGCCGCAACAGCGGCTAAGACTGCCTATCGCCAACGCAGATGACACGATCCTCGAAGTGGCGACGATCATGGGCATGATGCGAAGTCCCCTGATAGCCGTGATGAAGCAAGGCAAGCTGCACGGCGTGATCACCGCGTCGCGGCTCTCAGCGATGGCACTGAAGTGTGCGTTGGCCGGGGTGTCGGCGTAGGACTTAGCGCCAATCGCAGGGAAATCTGTCGTCGAAGCGGTAGTCGCAGTGAACGTGCGGGTCGAACGCGCGGTCGATGAATCCCTTGAGCCACCGCAACGCGGGTGCGGCAGGCGCCGGAACAACGATTGCCGCATCGGCGCCCGGGTGTGGAGCGTCGTCGTCGGCGTGGCTCGCCGCGGCGAAACCGACGGCGACCGCGGTGAGCGCCGTGACCAGCAGAGTGCCGGCCATAGTGCGGCGCCGGAATCCCACTGGCGTGGTGCGCGCAGTAACTCGCGCGGTGGTGTGAATCTGGTTTGTGTTTGCTGAAGTGTTCATGACACTGATCGTTCATCCGGCGAAGGCGCGGCAGTAGCGGTCGCGTTCTTGCAGGGATACAAGCCCGCCTTGTATCCAGGAGACGGCAACAGGTTTGCCCGCAACGCGTTTGCCTGGGGTTTTGACCCGGAGACGGTCGCGTCTGGCGCTACGATCAGGCGTGGCGTTAAGCGCGCGGATGCCCGAACTTTCCGCACTCGAGGTGCTGTCGGCGATTGCCAAGACGGGCAGTTTGAGTGCGGCCAGCCGTGAAGTCGGGATCAGCCAGCAGGCCGTTTCGGCGCGGCTGACCTCGATCGAGGCCCAGGTCGGCGTGCGTCTGGTGACGCGCACGACGCGGGGTACCCAGCTGACCCCGGCGGGCGAGGTCGTCGCCGAATGGGCGGACCAGGTACTCGATGTCGCGCAGCGCGTCGACACCGGACTGGCATCGTTGCGTGCCGAGCGTCGCAGTCAGCTCAAGGTGGCCGCGAGCCAGACGGTGGCCGAGCAATTGCTGCCGCGCTGGCTGGTGTCGTTCCAGGCGGCGGCCGCGCGGCACGGCGCCACCGCGGCGGAGGTCAGCTTCAACGCAACCGACAGCGAGGGAGCAATTGCCGCTGTGCGCGAGGGGCAGGCAGAACTTGGCTTCATCGAGATTCGCGGCACACTTCATGAGTTGCGCAGCCGCGTTATCGGGCACGATGAGCTGATCGTCGTCGTGCCGCCCGATCACAAGTGGGTGCGGCGATCGGCTCCGATCACTGTGGCCGAGCTTCGCCAGACGCCGTTGGTATCGCGTAAGTCGGGATGGCGTCTCTTACTCGGTACCGAGGAGCCTCTGGACAGCGATCAGCCGGCGCCCGCCGCTCATCCACTCGAATTCGTCTCTCCGGCGGCGGTTCGCGCGGCAGTTCTGGCCGGTGCCGGTCCGGCGGTGATGAGCCGGCTGGCCGTCAGCGATGACCTCGCTCATGGTCGGCTGCGTACCATTCCGGTCGCGGATCTGGACTTGCGACGCGAACTACGTGCGATCTGGCTGGGCGCCCGCATCCCGCCTGCAGGGGCGGCAAGGGACTTGCTCAACCACATAGCGACCAGCCGGTAAGTGCGGCCCGCTGACGTCTTCTGGATACAAGGCGCACTTGTATCCCTACAAGGGGACGACCGCTACTGCGACGCCATCGCTGGATGAACGATCAAAGCCATGAACACTTCGGCAAACACCCACCGCAGCAAGGCTTGTTGCGAGTTTGGTGGCGTGGTCGTCGCTTACCGGCCTTGCCAGTCGTGGCAGGCCGACGCGAAATGAACGGCGCACTAGCGGTGATGCACCCGCTGCAAGCGCTCTCGGTCGTCTCTGCCCTCGTCTCGACCCTTTGGGCACTGAGGACGCCATGACCCAGGTTCATCTCGGCCATATCTACCACGTCGCAGGTAGCCCGACGATCAGCGAAGCCGCCGCCGCACTGGTATCGATTCCCGACGGTGCATTGGTCATCGATGACAGCGGGACGATCACCTTCTGTGGTGAGCGAACCGCGATCCCCGCGGATCATCAGGCTGCGACGGTGCTGGATCACCGGCCCGGGTTTCTGCTGCCGGGCTTCGTCGACACGCATATCCACTTCCCACAGACCTACGCCGGCGATTCCTACGGCGGCGGACAGCTGCTGGAGTGGCTCAACCTGTGCATCTATCCTTCCGAATCCCGCTTCGCTGACGCCGAATTCGCCCAGCGGGCAGCAGTTGAATTCTGCAACCGGCGCATCGCAGCAGGAACCACCGCGGCGATGGTCTTCGGTTCGTCGTTTCCCCACGCGCAGGATGCGTTGTTCACCCAAACACACCGGAGCGGGTTGAGGATCGTCAGCGGCCGCGGCATCCAGACCGTCGGACCGGAAACCGCGCGGCCGCTGTTGACATCCGAAAGCGACGCGATCCGGCTCACCCACGAAGAGATCGACAAGTGGCACGCCGCCGATACCGGCGACGTCGACACGGCGCTGCTGCATGTCGCGATCGTGCCGCGGTTCTCCCCGGCGGTGACCACCGAAACGTTGAAAAACCTTGGTGAGCTCTATGATTCGGTCCGCGATAGCGGCGTCTACGTGCACAGCCACCTCAACGAGAACAACCGCCCGCACACCGGTGAGGTCGACGCGATCAAGCGGGCATACCAGGTGAACTCCTATCTCGACACCTACGACGGGAAGTTCCTTCCGGGGTCCGCCGTCGGCGGCAAGAGTCTGCTGGGCAGGCGGACCATCCTCGCGCACAGCGTGCACTGCCAGGATGTCGAGCTGGCCCGGATGGCGGAGACCGGAACGTCGATAGCGCACTGCCCGGTCTCCCAGTTGTTCTTGGGCTCGGGCACCATGCCGTGGAAGCGGACGGTGGCGTCGGGCGTAAACATCGCCGCCGGAACAGATTTTGGCGCAGGCGACGAGTGGTTGATTCCGCGGGTGCTGGGTGACGCCTTCAAGGTGCACATCAGTGAGCCCGGAAACGACAGTGTGTCACTGCATCCGGCCGAGATGTTGTTCACCGGCACCCTGGCCGGTGCGCGGGCGCTCGACATGGAGAGCCGCTTCGGCAACTTCGACGTCGGCAAAGAGGCCGACTTCGTCGTCGTGGATCCGTCCGGTACCCCGGCATTGCAGGCCGCACTGAGCCACGGCGTCCGATCCGGCGACGCGGATCTGGCCCGTGACCAAACGCTCTTCGCAGTGCTGATGGGTTTTCGGGAATCATCCATCGCCGAGGTTTACGTGCGGGGCAGCCGAGTCACGGCGGTATAGCAAACCGGTGAATTTGGCCTCCGAGGGTCGTTCTTCGCTATTCGGGACCTCGAACCAGGGCTTCGACGCCGAGTGGCGAGAGGTCAATGTATTGACGGCTGAAGGCGAAATGATCAACCGGTGCGAGGTCTTCGACGAGACAGACCTCGACGCCGCGATCACAAGGTTCGACGAGCTCGATCGGCAGACGCCCGACTAGAAACCGCGTCACTCGTTTCACGGGAGGGGCGTGCAACGATCGCCATCCGGCGGGGCCTGTACTACTGGGCGTCCGTCGAGCTGAGCACTCTCCCATCTGGACCAGATGCCCTCCGAGAACGGCCCCGGTGCACCGTTGCGCTCGTAAAAGCCCTGCGGATCATAAGCTTTCGCGCTCGTCCAAGGCCATGGGCAGACCACCGACGTCGCCGCGCCCGACCAGCGAGTGATGGCCGTGTACACCACTCCATAGGTCATGAACGCAAGGTTGACGCCGACGAGCATCACGACGAACGAACCCAGCACGGGCCGAGTCGGCATGATCTTGGCTCGCCGCGCCAGTTTCTCGGCCACGGTGCGTCCGGTGTCATCCCGGTAGATCATTACCGCGGCAGGAATCATCAAAATGCTGATCAGCGATGATTGCCACAACAACGGGAACTGCCAGCGCGTACCGACGAAGACTGACCCGAAGGGAATGACTTGGGTGAACGTGTACAGGCCTATGCGGACGCACAACTGCTCCATTGCGAAGTCGTAGACGAAGCCGAAGGCGAAGACCAGACCGGACAAGCTGATCAGCGGATGCCGCGACACGAATGAATCCGGCGAGCGGCGCGCTTGCAGGCGCCGTAGGAACCAGATCGCTGCGAAGAACGGCGGAACCACGAACATCGATATCGCCGCAATGAACAACGGCTCGACGGTCGGAGACAACGACACGATCGGCCAGTCTTCGGGCCAGTGCCACAAATCGGGGTTGTAGGCCGCGAACGTCACCCAGTTCATCGGGGCGTCGAGCCACGCGAGTGTGGTGACCGCAATCGTCATCAACAGGTAGGGATGCTTGGGATGACGGCGCCACAGGACGACGATCAGCGCGACGATGCTGACAAGCGCCACGTAACTGAAGATCTCGATGGTCACGATCCAGTGGCCATAACCGAATAACGGATCCGACAGCGGATGTGGACGACCGGCGTCATTGGGGTTGCGAATCCGCGGAGAGACCGCGCCATACCGGGCGTTGTGAATAATCAGCCCTAGCAGAACCAACGCGACGGCGATCGCCGCCACCGCCCACAGTGAGCGGTTCGTGGATGCCTTGTCCGGCCTACTGAGCTGTTCGGCTGTCATGGGAGCGCTCAACGAGGATGCCGGCCAGCCGTTCCGGTTCACTGATCATCATGAAGTGACAGGTATCCATCTCGATGAGAGTCGACACACCGCCAAGCGCCTCAATGTATTTGCGCTGCACCTTCGGCGCGAGGGCACGATCCCGCCGAGTCAGAATCCACGTTCGCGGGATCTCATCCGGCATTCCTCGCCGAGACACCTTCTCGGTGAGAATGCGAAGTGATTCCGCATAGAGCTTGCCGGCCATGAACCGGCGGCGATGTGAAGGAATGCCGTTCATAAACACGAACCTCGCTATCCACTGCGGCGTTTCGGTCGGCACGTTTTTCTTCGCAATGCCCCGGGCGACTCGCACGATCAGCCACGGTGAGCCGTCCACAAAGGATGTGCCTACGGGCGGAAGGAACGCGGCGGCGAAGATCATTTCACGCACCCGCGCCGCTCCCAGTCTGGTGACCACCCCTGGCAGCATCATGCCTCCCATTGAATGGCCAACGATGACCATCTCGTTCAACCCGGCGCTTTCGATATCGCGGGCAAGCGACTCGACATAGTCGGCGATAGTCATCTCCCTCAAGTCGCCGGGCTTGTTCCGCCGTCCCGGCATGTCGAGGACAAGCACGGTCAAGTCCGGTGCCAGCCGATGGATCTCTTCGACGACGAGGCCCCACGAATCGGCGGCCATTCCGCCTCCGTGCACGAGGACCAACGCGGGCAGTCCCATGGCGGGCTCCTTTGGCGCCGTACCCCCAAGACCGCATCGTAAAGGCCGCGACGCGCGGGCACGCCACGATGCGCCGGTCACGTTAATTAGCCGCGTCTGCGCCCGCCTGCCCGCGTACGCGATTGGGCTTATCCACAGTCGAGCATTCACGGCGGCAATCGACGGCGGAAACAGGCGCCATGTTGTCACTTCGCGCTCAGCGTCGTTCAGCTACTTTTCCCGGCACTCGTCAGCGGAATAGCAGCCTTGCGCCCACAAAACACCTAGTCTGTGCGCGAGAGCGCGAGAAACGGATTACCGGCTGACTTGGGATGACCCCCTGCCCCTAGGTGAAATGGGTGTGGGGCCGCGATAACGAGGTGCCATCGACAAAGATGTCGAGCTTCTCGTTGTAGAAAGCGATCAATCCGGCGATAGGCGCGACCTCGCGCAGTGGATAGTCGTACGTCCACGCAAGGTCTGGATGCACCGTCTCTCCGACTCTGACGTTCCAGTACTGCGAGGTGATTCCTTTGTAGGGACATATGGTTTGGGTTTCGCTTGTCGTCAAGTGCGAGAACACCACGTCGGTGCGGTCGATGTAGTAGCGGGTCGGCAGTCCTGTCTCGAAAAGCAGGACCGGGCTGTGTGTCTCGGCCAGCACGACGCCGTCGAGTTCGACCCTGACTTGGCGGTGAGAGCGCAGCGCGTCGACACGGACGTAGGGATTGCGGGGATGACCGATGATCGGTTCGTCCTCCTCGAACCAGTCGAGTGCGTCCCATTCGAACCGGACGCTGCCTGCGACCGGACCTGAGTCGTACAGGCGAGCCGCCGACTTCCGTACGCGCTCAGGCGAAGTCAACGAATACAGCCGCGAAGAGCCCAACTGTAGTTTCTGGACGTGGTTTTCGTCTTGCAGATGCTCCATACGGACGTCAGCCGCAGGCACGTAATACTGCGGGTAGTAGGCAATCTCCCAGACGTAATGGGCCTGGGTCGTATCGAATACGAGTGTGCCGTCGAAGTAGCCGCGCACGCGGCGGGGGGCCGGCTCCACAAGGCCTCGCTTCCCCATCATCTGGGGATAGTCCCGATCAGGGGTCTGTGACTCAGGAATCGTCGGTCCCGGTGAAGAGGATTTGGCGGACACGGTCATGTGCAATCTCCTTATTCGGATGCAGCCCCGACAATTAACATCTGCGCTCGAGTCACGCCGAGCTGGAGGCTCGCGCGGCTGCCAGGGTGAGCCGCGCGATGCGTTTGGCCGTCATTGCGGCGGTGCGCGCGGGCTCGTCTGTGCCGGTGGTGGCCAGCGCCCCGTCATACAGCACGATCAGCGCATCGGCCAGCGCTTCGGAGTCGGATACGCCTGTTTCAAGGGCCAGTTGACGAAACGAACGGCGCAACCAGCTGCGGTACTCCTTAATCGCCAGCTGCTGGGCCTCCCCCGCCGGTGCTTCGGCGGCGGCGTTGTGGAAGGGGCAGCCCCGATACTCGGGAAGCGACACATAGTCGGCGATCGCATCGAAAACCGCCAGGATCTTCGCGTCCGGGTCATCGACGCCGCCCTGCGCGGCCTCCACGAGCTGCTGCCATCTCTCCAGGCGCCCACGCAAGTAAGCAGCAACCAGCTCGTCCTTGCCGCCGAAGATGTAGTAGAGCGAACCTTTTGCCACGCCTGCCTTCTCGATGACGGCGTCAATTCCTGTGGAGTGCACCCCGTCGCGATAGAAGAGCTCATCGCACGCTGCCAGCAGCCGTTCCCGCGGGGACGGCCGTTTCGCTGTCTGTGCCGGCATGTGGCGAGCATATCAGACAGACTTGTCTGAAGATGACTTCTGTGACCTCCCGCTGACGGCTGGTTCCGGGAAGGGGCCTCAAACCCGGCCTGTGCGTCCGGTCGGCCCGACGTCTCGAATCTCGAGACGCTTCAGGCGGACGCGGTATCCCGACGGAGCGGATTTTGTCCTTCGACAGTCGCCGGCAATGACGCAGCTCACAAGAAAGCGCGCAACGCCGGCCTTGCAAATTCAGACCGATCAGTCTAAATTTGTGGTCTAGAAGATCAGACAGATCAGTACAAATACTCCAGGAGTGGTCATGACAAGCCCCACCGCGGTTCGGGATCTGGAAGGCAAGGTCGCGCTGGTGACCGGCGCGACATCGGGAATCGGTCAGGCGGCCGCGGTGCAGTTGGCCGCGCAGGGCGCCACGGTGGTAGTGCACGGTCGTGACGCCAGCCGGGGCGCTGCGGTGGTTGCCGAGATCGAAAACGGCGGAGGCACAGCTCGGTTTGTGGGTGCGGACTTGACTGAACCGATGGAGGCGCTGCGGCTGGCCGAGGAGGTCGGCGACGTCGACATCTTGGTCAACAACGCCGGGTTTGCCTGGTTCGGCCCTTCGGCAAACCTGCCCGTCAAGACGTTGGATCAGTTGTTCGCCGCCAACGTGCAAGCCCCTTACCTGTTGGTGTCGGTGCTGGCCCCGAAAATGGCGGCACGCGGCGACGGTGTGATCATCAACATCGCCAGCAGGGCGGGGATCGTCGGTCAACCCAACACTGCGGCCTATGGCGCCACTAAGGCGGCACTGGCTTCCTTCGCCCGATCCTGGGCCACCGAGTACGGGCCGGCTGGCGTCCGCGTCAACGCGATTTCACCAGGACCCGTCTACACCAACGCAGCCGAACGGGAACTGTTCGATTCCCTCGGCGAGACCACCGTGCTGGGTCGGGCTGGTGAGCCGCAAGAGGTGGCCGAGTTGATCGGATTCTTAGCGTCCCCTCGCGCGTCCTACATCACCGGAGCCAACGTGCCCGTCGACGGCGGCCGCAGGGGCGCCGAAACCCATCACAATCCAGACGCGACGTCATGACCATTTCGGTACTGGCGATCAGCTTCGACGCCCATGACGCCGCCCAGCTGGCACAGTTCTGGGCGCAGGCCCTGCACCGGAGCGTCAACGAAGGCGCCACCAAGGACTTCGCGGCAATCGCCGCGGACGCCGACAGCGGGCTCGGAGTCGTCTTGATGTTTCACAAGGTGCCCGAGGGCAAAACGGTCAAGAACCGAGTGCATTTCGACCTCAAGGCCGCCGATGTTCTGGCCGAAGCCGACCGACTGACCGCTTTGGGCGCCCAGCAGACCCGCTCGCTGGTCGAGAACAACAACCGGTGGATCAGTTTCCTGGATCCCGAAGGCAATGAGTTCGACCGCGTCGCAAGCAGATGAACCAATCACAGGAGGCAAAGCCATGACCGAGACCGAGCAGCGCCACAAGGCGCTCGTGCTGGAGGCGTTCGACACGCTGTTCAACAAGCGGGATTACGCCGCCGCACAACGCTTCTGGTCAGCCGACTACATTCAGCACAGCGCTCACATTCCGCCGGGACGCGAGGGGCTTTTCGAGCTTGTCAAGGCCTCACCACCCGACCTGCGCTACGAGAATGCGGTGATCACCACCAACGGCGATTACGTGATGCTGCACGGTCGCTTCTGCAATGTCGGCCAACCCGCTGACTGGATCGTGGCGGACATCGTTCGGATCCAAGACGGCGTGCTTGCCGAACACTGGGATGTCATCCAAGACGAAGCCACCGCCGGGGAATCCCTAAGCGGGCTGCCAATGTTCGGTGACGCCTTCCCCACCCGGGCCTGACACGACATGCCCGCACACCATCGGGGTCAGCCCTCACCACGAATTTGGAGGATCCACTGATGTCAGGCCTGAATGGCAAGGTCGCTGTGAAGGACAACAACGTTTCGTTCGACCCAAGCAAGCTCTCCGGGCGCAGAAGATAAAACTAGAAGGCACATCATGATTGAGGCAAGACGGCGGGAGCGGCTGCGAGGCCCAGATATCGCCGATGCGAGCCCCGTCGTATCTGTTAGCGGAAGGCTCGTGTGATGCGGCGCGGTGCGGTGAGCGCGTTCCAGAGGTGGCAGTTCCGCAGCGGGCGTCCAAATCGCTCGGCACGCGTCTTAAGCCGCTTGCTCGGTATCGCCTTTGCGACGGGCATCGGGCCAAGTCGAGCTGCCACAATCGAGGTTCGAGGACGCAAGACCGGGCGAAAGATCTCGTTTCCCGTAGTTGTTGTCGCCTACCAGGGTGAGCGCTATCTGGTGGCCATGCTGGGCGACAGGACGAACTGGGTGCGCAACCTGCGCGCCGACAATCATGCTGTTTTGCTACAGGGCAAGCGCCAGAACGTGTCCTTAGTCGAGGACTTCTCCGATAACCGTGCTGCGATCTTGCGCCGTTATCTCGAGGTCGGAGCCGGCGCGCGCCCATTCTTCCCGATCGACCGCCGGGCGCCATTGAGCGAATTCGAGCGGATTGTCGACGAGTACCCGGTGTTTCGGGTCGTCGCGCCTGTCTAAGGGCCGTGTCGTCCACGCGCATCGCTGATCACGTTTATAGCGAACGGCAGGAGCAGCAGGCCACTCGTGGGGCGGAAGCGGCGCGAACCGGCAACCAACGGATTTGCGGACGGCTGATCCGGATCGTTCCGGTTGTGCTCCGTCAAGGCGCGACATCCCCTGTCCGGCGCGTAGGATCCCTATATGAGAAGGGGTTTCGTCGTTGCATTCGCGGTCGGGTTGATCGTCGCAGTGTTCGGTCTGATCTGGGCGCTCCAGGGATTCGGAGTGCTTCTTGGTAGCCCGATGAGCAACACCACGACCTGGTCCATTATTGGTCCGATCACGGTGCTGATCGGAATCGTGATTGCGGTATTCAGCTGGCGGAGACTGTCGTCGAAATAGTGCTTCACCGCTCCGACACGGTGAAGTCCACCATGTGCCATCCGGTGGCGCCGTCGGGGACGGTACCAACCCGATCCGCAGTTTGGGCAGCTCCGGTGTTGTCGATGGCGCGCACGGTGATGTTGTGTTTCCCAGGGCTTTTCGCATGCCAGGGGAAGCTCCACAACCGCCACGTCTCGTTGGAATAGCTCGCGCCCAGTTCAGCCGGCTGCCACACGCCATCGTCGATGCGGACCTCCACGGCCCGCACGCCGCGATTCTGTGCCCACGCGACACCGCCAAACACCACGGACCCCATCGGCACCTTCTGACCACCTTTCGGCACGTCGATCCGCGACTCGGTCTTGATCGGTGCACGCGGTGCCCAGCCCATCCGCGTCCAGTACGCCTGTGCTCGGTCGAAGCGGGTCAGCTCCATGTCGACGACCCACTTGGTGGCGGACACGTACCCGTAGAGCCCGGGTACTACCAGCCGGGCCGGGTAGCCATGCTCGACCGGCAGCGGCTCACCGTTGAGGCCGACCGCCAGAAGCGCGTTGCGGGTATCGGTGAGTGCATCCAGCGGCGTTCCGGCAGTGAAGCCGTCGATCGACGTCGAAAGCACCATATCGGCGTCCGCGTGCACCCGGGCGGCCGCCAGCAGATCAGCCACCGGGTAGCCTGTCCAGATACCCGTCGAAATCAGATTGCCTCCAACGGGATTCGACACGCACGTCAACGTCGTCGCCATTTCGATGGCGTCGAAGTCGGCGAGGTCGTCGAAGCTGTAGGCGGTTTCGCGATCCACCATGCCGTGGATACGCAGCCGCCAGTCGCCGTGGCTGAGTTGGGGAACAGTGAGTGCGGTGTCCACCCGGTAGAAGTCGGCGCTGGGTGTGATAAAGCTCGGTAGCGCAACGCCGCTCGGCTGCACATCGGCAGGTATCGATGGCGCCGACATGCGCGGTCGGGGAAGTGTGAAGTTTTTCCGGTCACCGGCCACCGAATGAACCAACCGCGTGACGGCCGCACCCGCCACGCCACTCGTTACTCCCAGCCCGAGCAATCCGAAGATGACCAACCTGCGCCTACCGGCATCCGCTCCGTCATGGTCAGCTGCGTCTTCCGGGTCTCCCCGGCCGGGCCAGAACCGACGGGTGAGCAGGCGTAGGGCCGCCACGCCGCAGGCCGCGCCCGCGACAGTGGGGATCGTGTCGAGTGCTGTCGCATCCTGCCGCGACAACACTGAGATGCATCCGAGGACGCCCGCCGCGGCGATCACAGCGCTGCCGAGCGGGCGACGCTGAGTCTCGAGGGTCCCGGCGATTGCAGCGATCGTCGCGATCACCACGAGCACGACGATGGCCAGGAAGAGTTTGTCCAGAGAGCCCAGGGTCTGAATCGCCCACTCTTTGATGGGCCCTGGTGTCAGATCGATGGCCACCGAGCTGATCGCAGCACGGGCATCGGCCCGCGCGCCGAACAGGATGCCCACCAGCTGGGCCACCCCAAGCGAGACAGACGCAGCTGCAACCCCGGCAACCATCCGCTCATTCGACGGGGCGACAGCCATCGGCGCTACTGTACTCGCGTCCCGCTCAGCGACAGCAAAAACCTTGCCGTGCGGGCGAAGCGGCGACATCGGCATGCGGCCGTCGACCGGCGTCACGGTACTGGCGATCTAGCCTGACGCTGCACTGGCAACGAAGCCGACCGGATACCTCAGCCCGAACGCTTACGCATGTACGCTGCCGCGGTACGGGACGCCTGTGCGCCCTCCGGGAGATTCTGCTGGCATATCCGGCATTTAAGAAGTGGTGGGTCTCATCAGCGGAACGGACTGGAGGAAGGACGTCTGGCTGAAGTCTCTAGCCTGCTGCGTCACCGGGGACTTATCGTCACTGCGTGAGACGTCGAACGGTGCTGGGGCTACCAGTGCTGCTGGCGGCAGGCTCTACGCTGGCCCAGCTACCTCGCGCCGCCGCGGAGCAGAGCCGATGGTCGCCTGACCGCGCCAACCGCTGGTATCAAACGCAAGGTTGGCCCATCGGCGCCAACTACATCACCTCAAACGCCATCAACCAGCTCGAGATGTTTCAGGCCGACACCTTCGACCCCCGGCGCATCGATACCGAGCTCGGCTGGGCCCAATTACACGGGCTCAACACTGTGCGGGTCTTCCTCCACGATCAGCTCTGGGCCCAAGACCATCGAGGCTTCCAAAGCCGTCTCGCGCAATTTGTCGCCATAGCGGCCCGCCACCGCATCAAACCACTCTTTGTCTTGTTCGACTCATGTTGGGATCCGTTCCCCAAACCGGGACGGCAGCGCGCCCCGAAGCCTGGGGTCCACAACTCCGGTTGGGTGCAAAGCCCAGGCGCTGAACACCTCGATGACCTCGACTACCGCCGCACTCTGCTCAACTATGTGACGGAAGTGTTGACCCAATTCCGCACTGATGACCGCGTTTTGGGTTGGGACCTGTGGAATGAGCCCGACAATCCCGCACGCGCGTATCGCAAGGTCGAGAGGAAAGACAAGCTGGAGCGTGTCGCCGACCTGCTCTCCCTGGCGTTCGGGTGGGCGCGTTCGGTTGATCCATCTCAGCCATTAACGAGTGGCGTGTGGGACGGCGAGTGGGGAGATCCCCAGCGCCGCAGCGAAATCACTAACATTCAACTGGACAACTCCGACGTGGTCACTTTCCACTGCTATGACGAACCAGCGGCCTTTGAGGCCCGAATCGCCGAACTGTTTCCATTGGGGCGGCCGATCCTTTGCACTGAGTACCTGGCTCGGACGCTCGGAAGTACCGTGGACGGAGTCCTGCCAGTTGCGAAGCGGCACAACGTTGGTGCGATCAATTGGGGTTGGGTCGCTGGTAAGACCCAGACCTACTTTCCATGGGACTCCTGGGATCACCCGTACACGACAGCTCCGAAGCCCTGGTTTCAAGACCTAGTCCAACCCGATGGACGGCCCTACCGGGACACCGAAATTCAAACGATCAGCAAGCTGAGCAGCCTCTAACGTCACCTTTGTGTCGCGCTGCGCGGCGGTCTCGCGCCGCGCCTGATGAACCCTACAGCGGAACTTGTCTCCCGCGCCGCAATCAGCAGCGCCGCGGCCGTGCCGGGTTATCCCGGGCGGGTGCATGGGGCTACTCGTCCGCTGCGGCTTGCCGTTGGCCGTGCGGATAGCCCCGTTCGAGTCCTGAGGACTCGCCGGTTTCAGCCGAGCGCAGCGCCAACAACGTCTCGCGCAGCTCTCCGAATCGGTTTTCTCCCAAAACATCTCGCCAACGCTTCTCCACATCAAGCGCGGTGGCACGCATCACCCGCAGTGCGTGGCGGCCCCGGGGGGTGAGCTCGATGATCCGCGCACGGGCGTCAGAGGGGTGAGGCCCTCGAACAACGTAGTCGTGCCGTTCCAGTGCGGCCACCGCCTGAGCCACCGCCTGCCGGCTGACCCTGAGCCGGTCAGCCAGATCCGACGCGTGCAAACCGCCGGCCGCCAGCGGCACCAGGGCAACCGCCTGCGCGGGCCGGATCCCGTCGAGCCCGGCGGCCGCGAAAGCCGCCCTCAAGCGGGGCGCTCCGGACGCGGCCACCAGATTCACCAGTGCCGGCACCGTGGGCTCCCACTTGGCATCTCGAACAGCTCGCATGGCCTAACAGTGTGCCACTTCCGTCACTATTGACAAGCTGCTTGTCAAACTTCCGCAGGGCTGCCACGATGGGGACATGCGATCTCGATACTTTCGGGCACTTGTCGTGTGTCCCCTCGGAGCCTTGGTCGTGCTACTCGGCGGGTGTATCGGTGGCGGTCACGCACTCGGAACACCTGGTGCGCAGTCGATTCCGGTCGGGCAGTCCACCCAGACCATCGACGTCGGCGGGCTCAGCCGAACCTTCCATCTGTACCGTCCAGCGGGGCTGAGCGACGGTGCGGCGCTGGTGGTGATGCTGCACGGCGGCTTCGGAACCGGGGCGCAGGCCGAACGCTCCTACCACTGGGACAGCGAAGCCGACGGCGGGCATTTTCTGGTCGCCTACCCTGATGGACTCATGCGCGCCTGGAACGCCGGGACCTGCTGTGGCGAGCCGAAGCGCACCAACACCGACGACCTCGGCTTCATCACCGCCATGGTCGGCGCCATCGAGCAAGAAATGCCGATCGATCGGGCGCGTATCTATGCGACCGGCATGTCGAACGGGGCCATGATGGCGCTTCGCTTGGGCTGCCAGACCGACACATTCGCGGCGATCGCCCCCGTGGCGGGCACGCTGCTGACCGACTGCTCGGCAGCACGGCCGACGTCGGTGCTGCAGATACATGGCACTGCCGACGACAGAGTCCCCTACAACGGCGGGCCGGGCAAGGCGTTCTCGGCCGACGGGACGGCGCGCGTCGACGGCCCTTCGGTGGAGGCCGTCAACGCGACGTGGCGTGGGATCGATGGGTGCGGACAACCCAACTCGACTACCGCCGGGGACGTGACGACCCAGACGGCCGGGTGCGCCGACGGGCGCACCGTGGGATTGATCTCGGTCACCGGGGCGGGCCACCAGTGGCCCGGCGGTGACCCGAGCCCGCTCACGCAATGGATCGGCAACATCCCCGCACCGTCGACGGCGCTCAACGCTACCGACACCATCTGGCAGTTCTTCGCTCCGAACCATCGATAGAGGGGTCGTACATATCTGCTTTTTACGGTTCGAACACCAGCAGCTGATGGTGCGGGCTATCGGTCTACGCGCCACAACCCTGGGGGCGAGTTAGCTGCCGCCTCCGGGCCTCTCAAAAACTTCTCCCGTTTGTTTCAGAGAAAGCGCCGAGGCGGTTCGGGAGGTTCGGGCGTCGCCCCCGGGAGTCGCGGCCGTTTGAAGAAGCACACGGCGGTAAAGGGTTTGGCCTGGTCCACCGCGAAGTTAACCATCTCCCATCTTTGTTCCCCTAGGGCGTTCGCTTTGCGCATCATTTCGTTCAGGGCATCATCGCCCGTCGAATAGAACCATGTGTATTCCCACAGCGGCCCATCAGCCTCGCTCATCTCGCCACCCTAGGGCAGTCACGGGGAAGGTCGCGGCTGCTACCTGACTCAAACTTGCCGCTGCGCGCCCTGGGCCCGGGCTGCTGCGCTGTATCGCCACCGCCGCGGCACTCATCATTGCCATCGCGGTAATGCTGGTTCGGCGCAAAGCGGCTTCCGCGCCAGAGCGCGTGCCTCCCGGGAGATGACTTGCGCCGCAGCGGGCAATCGGTACGCTCGGCGTCGTGCGCGACCGCGAGACATCGCCTCTGAACTTCGGCTGATCGCGGCTATACGTCGGACCGCCGCCGAGGCGGGCGCGCCGATGCCGAGTATTGAGTCCGGCGACGAGCTACTCGACGAATGGCTGCCGATCGCGGTGATCGCCGCGTGGCTAGGTCACGCCAGCGCAGCGTTCACGATGTCGGTGTATGCGCACAGTCAGGACGACGCTCTTAAGCTGCCGCGAGCAGTTTTGGTCGAGTTGTGACAATTCGTGACACCGAGACAGGCTCCGAGGGGTGAGGTCATGCACCAGAACCGCGTCTACCAGCGCCTCGGCGACCAGGCGAAACAGTTAGCTCAAACGACCCAAACCGCCTCGAAGGCAACGAATCTGCCCGTTGCCGGTACGGTTCCGGTACGGCTTCGGTACGGCTAGGAATCGCCCCCAGTCGCCGGGGTGACGCCGGGGCGAGCTTGCGGCCCGCCCCGTTAGGTAGCCACGGCTGGGGCGGCGCGCCGCGTCGGTAGGGACGGGCGACGGATGGAACTGCTCCTGCGGTACGTCTGCCGTGTGAAGTTTGACCAATGACGTTGCGACATTCGCCGCTTCGTCGCGATACCGGCTGAAACGATGCGGGCGGCCCGCACGGACTGCCACGATGGAATCCGTGCGCGCGTTCGCCTGCCCCGTCTGCCGTAGCTTCGTCCCATTCGAGTCGCGGCGCTGCCCGAATTGCTTGGCAGAATTTGGATTGCATGTCCCTAGCCGCAACATGGTCGCGACCTCGTCGGGCGCCGCGGTTATCGACGGCCAGACCTGGATTGCATGCACAAAGGGGGCCAGCCTCGGCTGCAACTGGTTGGTGCCTCAAGAACAGGAATTGGGCGGTCAGCGGGGACGATGTCTGGCGGATTCCTTGATCCGCCGCGAGCCCGACACTGACGACACCGTCGCAGTGGAAAAGCTGGTGTCCACCGGGATCGGGTTGCGGCGGTTGATTTGTCAGCTCATTGACATCGGCTTGCCGGTCGACCCGTTCTGGCGGAAAGACGGAGGGCTCGCGTTTGATCTGCTGTCCAGTTACAGCGGCGGTGAACGTGTGGTGATCGGGCACGCCGGCGGGGTAATCACGATCGATCTGGTCGAGTCGCTGGACGCCTACCGTGAGTCGCTTCGGGTCCACCTCGGTGAGCCCTACCGCACCGTGCTGGGTCATTTCCGCCACGAAGTCGGCCACTATTACCAGAACATTCTGGTGGAAACCGATCCCGGAGCCGCGCGCTACCTTGACGAGCGCCGCGAGATCTTCGGCGATGAGCGCGCCGATTATCAAGACGAGATCGCACGACATTACAAATTCGGTGCGCCGGCGAACTGGGGTGACTTCTACATCTCCGAGTACGCGACGATGCACCCCTGGGAGGATTTTGCCGAGT
>DATFYT010000267.1:0-7516 GCA_035314925.1 Mycobacterium sp. | reverse complement strand
GCGAAGGCAATGTCACCTTCGCCAACCTGCTCGTGGCCACCACCCAGAACAACCAGGTGCTCAACCGGACGGTACGCAGCGTCGCCGAGGACTATCTCGGCGGCCAGGCTGAGATCACCGAGGGCATGATGAACGCCATCGAGGTGGGGATCCGCGCCTATGATCCCTGCCTGAGCTGCGCCACCCACGCCCTGGGGCAGATGCCGTTGACCGTCACCGTTGTGGACGCGCAGGGGCGGGTGGTCGATGAGCGCGTGCGCTGAACCGCACTGTGTCACTCTTGGGCTCTTCGACAACCCCACGTCGCTGATCTACGGCATCGGCAACGCCGGACGTCAGGACGACGGATTGGGCTGGGCCTTCATCGACAGGCTCGAGCAAATCCGTCCTCGGCCTCGCGCACGCCTGCGCCGTACCTATCAGCTGAGCCTCGAAGACGCTGATCTGATCAGCCGATACACGCGAGTGTTGTTTGTGGATGCCACGAAAGACCCTGCGGTCGAATCGTTTTCCCTGAGCCATCCGGAGCCGAAGCTGGACTTCAGCTTCACCTCGCACGCAATCTCCGTGCCGTCAATCCTGGCGACCACCCAGCAGTGCTTCGAACACGTCCCCGACGCCTACTTGCTGGCGATCCGCGGCTACGAATGGGAACTCCAGCAGGGACTGACCAGCCCTGCGCAACACAACCTCAGCCACTCACTGGAGTTCTTGTCGAGACCGCGGTAGCGCTGGCAGCAACCCAATCATCGAATTTCAGCCACTGGCGTCGTATCGGATTGCCCGCCAGACAGATCACGAGTGTACCGAGCAGAAAGTCAAGCGTGTCTCCGGCAGGTCCCGCACGTAAGTGACGTTGAGAACCCCAGCCAGTCCGGGATGAGGGCAGCTGTCCGCTGCTGCCAAGGGTCGAAAGACCTTGAGTAGGTGTGAATCGCCGTCGAATGGGTGCGAGCCTCTACGGTTACCAGGGGCCGTAGTCGGTGTTGTTGGCTTGCCGTAATGCGCTGACGTAGTCGCCGCGTTCGCGTGTGGTCTCGTCGGCGCCGATGGGTACGGCGAGCAGCCCACGCAGTTCCTCGACGGTGGTATATCCCTTGCGCCGCATCCATTCGCACAACCCGTCGAGTAGTACGGCGGCGTGTTCCGGGCCGTGGCGCAGCAGTGCTGAGGCGGTCATCACCACATCCGCGCCGGCAAGCAGATACTTGATCAGCTCAATGGAGCTCTCGACGCCGGTCGTCGCGGCAAGCGACGCGCCGACCCGTCCGCGTAGCAACGCAATCCACGTCAGCGGCAATCGAATTTCCGCCGCGGTGGACAACGACACCGCGGGTCCCACGGTGAGGTTCTCGGGGTCGATGTCTGGCTGCAGGAATCGGTTGAACAGAACAAGCCCGTCCGCACCGGCCTCGTCGAGGCGCCGCGCCATCTCACCGGTCGCGCTGAAGTACGGGCTGAGCTTCACCGCCACCGGTACGGTTACCGCGTCCTTAACCCGCGCCAGGATGTCGAGGTGACGCTGTTCGACGTCGCGGCCGCGGATGTGCGGATCGCCGGGCAAGTAGTAGATGTTCAATTCGATTGCGGCCGCACCGGAATCCTGCATTGACCGGGCGTAGCGGGCCCAACTCCCGGGCGTGCTGCCGTTGAGGCTGCCGATCACGGGGACTGAGACCGCGCGGGCCGCGCGTTCGAGCAGACTCAGGTACTGGCGTGGGCCGTGGTCCTCGCCGGCTCCGGCCGGAAAGTAAGTCAGGGCTTCGGCGAAGCCCTCTGCACCTGCCTCGGCAAGACGTGCGTTCTGCTCCGCCTCGCGGTGCAGTTGCTCTTCGAACAGCGAATAGAGCACCACCGCACCGACGCCCGCGTCGGCGAGGCGCTGGACGCCGTCGACGGTCTGGGACAGCGGGGATGCCGCCGCCACCAGTGGGTTGCGCAATGCGAGGCCCATATAGTGGGTCGACAGCTCCATCAGCGTTCCCTGCGGGCGTCGGCGTGGAAGTGTTCGGGACCCCGGGAAGCCATCTCCTCGTAGGTATTCCAGCGCTGTTCGACCGCCTGTTCTGCCAGCCCGAGCAGCCGTTCGGCTTCGACCGGATCGGCGTTGGCCAGTGAGCGGTACCGCAGCTCTCGGTAGAGGTAGTCGGTCAGCGGGATCCGCGGTCGGTGCGAATCGAGCAGGAACGGATTGTGGCCGGCGGCACGAAGTACTGGGTCGTAACGAACCAGCGGCCAGTGTCCGCTGGCGACCGCGCGGTACTGCTGATCCATCCCGAGACGCATATCGATGCCGTGCGCAATGCACTGGCTGTAGCCGATTACCAGCGACGGGCCATCGTAAGCCTCCGCCTCGCGGAAGGCCTGCAGGGTCTGCTGCGGGTCGGCACCCATGGCGACCTTTGCGACGTAGACGTTTCCGTAAGCGATCGCTTGCAGTGCCAGATCCTTCTTCGGCACCGTCTTGCCTGCGGCTGCGAACTTGGCGACTGCGCCCAGTGGTGTCGACTTGGACATCTGCCCGCCGGTGTTGGAATAGACCTCGGTGTCGAGCACCAGCACGTTGACATTGCGCCCGGTCGCCAACACGTGGTCGAGCCCTCCGGACCCGATGTCGTACGCCCAGCCGTCACCGCCGACGATCCACACGCTGCGCCGGACCAGGCTGTCCACCACGCTGCGCAGGTCAGCGATCAGGGCGGGATCGAGGCCCTCGAGGCGGTTCTTGAGCTCGGCCACCCGCTCACGCTGGGCTGCCAACTCCGACTCCCGCAGCTGCGGTGCCCCCAGAATGGCGTCGACGAGCTCGGTGCCGAGGGCGTCGCGTAATTCGGCGAGGCGTCGCCGTGCCAGTTGGGCGTGTCCGTCGCTGGCCAACCGTATGCCGAGCCCGAACTCCGCGTTGTCCTCGAACAGCGAGTTCGACCAGGCGGGACCCCGCCCGTCGGCGTCGGTGGTCCAGGGAGTGGTGGGCAGGTTGCCGCCGTAGATGGAAGAGCAACCGGTCGCGTTGGCGATCATCAGCCGGTCGCCGAACAGTTGTGAGAGGAGCTTGAGGTACGGCGTCTCTCCGCAACCCGCGCAGGCGCCGGAGAACTCGAACAGCGGCTGCAGGAACTGGGTGCCGCGTACGGTGCCGAAATCCACCCGGGACCGGTCATTGGTCGGCAGGGTCTCGAAGAAGGCGATGTTCTCTCGCTCGGCAGCCACCCGCGGCTCGCTGGGGCCGAGGTTGATCGCTTTGGTGACGGCGTTGCCAGGTAGGACAACTGGGCAGGCCTCGACGCACAGGCCGCACCCGGTGCAGTCCTCGACATACACCTGCAACGAGAACCGGGTGTTCGGGAGGCCGACGGCGTCCAGGGGTGCGGAGTCGAATTGTCTTGGCGCCCCGGCCAGCTGGGACTGGTCGTAAAACTTGGAGCGGATCACGCTGTGCGGGCAGACGAAGCCGCAGTTGCCGCATTGAATGCAGCTGTCGGAGTCCCAGACTGCGACCAGCTCGGAAATGTTGCGTTTCTCGTATGCGGTCGTGCCGCTCGGGTAGGTGCCGTCCACCGGAAGTGCGCTGACCGGCAAGGCGTTTCCGCGTCCGGCCATCATCTCCGCGGTGACGGTGCGGACGAACTCCGGCGCGGACTCGGGCACGGTCGGTGCCGGTGTGCGCGTGGAGGTGACCAGGGTGGGCACCTCGATCCGGTGTAACCCGGTCACCGCGCCGTCCACTGCGGCCAATTCTTTCCTCAGTACGTCGGCGCCGCGGTTTCCGTACATCTTTTCCACCGATTCCTTGATGCGGGCGATCGCCTGCTCGGGGGGCAGCACGTCGGAGATCGCGAAGAAGCATGTCTGCAACACGATGTTGATCCGCCCGGCCAGCCCGGCCTCACGTGCGATCCGGTCGGCGTCGACGGCGTAGAGCGTGATCCGCTTGGCCAGGATCTGTTCCTGAACCAGCCGGGGCAGCGCGTCCCAGACCTTCGCAGCAGGCTGCCGACAGTTCAGCAGCAGCGTTGCTTCGGCGGCGGCTCGAGCGAGCACGTCAACTTTGTCGAGAAACCGGAACTGGTGGCAGCCAATGAAATTGGCCGCAGTGACCAGGTAAGGAGCGCGTATGGGATCCGGCCCGAAGCGTAGATGCGACTCGGTCTGCGAACCCGACTTCTTCGAGTCGTAGACGAAGTAGCCCTGGGCGTGCAGCCCTTCTTCGGACCCGAGGATCTTGATCGTGTTCTTGTTCGCGCTGACGGTGCCGTCCGAACCCAGCCCGAAGAAGACCGCCCGGAACGTGTCAGGTGACTCGATGTCGAACGACGGGTCGTACTCGACGCTGGTACCGGAGACGTCGTCGTCGATACCGATGGTGAAACGGCGCCGTGGTTGCTCGCGAGCGAGTTCGGCGAACACCCCGGCAACCATGGCGGGCGTGAACTCCTTGGAGGACAGGCCGTAGCGTCCACCCGTCACGCGCGGCATGACCGGTCGTTCGCCGTCGGCATGCGCCTCGGCGAGCGCCGCGACAACGTCCAGATACAACGGCTCGCCGATCGACCCGGGCTCCTTGGTGCGGTCCAGAACACCGACCGTGCGCACCGTCGCCGGCAGCGCTTCAAGGAGCGCTCTGGTGGGAAATGGGCGGTACAGCCGCACCTGAACCACCCCGACCCGCTCGCCGCGCTCGACGAGAGCGGCGACGGTCTGCACCACCGTCTCGGCGCCCGAGCCCATCACCACCAGCACGCGCTGCGCTTCAGGGTGCCCGGTGTAGTCGACGATGTGCATCGTGCGGCCGGTGCGCTCGCCCAAGCGGGACATCAGGTCCTCGACCGCACCCGGAACCCTTGCGTAGAAAGGGTTCACCGTTTCGCGCGCCTGGAAGTAGACGTCCGGGTTCTGCGCAGTGCCGCGAATGAACGGGCGCTCGGGAGACAGCGCCCGTCCGCGATGCGCCCACACCAACTCTTCGGGCACCAGCGCCCGCAGGTCGTCGTCGGAAAGCGTCTGAATCGTGTTGAGTTCGTGGGACGTTCGGAAGCCGTCGAAGAAATGCACGAACGGGACACGGGTCGCGAGCGTGGCCGCCTGCGCAACGAGTGCCAGGTCGTGCGCCTCTTGCACCGAGGCTGCCGCGAGGAGTGCGAATCCCGTCTGCCGGACGGCCATCACGTCGGAGTGGTCTCCGAAGATCGACAATCCTTGCGCTGCAAGCGATCTAGCCGCCACATTAATGACGGCCGACGTCAATTCGCCGGCGATCTTGTACATGTTCGGGATCATCAACAGGAGGCCCTGCGACGAGGTGAAGGTCGTGGTCAACGCGCCGCTCTGCAGGGCGCCGTGCAGAGCGCCCGCCGCTCCACCCTCGCTTTGCATTTCGACCACTGTCGGGACGGTGCCCCACACATTGGGCCGCCCCACGCTGGACCATTCATCGGCCAACTCGGCCATCGGCGATGATGGTGTGATCGGGTAGATGCAGCACACCTCGTTGAGTCGGTAGGCGACCGAAACGGCGGCCTCGTTGCCATCCACCGTGACACGTGTCATCCCGGCTCCGGGAACATCTCGATGGCGTGTACGGGGCACTGATCGAAGCAGACGGCGCAGCCGGTACAGCTGTCGTAGTCGAACTTGTACCGATGCCCAACCCCGAGTTTGATCACCGCGTCCTCGGGGCATGCGCCGAGACAGCCGTCGCATTCGAAGCAGTTCCCGCACGAGAGGCAGCGCCCGGCCTCGTAGGTCGCTTGCTCGGCGGACAACCCGCCGACAACCTCGTCGAAACTCGCGACGCGCTTGGCCGGCTCGAGTTCGGGCTGCTGACGCCGCGCGGTGTCACCAAAAAACCACAGGTGCAGTGCGTCGAACGTCGCCGTCGGGTGTTTGGCGAGGCGTGCGCCCGTCGTGTTGCGCAACCAGGCGTCGATATGGTGTGCTGCCTTTTTCCCATGGCCGACACCGACTGTGACGGTGCGCTCGCTGGGCACCATGTCGCCGCCGGCGAATATGCCCGGACAGCCGGTCATCAACGATTCCGATACCCGCACGCTGCCGTCGCTATCGAACTCAACTCCCGGCAGCGTCCGCATGAACCCCGATTCCGTCTCCTGACCGAGCGCCATGATCAGGGTGTCGGCGGCCAACGTCTCGAAGCGTCCGGTCGGTCGTGGGTAACCCGAGTCGTCGAGTTCCATGACCTCGACCCGTAATTCGGGACCGTCGAACGCGCTGATCGTCCGCAGCCAGTTGATGCGTACGCCTTCGCGTTCGGCATCCTGCGCTTCCTCTTGGTGGGCGGGCATCTGCTCGCGAGTGCGGCGGTAGACGATCACCGCGTCCTCGGCGCCGAGGCGGCGGGCCACGCGGGCGGCGTCCATCGCGGTGTTGCCGCCGCCGTAGACGGCCACGTGGCGCCCGATCGCCGGCCTTTCGCCGGACGCGACGTCGCGAAGAAAAGACACCGCGTCCACCATCGTGCCGGCGTCACGGGCGGGAATGTCGACTCGTTTGGCCAGATGCGCACCGACCGCGACGAACACCGCGTCAAAGCCGCCCTCGTCCCGCTCGGCCGCGAGGTCATCGACCCGGTGATCGCTTGTCAACTCGATGCCCATAGCCGCGATCCGGTTCAGCTCGACATCCAGCACCTCACGCGGCAGCCGGTAGCTCGGAATGCCGTACCGCATCATCCCGCCGGGCACCGCGCCGGCGTCGCGGATCTCGACCGCGTGGCCGAGGCGGGCCAGATGGTAGGCGGCGGACAGTCCGCTCGGCCCCGCACCGACGACTAGGACTCGCTTGCCGGTGCGGGTCGACGGTGGGTCGAACCCCCAGCCGCGCTCGCAAGCAAGGTCACCGAGGAACCGCTCCACCGAATGAATCGATACGGAGCTGTCGAGATGGGCACGGTTGCAGACCGTTTCGCACGGGTGGTAGCACACCCGTCCGTGGATTGCGGCGAATGGGTTGTCCGCAACGAGCTGACGCCAGGCCTGCTCGTGCCGGCCGGCGGTGGCGTGGGCCAGCCAGGCTTGGATGTTCTCCCCGGCGGGGCAACCGGCATTGCAGGGCGGCAGCAAATCGACATAGACAGGTCGGCGCTCGCGCACCGGCCCTGCCCGAGAATGCCCATGCGACAGGTCTGCAAGGGGAGTCACGTCCCTTGAAGTTCCGGCTAAGGGCCGATGGAACGCGTCGCTGCTCATTGAGTCGGCACGAGCTGTTTTTCCACTTGGAGGACCTGGCGGGTGGTCTTGATCACGGTGTCGGGGTTCAGGCTCATCGACTCGATGCCGATCCGGACCAAGAACTCGGCCATGTCCGGGTAGTCCGAAGGCGCTTGTCCACACAGCCCCGAGTGGATTCCGTTGCGGCGGCAGCCCTCAACGGCCAGGCGAATCATCTCCTTGACGCCCTCGTCGCGTTCGTCGTAGTCGAAGGCCACGATCTCGCTGTCACGATCGACGCCGAGGGTGAGCTGAGTCAGGTCGTTGGAGCCGATGGAGAAGCCGTCGAA
>DATFYT010000266.1:0-52166 GCA_035314925.1 Mycobacterium sp. | reverse complement strand
CGCACAATCGCCAGCTTCCGGTTATTCCACTGCTGGGCAAGCCCTTTGAGGGCCGGATTGAGTCCCAACTGACCGTCCAGCGGCAGCACATCGCCCGGGGCATAGGCAAGTTCGGGCCGGGCATCGTGATAAGCATTATCGACGTAGGGAATTACGGTGTTGATACCGTCGTTGCCGCCGTACATCGTGAGGATCACCAGCACCCCGCTGCCCTCGGCCAGTGGTCGCTGCGTTGCCTCCTTCATCAGGTCCGGCCAGCTGACGGCGCAGGCACCCGACAGCAGACCGGCCGCGCCGAGGCCGGCGCTGGCGACCAGAAACTTGCGACGACTCAAATCAGGCATCGGCACTCGCTATGACGTCAGGTATTCGGGCGTATTGACGGCTGCGGACACCAGCTGGACGGGCCTGCTCACCAACGGCTCCAGCGCCTTGACTGTCCGGTCCGACCATGCCCCGACCCCGATCAGGTAGCCGACGGCGTCGATTCGGTCGTCGGCAGCGGCGTCCTCGACGGTGGACAGATCGCCGGCGCGCGCCAACTGGCTCGCGGCGCGCATCCGGACGTCAGCGCTGGCGGTCGACATCCAGACCCGGCCATGCGGCCACCCCCCGACGTCCGGCGGGTAAAACGGTCGCTGACCCAGCGCGTGCAGCGTGGAGTTCACCATCTTCAATCGTGCTGGGGCATCGACGGATACGCCCAAGGTGCGGACCACGCCGACAAGCCACTCGACGGGCGTGTTGACTTTGGCCGCTCGGCTACCGACGAATTCGTCGTCGGTGAGGATTGCATGAGTCAACGCGCGCAGGTTGCGCCCGGGGCCATAGGCGGTGACCAAGCGGTCGAGCGCCTGCGATGACGGCGTGGTGTCCGACGCCAGCTGCTGCCACAGTCGCCCGGCAACGTGTTGCGGCGACTTCGGCTGGGCCAGCACGGCGTCACAGAATCCGTCCGCGTCGAAATTCCTCGTCACCCCGAAAATCGTTTTGGCCGCCTGATCGTGGCGCTTGGGCACCATCGTGGTCTGGCCGGTGGCAGGTCGAATGACCCACCCGGTCAGCGCGCGGGCACCTTGGCGCACATCGTCTTCTGTGTACCCGTTGCCGTGCCCGAGTGTGAACAGCTCCATGAATTCCCGCGCCAGGTTTTCGTTGGGCGCCTTGGCGGTGCTGGTCTGGGCGTCCAGCCAATGCATCATCGCGGCGTCGGTCAACATGGAATAGGCGAGCGTGCGGAAATCGCCGAGAGACAGGCTGCGAAGTTTACGGTTCTGACCCGCCATATCTGAAGCGGATCGAACCTTCTGGGCAGAGGTGGCAAAGTGGTTGTGCCACAACAGGGTCAGCTTTTCGTGAATCGGCTGACGGACGGCTACCATGCGGCGCACCCACCAGTCTGATAGTTCGGTCATCTGGCCAGCGAGCTGCTGGTTGAACTCCTTGCGGTCGGCGACTGACGCCCCCTTGCCGGGACCGCGCAGGGCGGGCGGCGTTGGCATCGGCGTTGCGACGGCGCCCGGGTCGGCGACGGGATCCGCAGCCAACGCGGCGTCGACGTATTTCGACCAATTCTGGCCAGACACGGCGTCAACCTGTGCACCGGTCGCTCCGAACCCAGCCCGCCGCAGGACGCGAGCGGTAGTGATCCACCCATCCGACTGGCCGGCCATGGCCTAACTGTGCCTGACTTGTCTTGCGATTTGCTTGCGGCCCTGCTTACAAAGCGGTTTCGCTTGGCTGAGGATTTGCTGAAACTTCCGGCTTCGGGCGCCTAGAACGTCGAAGTGGGGCGTACCCGGTTGGCCAGGTCGACCAGGGTGTAGCGGTGCGCCTGGGTGGGTGCTGCCCGGGCCAGGCCGCGCAGCGACGCCTCGACGCCGAGCCGCAAGCCATGTTCGGTGAACGGAAAGCCGAGAATGTGGTTGGTGCTGGCCTCGTTCCCCTGCAACCAATCCAACGCGCTGCCCAACACCAATGCGCGAATCTGCAGCACCCGCGGCTCGGTCGGCGGCAGGGCCTCCACCCGGCGCGCTGCGTCGCGGATCTGATCTTCGCTGATTTCGGTTGCCGACCGGCCGGACAACAGCGTCACCGCACTGGTCAGCCGCGCTGTGGTGAAATGTCTTGAAGTGGCGGGTACTTCGTCGAGAGTGAGTACCGCTCCGGCCCGGTCCCCTTCCACCGACTGCGCCCTGGCCAGCCCGAAGGCCGCCGAAATCACCCCGTCGTCGGTGTTCCACACCTCTTCGTAGTACAGGTGTTCGTCTGAGCTACCGGCCAATTCGGCGGTCGCGGCCAGCGCCATCTTGGGCGCCAATTCCCCGGGGAAGGTGTCCAGCACCTCGCTGAAATGCTTGCTGGCCGACTCGTAATCGCCGGTGAGCAATTCCGAGACCCCGCGGTACCAGACCAGCCGCCATCGCCAGCCAACGCGCTCGGCCAGGTCGTCGAGTTTGCGGGTCGCCTTGGCCACATCGCCAAGGTCCAGCAACGCCCGCACCTCCATCAGCGGCAGCTCGACAGACTCCGACAAGTCGATGTCCTCGGAATCCATTGCGCCGTGGCGGAATGCGCGCAACGAATCCAGCGTCTGCACCGGTTGGGACAGCACGGTTGCTCCCAGCAGCGGCGCGGCGACGTCGGCTGGATCGACCAGCGGCACCTGCAGCGCGGTGACGATCTCCTTGGCGGTCAGCTTCTCCGCATGCACGTGGCCGTCCAGGTATACGTCGGTATGCGCGACCAACAGGTCTTCCCCGAACGTGGACCGGGTACGGCTGAAGATCGTGGACAGACCCGGCCGCCGCACACCGGTGTCCTGGGCCACCACCTCGCGCAGCACGCCGGACAGCTGACCGGACATCTCCTCAGCACTGGCGAACCGCCGCCGCGGATCCGGATCGATCGCCCGACGCAACAACCGGGCGAACGAGTCGTACTTGTTGAGCACCGGGTCGTCTTCGGGGAGCCCGTCAACGTAGCGCCCACCGCGGGCGCGCAGTCTCAACGTCAGAGCCGCGAGTGTGCGCCCAACCGTGTAGATGTCACTGGCCACCGTCGGACCGGTCCGCACGATTTCGGGGGCCTGGTAACCCGGTGTGCCGTAGAGGTAGCCGAACGAGCTGAGCCGTGACACGGCCCCTAGGTCGATCAGCTTGAGCTGTTCTTCGGTGAGCATGATGTTTTCCGGCTTGAGGTCGTTGTAGACCAAACCGATGGAATGCAAATAGCTCAGCGCCGGAAGGATTTCCAGCACGTAGGCGATGGCTTCGGCGACGGGCAGCTTGTCGCCCTTGCGGCGTTTGAGCGATTGCCCACCGACGTACTCCATGACGATGTAACCGACGGGTTCCCCGTGCCGGTCGGTGTGCTCGACAAAGTTGAAGATCTGCACGATCGACGGGTGCACCACCTCGGCGAGGAATCGCCGCTCGGCCATGGCGATCGCCTGGGCCTCGGCGTCACCGGAATGCACCAAACCCTTGAGCACCACCGGGCGGTCGTTGACGTTGCGGTCCAGTGCCAGATACACCCAGCCCAGCCCGCCGTGCGCGATACAGCCCCTGATTTCGTACTGCCCGGCGACGACGTCACCCGGATTCAGTTGCGGCAGAAAGGAATACGGGCTGCCGCAATAAGGGCACCAGCCCTCTGATACGGCCTTGGCATCCTTGCTGGATCGGCCGACCGGTCGCCCACAGTTCCAGCAGAACCGTTTTGATTCCGGCACAACCGGATTGGGCATCAGCGCTTCTAGCGGATCGATGTCGGGCACCCGCGGAATCTCGACCAAGCCGCCGCCCAGCCGTCGGACCGGCGCACGCTTTACCGGCTTCATGCGTTCCTGCGGTTCGGTGTCGGCGATGCGCAGCGACATGGCTTCGGAGTCGTCGTCGAAATCGGGGCGGAACACCGCCTGAGTGGTCACCGGGCGGCCTTGCGAGGACGAATCCACCATCGCATCGGCGGCCTGGGTGCCCGGGGCGATATCACTGTCCTGCACGCCGTCTGGCGAGCCGTCGCCGACGTCTTGGCGTTCCGGATCCGCCGGTCGCTCGGCCATCAGTCCACATACCTAGGGCTCGGCGGCGCCGGCGCCGGACCGAGCACCGTTAACCACTTGCGGTACAAGGCGTTCCAGGTGCCGTCGCGGCGAATGCGTTCGAGGGTGCCGTTGACGAACCGGACCAGCCCGGTGTTGTCAAGCTTGATCCCGATGCCGTATGGCTGTGTACCCATGTTGGGTCCGACCAGGTGCAGGTACGGGTCCTGGGAAACCAATCCGGCCAGGATGGAGTCATCGGTGCTGATGGCGTCGACTTGCCGCTGCTGCAGCGTCACCAGACAGTCGGCCCAGTTGACCACCTCCACCACGATCGGCGGCGGCGCGATCTCCCGGATCCGGTGCAGGGACGTGGTGCCCTTCGCGACGCAGACCCGCTTGCCGGAAAGGTCCGACGCCTTGGTGATCGGGGAGTCACGCGGCGCCAGGATGCGTTGGTAAGCGTCGAGGTAGACGGTGGAGAAGTTGACCTGCTTGCGCCGGTCGCACGTGATGGTCATCGTCTTGGCGACGATGTCGACCTCTGACTTCTCCAGCGCGGTGATGCGCTCGTCAGACGACAGGATCCGGTACTCGACCTGCGACGGGTTGCCGAAGATATCGCGCGCCACCTCGCCGGCGATGTCGACGTCGAATCCGGTGATGTCGCCGGTGATCGGGTCGCGGAAGCTGAACAGGTTGCTGCCGATGTCCAGGCCGACGATCAGCCTGCCGCGCGCCCGGATATCGGCCACCGCGGCGTCGGCGTCGACCGGATTGGTAAATGGGCGCAGGCTGGCGGTGGGGTTGCAGCTGTCGGCGTTGTCCGGCGGCAGCGGTGGCTTGGGTGGCATTTCCTGCATACCGGCCGGCGTGGGTGGCGGCAGCGTCGGTGCCGGCGTCGCCACCATGGCAGCCGACTCGCTGCACCCGGCCAGCACCGTGGCGATCGCCAGCGCGGCGAAGCCGCGCGCAGCGGGTCGCCACGAGATACCCATGCCCGCCGCCAGAGCGGCGCACACGATGCGGAACGGGCGCCGGGTCATCGGTACTCGCTCAGCCGGGGCCACAACCCAAGAGCGACCGCGACGGCCGCGCCCAGGCTGAGCACGACACCCCCGACCGTCGCGCCGGCCAGCCCGCGGCGCGCGTTGAGGATGTCGTCGCGCAGTTGGTTGCGACTCTGCTCCATCGCCTTACCCAGGGCACGGTCGAGTTTGTCGAAGGCGGGGGTGGAGTCGTGCTCACCGCTACCCAGCGCGACCTGGGTGGCGGCCCGATAATTGCCCACCGAGATATAGGAGTTGATTCGGTCGTCGGCCCGCCGCCACTGGGTCAGCAGTTCGTCGGCGCCCTGCAAGTCGTTCCTGTCGACGGCGTCGCGGCGAGCGAGATATTCGCCGAGCTGTTTGTGCATGGCGTCGATGCGTTCGTAGAAGGATTGCTTGCGGACCTCTTCGTCCCCGCGCCGGATCAATGACAGCGTCTCGTCGGCACGGGCCTGCTGGGCGTTGATGGACATATCGGTGACGGTCTTCAGCGACTCTGCCGCAGTGTCTTTGGCGCTGCGGCTGCCGGCGGTGGAAATCGCAAGAGCCGTCCCCACCCAAACCACCATAACGAGAATCGCAAGTGCGCCGGCGACTAGACCAGGATTGATTCGGCGTTTGGTGCGACGGGCCAGCCAGCGGTGAGAGAACGCGCCGAAGGCCGCGGTGGCGGTGACGACGAGGATCACCGGAGCCGGGATCTGCGTCGACGCCGTGGTCTCGTCGTCCACCCGTGCCGATGTCTCGCGATAAAGCTGCTGCGCGTCGGGCAGGATCGTCGACTGCATCAGCGCCGACGCCTCCGACAGATACGACGACCCGACCGGGTTGCCGGCCCGGTTATTGGTGCGCGCGATTTCGATCAGGCCGGTGTACACCGACAGTTCGGCGTTGATCCGCCCGAGCAGCTGCACCAGCGGCTCGTCGGTCAGCCCGCTCGACGCCCGGGTCACCGCGACCGCCGCGTCGGTGATCGCCTGCTCGTAGCGCTGCCGCACGGTACGTGGCTCGGCTTGCGCGATGAAGGCGGTCGCGGCTGCCGCATCGGCCACCGACAGCGTGGTGTACAGCCGTCCGGCCGCGAACGCCAGCGGCTCGGTGTGCTTCAACACGGTGGTCAGCGCCTGCTGCCGCTGGTTGATCGTCGTCGAAGTGGCGAACGCGCTGAGCCCACCGAGAATCGCCAGGATGAGACCGATGGTCAGGATGCGGCCGGGCGTCGTCGCGGCGAACCACCAGCGGGGGTGGGCCGGTTCGGTCGGCGACCGCGAACCAAGGGGCTCGGTCGACGGATGCGCCAACTCAACGGTCACGTCTGTTCGGACCTCATCTCTCGGGCGTACGTGTCTCGAACTCTGTAAGTGAAGTCTAAGAGTGTTTTCCCCAGATGCGAGGACCTGACGCCTGATTGCCCGACTTGCCCCCTCGCCGCCGCGCGGCTGGGGGTCCCCCCGCCTCGGCCAAGTGCGCTGGCCGCATCGTCGTCGGGCAAGGTCTGCTTATTCTGAACGCGTGCACGGCGACGGTGACGGATGGGTGGTATCCGACAGCGGCATGCATTACTGGGGCCGGCACGGCGCGGCCGGCCTGCTGCTCAGAGCGCCCAAGCCGGATGGCACTCCGGCGGTGTTGCTGCAGCACCGGGCGCCGTGGAGTCATCAGGGCGGAACGTGGGCTCTGCCGGGTGGCGCCCGCGACAGCCATGAGACCGCCGAGCAGGCTGCCGTCCGGGAGGCCCATGAGGAGGCCGGGCTGCCCAGCGAGCAGCTTTCGGTGCGCGGCACCGTTATTACCGCGACCGCGTCTGGCACGCAGTGGACCTACACCACCGTCGTTGCCGACGCCGGCGAACTGCTGCACACGGTGCCCAACCGGGAAAGCGCCGAACTGCGCTGGGTCAGCGAAGACGAGGTGGCCAAACTGCCGTTGCACCCGGGATTCGCCGCCAGTTGGCAACGGCTGCGCACCGCGCCGGCGATCGTGCCGTTGAGCCCTGGCGACGAGCGGCGGCGTCACCTGCCACGCACGGTCGAGATCGAGGCGGGTGTTTTCGTGTGGTGCACCGCGGGCACACCCGACCACGCGCCGTCGCAGCTCAGTTCCCGGGTCAGCTCGCTGCTGCAAGCGCCGAACTGAGCCGCTCGGCCGCAGCCCGCGGATCTTCGGCCGCGGTGATCGCCCGGACCACGACAATGCGGCGGGCGCCGGCCTCCAGCACGTCGGCCAACCGATCGCCGTCGATACCGCCGATCGCGAACCACGGTTTGTCGGGTGCCAGATCAGCGGCAATACGCACGAGTTGCAGGCCCGGCGCCGGGCGTCCGGGTTTGGTCGGGGTCGGCCAGCAGGGCCCGACGCAGAAGTAGTCGACGTCCTCGGCGATCGCCGCGGCCACCTGGCCGTGATCGTGCGCGGACCGGCCGATCAGCGTGTCCGGTGCGATGACGTCGCGGGCCACCGCCAGCGGCAGGTCGTCCTGGCCCAGGTGCAGCACGTCGGCGCCGGCGGCGCGGGCGATGTCGGCACGGTCGTTCACGGCTACCAGGGCGCCGTGCCGGCGTGCGGCGTCGGCGAGGATCTCCAAGGCAGCCAGCTCGGTACGCGCCTCCAGGGGACCCAACTGATGCTCACCGGTCGAGCCCTTGTCGCGCAGCTGAATGATGTCCACCCCGCCGGCCAGCGCGGCGTCGGCGAACTCGGCCAGATCCCCACGCTCACGGCGCGCATCGGTACACAGATACAGCCGTGCGCTCGCCAGCCGAGCAGAGATTTGGTGCACATCGCGACGCTAGCCGCTAGCGTGGGAAGTCGACACGGGAGTCCCGGGAGCATGTGCGGGGCTGAGAGTGGGCACACCAACCTTGCCCTTACCGTCACACCTGATCCGGATCATGCCGGCGAAGGGAGCGAAAGATGCCACCGGACTCGGGCTCGCTGGCCGTCATCGGCGGCGGCGTCATCGGGCTATCGGTGGCGCGGCGCGCGGCGCAGGCGGGTTGGTCGGTGCGGGCACATCGCAGCGGGCAACCCGGCGCGTCCTGGGTGGCCGCCGGAATGCTTGCGCCGCACAGCGAAGGCTGGCCCGGCGAGGAGCGGCTGCTGCAACTGGGCCTGGAGTCGTTGCGGCTGTGGCAACAAGGGGGCTTCACCGACGGGCTGCCACCGCAGGTGATCACCGCGCGCGAGTCGTTGACGGTCGCCGTCGACCGCGCTGATGTGGCCGACCTGCATACCGTCGCCGACTGGCTGTCCGCCCAGGGCCACCCGGTGATCTGGGAGTCGGCTGCGCGTGACGTGGAACCGATGCTGGCACAGGGCATTCGGCATGGCTTCCGGGCGCCCACCGAACTGGCGGTGGACAACCGCGCCCTGCTCGACGCGCTCGAGGCGGCATGCGAGCACCTCGGCGTCGAATGGGATGGACCCGTGAATGACCTGGGTGCTGTGCAGGCGGACGCGGTCGTGATCGCCAACGGCATCGACGCCCCGACATTGTGGCCCGGCCTGCCGATTCGGCCGGTGAAGGGCGAAGTGCTCCGGCTGCGCTGGCGCAGAGGGTGTATGCCGTTGCCGCAGCGAGTAATTCGCGCTCGCGTGCATGGGCGGCAGGTGTATGTGGTGCCACGCGCCGACGGCGTGGTGGTGGGCGCCACCCAGTATGAACATGGACGCGACACCGCGCCGACGGTATCCGGTGTGCGTGACCTGCTCGACGATGCGTGCGCGGTGATGCCGGCGCTCGGCGAGTACGAGCTTGCGGAGAGTGTTGCCGGGCTGCGTCCGATGACACCGGATAACCTACCGCTGGTGGGACGGTTGGATGCGCGGACGCTGATCGCCGCCGGCCACGGCCGGTCCGGGTTCCTGCTGGCGCCCTGGACTGCCGAACATATTGTGTCCGAACTGATTCCGGTTGGAGCCCGCCCGTGATTATCGGCGGTGCGACGATGCAGTGGGGGCACGCCCCCTCGCCGCTACGCGCCTGGGGGGACCCCCACCCGCTTGCGGGGGACGAAGCGATGAGGAGGAGCGACGCATGGTGATCGTCGTCAACGCGGAGCCGCTCGAGGTCGATGACCAGACGACCGTGGCGACGCTGCTGCAGTCGCTCGGCTATCCCGATCGTGGTATTGCGGTGGCCGTCGACCAAGCGGTACTACCGCGATCTGCTTGGACCACAACGCTTTCCGATGGTGCACAACTCGAGGTGGTGACGGCGGTGCAGGGTGGCTGACTCGAAACTGACGATCGCCGGGCGCAGCTTCGCGTCGCGGCTGATCATGGGCACCGGAGGCGCGACCAACCTGGCCGTCCTGGAGGAAGCCCTGGTCGCTTCCGGCACCGAGCTGACCACGGTCGCGATGCGCCGCGTGGACGCAGAGGGCGGCACGGGCATGCTCGACCTGTTGAGCCGACTGGGTATAACGCCGCTGCCCAACACCGCGGGCTGCCGTGGCGCGGCCGACGCGGTGTTGACCGCACAGCTTGCCCGCGAAGCGTTGGCGACCGAATGGATCAAGCTGGAAGTGATCGCCGACGAACGCACGCTGCTGCCCGATGCCGTCGAATTGGTCAGAGCCGCAGAGCAATTGGTCGACGACGGGTTTGTGGTGCTGCCTTACACCAACGATGACCCGGTACTGGCCAAACGACTGGAGGACACCGGCTGCGCGGCGGTGATGCCGCTGGGCTCGCCGATCGGCACGGGTCTGGGCATCGCCAATCCGCACAACATCGAGATGATCGTCGCCCAGGCCGGCGTCCCCGTTGTCCTCGACGCCGGCATCGGGACTGCCAGTGATGCCGCGTTGGCGATGGAACTGGGATGCGACGCGGTGCTGCTGGCCACCGCGGTGACCCGGGCCGGCGACCCGCCCGCGATGGCCGCGGCGATGGCCGCCGCCGTCACCGCCGGTTATCTGGCCCGCCGGGCCGGGCGGATTCCGAAGCGGTTCTGGGCGCAGGCGTCGAGCCCGGACCGATGAGCGGGCGGTATGTGGCGCTCGGCAGTTCGATGGCCGCCGGTCCCGGTATCCGGCCCCAGGTGCGCGGCGCGCCGTTCGGGTCGGGCCGCTCGGCGCGCAACTACGCCCACCTGGTCGGCGCACAGCTGAACCTCGACCTGGTCGACGTCACCTTTTCCGGCGCCACCACCGCCCAAGTGCTGGCCGAGCGTCAGCGTGGAGCGCGGCCGCAAATCGAGGCGCTGGACGGCTCCGAAGAACTTGTGACGATCACGATCGGCGGCAACGACGTCGGATACGTGCCGCTGCTGATGGCCGCGACGTTGCCCCGGCCGGCCCGGTTACTGCCTGCGATCGGCGCGTTGTTTGACCGCGACGCGCGGGAGCAGGCGCTGAACGGCGTCGGCGACTCCCTGCGCGCGGTCGGCAACGCGGTGCGCCGACGCTCGCCGCGGGCGCGGGTGGTGTTCGTCGATTACCTAACCCTGCTGCCTCCGGCTGGAGTGCCGGCCCCGCCGTTGTCGGCCGCGGACGCCGACCTCGGCCACCACGTCGCTGCAGGCCTGGAAGACGCCACCGCAGCGGCCGCGGAGGCCACTGGGTGCGAGCTGGTGCGCGCCGGACAAGCCAGCAGGCAGCATCATGGCTGGTCGGCGGACCCGTGGGCGGTGGGTGCGGGTTGGCCGCTGCCGTGGCGGCCGGCGCCGTTCCACCCCAACGCCGCAGGCATGCGCGCCATCGCCGATTTGATCGCGGATTCGACAGGCGGAAACGGTTAGATTTCTGTCGCCTGGGTAGATCTAGGGCGGCGACATGCACGAAGTACTGCCGAGGGATCTACCCGTCGAACATGACACTGACAGCACACGCACGACTCCCGGCCTTTGACCATTCCGCGCTCCTCTACCACTCGGAGCGCGAATACGTCGACTGGCTGGTGCGGTTTATCTCCGACGGTTTGGACCGAGCGCAGCCGGTGCTGGTCGCGGTGCCGGGCGACCGGCTGGCGTCGCTTCGTCGTGCATTGAGCGACGCGGTGGCGGACGTGACCATGGTCGACATCATGGGTATCGGTCGTAACCCCGGCCGGATCCTGGCGGCGCAACTGGCCTTCGTTGAGAGCCACCCGGGCCAACATGTCCGCATCATCGCCGAGCCGGTGTGGGAGGGCCGCACACCGTTCGAATACTCCGCGTGCATGCAGCACGAGGCACTGGCCAACATCGCGTTCGACGGGTTGGACGTGACGGGTCTGTGTCCCTACGATGCGTCCTGCCTTGGCGAAAGCGTGCTGGCCGACGTCTGCCGCACGCATCCGCAGATCTGGCGAGGCGGATTCCGAAAACACAGCCCGGAGTACGCACTCGATGTCGCACTCGACAAGTGCAATCAACCACTGACGACCAACCCCGCCGCGGTGGCGTACACGGTCGGCGAGGCGGCCGATCTGGCCGGCGCCCGCAAGTGCGGCATCCGCTACGGCCGGTTGCTCGGCATGTCCGCAGACCGAGTCGCCGACCTCTTGTTGGTGGCCACCGAGCTGGCGACCAACAGCCTCGACCACGCCGGTGGCGCATGCCGACTGGCGTTCTGGTACGAGGCCGGGCACGTCGTCTGCGAGGCGCGCGATATGGGTCACTGGGCAGATCCGCTCGCGGGGCGCCGACCGCCCGCCGCGCGCGGAATAGGACCGTACGGGCTCTTCGTCGTCAACACGATCGCAGATTTGTTGCGCACCCACACGACACCGGCGGGCACCACTGTTCAGGCATACCTGCGGCTCGACCACTCAGACGACGACCGGGCCGTCTAACCTGAGCGCGATGGTTAAAAAGTCAAGACCGTTGCGCGCTGGGGTTGCCGCCGTTGCGGCCATTGCATTGGCGGCCGCTGGGTGCGCATCGTCCGACTCCGCCCAGCCGTTGAAGCGGATATCGGCGCCGGATTTCGCCGCCGCGCTGCGCGGGCGGGTCAGCATCGACGCGATGATGGCGCACTTGACCAAGCTGCAGGACATCGCCAATGCCAACGGCAACACCCGCGCGGCCGGCACTCCTGGCTACGACGCCAGCGTCGACTACGTGGCGGGCAAGCTGCGGGACAAAGGTTTCGACGTGCAAACCCTGCAGTTCGAAGCGCATGTCTTCCACGCCGAAACCGGGTCGGTGAGCGTCGGCGACAGGACGGTCGAAGCAAAGGCTTTGGAATTCAGCCTCGCTACCCCGCCCGTCGGGGTGACCGGCCCGCTGGTGACCGCCCCCGATGACAACCCGGCCTGCAACGCCTCCGACTACGGCAGCCTGCCGGTCAACGGCGCGGTCGTGCTGGTCGACCGGGGCACCTGCCCGTTCGCCCAGAAGGAAGCCGCCGCCGTGCAGCGCGGCGCCGTCGCGATGATCATCGGGGACAACGTCGTCGAGGAGCACATGGGCGGCACGTTGGGCGAGGACACCGACGTCAAGATTCCGGTGGTTAGCGTGACCAAGCCCGACGGCGCGGCGCTGCGCCTCACCTCGGGGCCTGCGACGGTCAAGCTCTCCGCGGAAACCAAGACCATTCAGGCCCGCAACGTCGTCGCGCAGACCAAGACCGGCTTGACAAACGACGTTGTGATGGCCGGTGCGCACCTCGACAGCGTTCCCGAGGGGCCGGGCATCAACGACAACGGGTCCGGGGTGGCGGCGGTTCTGGAGACCGCGCTGCAGCTGGGCAGCTCACCGGAGGTCCACAACGCGGTGCGATTCGGCTTCTGGGGTGCAGAGGAAATCGGGTTGGTCGGGTCGCGTAAATACGTCCAGTCGTTGGATGTCAACGCGCTCAAGGACATTGCTCTGTATTTGAACTTCGACATGCTCGCCTCGCCGAATCCTGGCTACTTCACCTACGACGGGGACCAGTCGATGCCGCTCGACAAGCGGGGTAATCCGGTGGTGCCCGAGGGCTCGGCCGGCATTGAGCGTTCGCTGTCCGCCTACCTGACCTCGGTCGGCAAGACCCCACAGGACACTTCGTTCGACGGCCGGTCCGATTACGACGGCTTCACGTTGGCCGGCATTCCATCGGGCGGGCTGTTCTCCGGCGCCGAGAACAAGAAGTCGCCGGAGGAGGCCAAGCTGTGGGGCGGGGCGGCGGACCAGCCGTTCGACCCGAACTACCACAAGAGCACCGACACCCTGGATCACATCGACCGCACCGAGCTTGGCATCAACGGTGGCGGCGTGGCCTATGCGACCGGTCTGTATGCGCAGGACATCACCGGCCGCAACGGTGTGCCGGTCCGTGAGGACCGCACCCGGCACGAGCTGGGCAAATAGCGGTTGGGTTGTTGCGGCTCAACCGATCTCAGACTCTAACTAGAGGCCGGGTAGGCAATTGACGAAGGGAATGAGTCCGGGGCATTGCTCGGAAACATTCGGCGGATTCGCGGGTGGCGGAGGCGGCGGGATGGGAGTCGGAAATAGGTTGGGCCCCTCCCAATAGTGGGCAGGAGCCTTCGTCCGCACGTCATAGGCGAAATAGTAGGTGTGGCAGACACCCATGTCCCACACCAGGTCCGCATCCGACCGTGGTGGATCGTTCGGCATCGGTTGCCCGGGGCACCATTGGAATGGGCCGTAGTTATAGGCCTGGGCGGTGCCTGCTCCCAGTCCCAACCCGGCCAGGCCCAAACCGCCGGACAGCAACAGCGTCGTTGCTAGCCCCGCGATTCGTCGTTTCATTCACCGCAGATTATCCCTGGGTGAGCTGGAAAGACTGCGAAATAACAAAGTCTGGCCCGTGCGTTGCTACAGACCGGGCAGGCAGATGGGGGCTCCGTAGCACGGCGGCGGACCATGAGGCGGTGGAGTATCGCCATCCCACACGAACTCCCCGGCATTGCCCATCCCCCCGACCGGCACCCAGAACCAGGTGTGGCAGATATTGGTGTCCCAATGGACATCGGCCTCCGGCAACGGTTGCCCCGGGCACCACTGATGGGGAACCGAGAAATTGTCGGTGGGCTGGGCTTGGGCGTCACCCGCGGCCAGTCCGATACCGGCCAGCGTGAGGCCGCCGGATAACAGCGCTGCGACAACGACCCGCTTCGGGGTGTGGGTAATGTTCATGGACGTCAAGGTAGGCAGCGGCGCTGAACGGATCCTTAATGGATCAGCTAGTCGCCGGTGCGCTCGAACTTGTCTTCGAAATCGCCTCCGGTGCAGGCGCTTCCGGTCGTCACATTTGAACCGTGCCCGGTGAGCAATGGAATCGGATCTTGCAGTGGATCAGGCAGCGGGTACTCCGCGGTGAGTTTGATATGCACGGTGCCGCCGAGATTACAAGGAACGGTGCCCTCGTCGTCGCGGGTCCACTTTCCACCGCTGAACACCAGCGGCACAACTCCGTCGGGCGCGTGGAACAGGCTCATGCACCGCTCTCCGGTGCGAAGACACTCGGTACGGACGCTGAGATCGTCTTGTCCGGGCGCGGAATTGCCGTTCGCGTAGGTGATCGTTTCGTGGTAGCGGCCGTGCAACGCGGTGGAAGGGGACGCCGCCCGCGGCGGCAGCGCGGCCGGGTCAGGAACTTTGGCGAGGTCGGGATCGCCAGTGCGGGTGAAGGTTACGCTGCGCTTCCCGGTGCTGCAGGTGTTGGTGGTGGACCGGGTGGTTTCGCCGGACAGCGTGCCGTCGGGCTGCGGTTGCAGGGTGAACACCACCCAGACTTCGGCGGGGGCGTTATTGCAGGGCGTAGAGCCAAGGCCCACGGCTGTCCAACTGCCACCCACCTCGTCGAACACCAAATTCGAGACGAGCACGATTCCGCTGCCACCGACGTATGACGCCGTTGCGACACAGCCGCTGGGACCGCACGTCGAGCGGACGTCCCAGGTGCCGGTCATCGGCGGTGCGCCGGCGACCGGTTTGCCCTCAAGATCGGTGCCCGGGCCATAGTCCGCCCGATAGGTGCCGGTGAAGGAGTTGGCATTAGCTTTCGCCGTCGCCGACGGCGCACTACCAGTAGGATTCGCGGTGCCTACCTGACTGCGGTGCCCAAAGAGCGTCACGCCCCCGATGACAACGGCGGCGACGACCAGCAACGGGATGACCACAAGCGCTGCAAGCCGAGCCTTCGAACGCGAAACCCGTTGCACGCCAGTCACTATCGCGGAGTCTGCTGCAACTTGGCTTGGCTGGGTCGGCGGTTGCTCCGGTGGTGGGGTGTGGAAGTGGACCGACTGCGGGCTCAGATGGTGCTGCAGTGCTGTGGCGAATTCTCGACAGCTGGCGAACCGATCGGCAGGCGCTTTGGCCATCGCCCGGGCCAGCACCGGGTCCAGCACGGCCAACTCCGGGCGCCGTTGCTCGAGTGATGGTGGCGGGGACATGCAATGTTTGGTGATCACCACCGCGGGATTGGAATCGACATATGGCGGCGCTCCGGTCAACAGGTGAAAAGCGGTGCAGGCCAGCGCGTATTGATCGGCGCGCCCGTCGAGCGGCTCACCCTTCAACTGTTCGGGTGCCGCGTAGGACACCGTGCCCACCGCCATGTTCGTCTCGGTCAGCCCCGATATGTCATCGATGCGGCGAGCTATTCCGAAGTCGGCCAGAAAAATTCGCCGCGTTTGCGAATCCAGCAGGATGTTGGCCGGTTTGACATCGCGGTGCAGCAGCCCCCGCTGATGCGCATAATCCAGCGCTGAGCCGACCGCAGTGATGATCGCGAGCGCATCGTTGAGGGGCATTCCGCCCGAGTGGTGGTCGCGCACGAGCCGACCCGCATCGGTGCCGGCGACACAGTCCATCGAAATCCAAAACTGGTCTTCGTATTCGCCACGGTCGTGAATGCCCAGGATGTTGGGGTGCGACAAGCTGGCTGCCAAATCGGCCTCACGCAGAAACCGCTCTCGATATTGGGGGTCCGCGGTCAATTCCGCCGACAACACCTTCAGCGCATCCTGGCGCGGCAACCGCGGATGGGCTGCCAAGTACACCGTGCCCATTGCACCGGCGCCGAGTATCCGCAGGATCGTGAATCCCGCAAACAGTTCGCCTACCGACACTGGCATGGGCGAATCCTAGCGTTAGACGCCGCGACCGCGGTGGTGGAGAAGCTATGCTGCTGCTACTTAGCTGGCTTACTCGTTGGGTGCAGGAACATCATGATCGGCGACTGGTTGGGTGCGCGACGTGCCTTTGCGGGTGCTATGGCTGCGGCGGTGGGTTGATGACTGCGACTTCGCTTCGCACCGGGCGTGACGACGCGACGGACGGCGACGCCGTCCAATTCGGTGTCTTGGGCCCGTTGCAGATGAGCATCGGGGGCGCGCTGGTGCCGTTGGGCACGCCCAAGCAACGCGCCGTGCTGGCGGTGCTGATCGTCAATGCCAATCGACCGGTGGACATCGACGTGCTGATCGGCGCCGCCTGGAATCAACGGCCACCAGCGGGAGCGAGAGCCACCCTGCATGCCTACATCTCCAACTTGCGTCGCCTGATGAGTAGCGCGGGTATCGACCGGGCGCTGCTGGCGAGCGCACCGCCGGGGTACCGACTGGCCATCGGCCAAGATCAATACGACCTGGGGCGTTTTCGCGCCCAAAAAGACGCTGGATTGCACGCCGCGGCCGCCGCGGAATTCGAGCAGGCTGGCCGGCAGACGGCAGAGGCGCTGGCTCAGTGGCGTGGCCCGTTCTTGGAGGACCTGCGCGACTTCCAATTCGTTGAGACCCTTGCCACGGCGTTCGACGAGGAAAAGGTCGTCGCCCACACTGCTCATGTTGAGGCCGAAATCGCCTGCGGCCGACCACATGCCGTGATCATGGAGCTAGAGACGCTGATCGCCGAGCATCCCTACCGCGAGCCGCTGTGGGCACAGCTGATCACCGCCTATTACTTGGCCGACCGCCAGTCAGATGCCCTCGACGCGTATCTGCGACTGAAAACCAGACTGGCCGAAGACCTGGGCATTGACCCGGGCGCGAAACTACGTGAGCTCTACGAGCAAGTCCTGCGCCAGGAACCCGTGGACGTGCGCAAGGCTGCTCAGGCCCACGCCGAAGACACCATCGTGTCTTCGGTCGCCGTCGAAGGCAACGCAACCGCGATTCGCCGCCCCGTCGCCGCGGCGTTGCGCGGCGCCGACGGGCAACGATATGCGTTGACCGGCACGGCCACGCGGATCGGCCGCAACTCCGATAACGACATCGTGCTGTCCGACGTCAAAGTCAGCAGGCACCACGCCGTCGTTACCGCCAGCGGCACAGCAGTCGTGATCACCGACCTGGGATCGGTCAACGGGGTCCGTGTGCGCGGGCAGCGGATCGATCCCAGCGCCGAACTGTTCGACGGCGATCGAATTCGCATCGGTGACCAAGAATTCACGCTCGAGGCCACTTAGAATCCATTAAGCCCCTCGTCGGACCCTGTTGACAGCCGGGAAAACCCGGACTGACGACTGAAAAGAGTCCACCATGACGAATCCCAACCACGGCAACACACCCCAGGCAACTTCCTATCGGCCCGAGCCCCCGCAGCTGCTGCCGACCAGCATCGCGGACGGCAGTGCGCCGGGCGTGTACTACCGCATCGACGGAGAGCTGGTGCCGGTACTGCACATCTGGCTGGACGGCAGCGTGCCAGTGTTTTTCGAGCACCACGTGGTGTTGTGGAAAGAGCCATCGCTCGCGATCGGGATCAAAGGCAAGGGTGCGCTTAAGCGCATGATCGCCGGCATGCCGCTGCTTTTGACCGAGGCGCGTGGACCGGGGCAGGTCGCGTTTTCCCGCGACGCGGCCGGTCATGTTTTCCCGCTGCATTTGCGACCCGGTTCCGCCGTTGAGGTGCGCGAGCACCAATACCTGGCGGCGACAGGAAATCTGGAATACGGATTCACCCGGCTGAAGGGAATCAAGAACGTGATGTTCGGCTCGACGGGGTTGTTCGTGGACCGGTTCGCCGCGACGCAGTCTGAAGGCGTGGTGTGGTTGCACGGCTACGGCAACGTCTTCGAGAAAGTCCTGGGGCCCGGCGAGCAGATTGACGTGGAGCCGGGAAGCTGGATATACCGAGACGAGAGCGTCCGGATGGACGTGCAGGTGTACGGTCTGCGCACCGGAATATTAGGCGGTACAGGCAATCTCGTCTTCAACCGGTTCACCGGTCCCGGCCGCGTCGGCATTCAGTCGATGTACCTGGACATGTCGGCCGAGTCGGACTGAGCGTCCGCCGAACAGTCCATTAAGGATCCAGTAAGCCCTCTCCCGCAAAGTGTTAACGCGTCGCGATGAGCGATGACGAACGATCAGAAGAAAGAAATGGAGTCCAACTATGAAACGCGAAGTCATGATCACGGCCGGCGCGGCGGCGATTCTCGGCGTGGCGCTGGCGGGCTGCTCCCACAGCGGCGCCGTCAGAACCGGCAACGGTGCTGTGGCCGCGACCAGCGAGTCGAACACCAAGGTGGTCGTCGACGGCAAGGATCAAACCGTCAAAGGCTCGGTTGCCTGCACCAGCGCCGCCGGCAACGTCAGCATTGCCATCGGCGGAGCGACGACCGGTGCATCAGGTGCCCCCACCGGCATCGGCGCTGTGCTCACCGATGCCAACCCACCGGTCGTCAAATCCGTTGCGCTCGGCAATGTCAACGGTGTGACGTTGGGAGTTGGCGGGACATCAGGCAACGCCAACGCCACCAAGGACGGCAGCTCGTACAAGATCTCCGGCACGGCGAGCGGTGCGGATATGTCCAATCCGATGGCTGGACCGGTCAGCAAGTCCTTCGAAATCGACGTGACTTGCCCCTAACCAACGCTGGCCCGGCCCCGGGTGTCGCTACGCCGATGCCCGGGGCAGGGCGGCCGCGATCAGTAACTACCAGAAAGGAATACGTCAATGAACAACAGGACCAAAGTGATACTGGGGGCGATCGCCGCCCTGTTCGCTATATCGCTCGTTTTTCGCTTCGTCGTGCTGAGCCAGGTCGGCGTAGCCGGCGGCTGGATCTTCTACCTCGGCCTGCCGATCGGAGGCATCATCGCGTTGCTTGTGCTCTTGCTGCGGCTGGGGCTGCTCAACTTCGGCGAAAGCCCAAGCGCCACGGTTCAGCACTGGCAGCACCACACTGCCGGGCAGGTGCCTGCGCCAGCGTCCCCGCCGCCGGCGGCGTCGCAACGCTTGGACGAGCTTGAGACGCTGCGTACGAACGGCATCATTTCGGATACCGAATACGCCGCGGAGCGCGCACGGATCATCTGCTGGTAGCTGATCCACAACGTAGCTGCGGCTCAACCGATCTCGGACACCCTCGGCATCAGCTCGTCCCCGAAGCGCTGCACGAACCCGGCAGGATCCGGGTTGCCAGGCACCGGACCGACGTTGATCATGTCGATGCCCAGCTCGGCATACTCCTCGAGCCGCTTCAAGTAGCCGTCGACGTCGTCGAACGGATCCGCGAACAGACCCACTGTTTTGCGGATCTCAGCGACGTCGCGGCCTACGTTCTCGCAGTGACGCGTCAGCACCTCGATCTTGTGCTTGAGTACCTCGGGCTCGGAATCCGTGGAATTCCAGACATCCGCGTACTGCGCGACCATCCGCAGCGTCTTCTTCTCGCCGCCACCGCCGATCAGGATCGGCGGCCGACGAATCGGCTCAGGTACACAAATCGTTTCGGCCAGCTGATAGCGCCTGCCGTGATAGGGACCGTCGTCGTCGCTCCACATCTGCAGGCAGATCTGCAGCGTCTCTTCGAGCATCTCGAATCGCTCGCTCACCGGCGGGTAGGGGATGCCCAAGGCGACGTGCTCGCGCTCGTACCAGGCGGCCCCGATACCGAACATCGAACGGCCCTGCGAGAGCACGTCGAGGGTGGTGACTGTCTTGGCCAGCGCGCCGGGATACCGATAGGTCACCCCGGTGACCAGCAATGCCAGGTTGATGCTGGTGGTCTGACCGGCCAGAAAGCCGAGCGACGTGTAACCCTCCAGGAACGGATCCTCTGCGTTCCCAACACCTTCCATTTGGAAGAAATGATCGGCGAGGGTAAACAACGTCGCACCGACGTCTTCGGCGGTCTTGGCGGTCGCCACCAGTGTCGGCGCCAGATTTGCCGGCTCGCCGGGCAGAAAGTCGATGAAGTGTATTCCCAATTCCATTTCCTAACCCCTTTCGCTAATCGGTCAAGCGCTGGAGCAGGGACAACGCGTCGAGGATGGCGCGGCGCTCCCGCTCGGAATAGCGCTCCTGCATGGCGCGGGCCAGCCATTCCTCGCGGACCTGACGGTCGGTTTCCGCGCGGCGCCGGCCCGCGGCGGTCAATGAGATCACTTGGCGCCGACCGTCATCAGGGTCGGGCGCACGCCGGAGAAGGCCATGCCCGGCGAGTCCGGCCAGTATGGTCGCCATCGACTGTGGCCGCACCCGCTCGGCGGCGGCCAGCGCGCTGGCCGACGACGCTCCCTCTTTCCAGAGCCGGGTGAGCACCGCGGTCTGCGACGGCGTCAGATCGGTACCGGTAGAGACTTCCTTCAGCTGGCGCCGTAGCCGGCTGAACATCACCCGAAGATCTCGGGCCGCCGCTCCCGCCGACTCGGTGATCCCATCCACCAGCGCAAGCCTAAACTAGACAGTTAAAACTGTCCAGTTTGGACTGTCGAGCTTGCTACGTGCTGTCGCCGCCCAACTCCCAAAAGCGCGAACTTTCCTCGGCGGAGGGTTTGGTGTGGACCCAAACCGCCACAAGGCCGGCCAGTATGAGCCAGCCCAGGACCACAGCCGGGATCGCCCAGAGGCGACGCAGCAGCAGCGCCGTACCGCATTGTGAGACGAGACCGTTGGCGTTGGCGGCCTGCGACAGGTCCGCACTGAAGCCTCTGCCGCACACAATTTGCATGCCGTATTGGTCGTACTGGCTCAGATACACCGGGCACCACAGTGCCAGCAGTCCGATGACAACCAAGGCGGCGGCCACGATGCCGAGGTATAGCTGACGATTGCTCACAGACTTCCTTTCAAATCAGATTGCGGCGGCCACGGATTCGGCGGCGTACGTCGGCCACTAGCAGGTAGCTGCCGGCTGCTCATCCCAGCGCGCTGTACGGCGGGTTATGTGAATGCGGGTATCGGCGGTGGTCAGGGGCACTCTGGCGGCTTCAGCGCTCATGTCATGCAAACGTCCGCGAACAGCAGCACCGGCCACGACACTATCGAGCCGAGGAACGACACCACCAGGTCGGCGCCGTGCATGTGCTGCAGATGCGCGGTGTGCGTTGTCGACCAGATGGCTCCCACCACTAAATACGGTGTGCCAATGATCAATCCGAGCCCTATCAGCTCGGCGATCGTCAGCTGGTACCCGAGGAAGCGGCGAACCTTTTCCAGCATGCACAGCTACCTCTCACCGCGGCCCCCAGTGGCCCCCAGGACGTTGTCATCGGCGACGTCCTGGCTCGTCAGCGCTCCACGAGCGTGTCGAGCAGAAATTATGTTAATGGACATTCTGACTCGGCGGTAGGTTTTTTAGGCACCGATCTGCACGCTAGGGTGTGGCGGTGACGACCGCGCGCATCGAGCCCGTCGTTGCTGTGCGCCGACGGCCCAAAGACCGCAAGGCTCAGATCGCGCGGGCGTCCGCCGAGTCGTTCAGCTCGCTGGGCTATCACGCGGTCAGCATGGAAGCCATCGCGGCCAAGGTCGGAATCTCCGCGCCGGCCCTGTACCGGCATTACGCGAGTAAGTACGACCTGTTCCGCGGCGCCGTCCTGGCCCTCGGCCAGCAACTGGTCGACTGCACCGATTTCGCCGACGCTGAGCCCGCCGATGCTGCCGACCCGGCCGCGACATTGGACCGACTGGTCGAGGCACTCATCGACGTGACGTTGGCGAACCGCGAGTCTGGCGGGCTGTACCGGTGGCAAGCCCGATACCTGCATGGTGAAGATCAAGCCACGTTGATGGAGCAGTTACGGGTGGTCAATCGTCGGGTCCAAAGGCCGCTCATGGTAATTCGGCCGACCCTGATCTCGTCGCACCGGTGGATGCTCTCGTCGGGGTTGCTCAGCGTGATCGGGAGTATCGTTGATCACCGAGTTGCGTTGCCGGACGACGAGATCCGCGCGCTGCTGACCGAAGTCGCCTCGGCGGTGCTCGCCGCCGAGCTGCCGGAGTCGGAGGACGTGCTGGGCCGGCCTACCTCCTGGCAGATCTTCGAATCGGACACTGGTGTCTACGAAGCGCTGCTGCAGGCGTCAATGGTGTTGTTCAACGCCAAGGGCTACCCCGAAACCAGCATGGCCGAGATCGCCTCGGCCGTCGGCATTCCGGTGTCCGGGATCTACCGGTATTTCCCCGGCAAGTGCGACATCCTCTCGACGGGATTGCGACGCGCCGCCGACCGGATTTCCGGCCGACTGTCGGCGATCCTGACCGGTCTCAGCGAGCCGCGCCACATGCTCAACCTCTTGATCGAAGCCTACGTGGCAACGTCGTTCGCGAACCCGGAACTGGTCGCGATCTACTACACCGAGCGGGTCAACCTGACTCGGGTGGACGAGCAGTTGTTACGCAGCGTGCAGCGCACGACGATCGATTCCTGGATGCGCCTGCTGACATCGGCCCGCCCGGAGCTGACGTCGACGCAGGCGCGCATTGTGGTGCACGCGGCGATGGCGCTGGTGGTCGACGTGGGACGGCTTGTGCACTACGAGCACCCGGCCGACAACTCCGCCTACCCGCAAGCCTGCGTGCGAAAACTGATGGAGGCTACGGTGTTTGGGCGTGCCGAATAGCATTCCCGCCCAGATAGGCGAGGTATCCGATCAGCCCGACGATGGCCAGGCCGCGGGTCTGCCGGCTGCTGAAACCCAGACCCAATACGGTCTCGACGCCGCCGTTGGTGTAGACGTCCTGACGAGTGTTACGTGGAAATGCCGCCTTGGTGATCGGCTCGAACAACTTTGGACTGGTGAAGTGGGAGAGCCCGGCTCCGGCCAGTGCCAGACCCGAAAATCGGGCAAGACGGTTGCTTTTGCGGGACATGTTCCTCCTCAGGCGATTGCGTAGTCGCTCAACGGGAACCGAGAGCCGTCCCGCACGGCATCGCGCACTGAGGTAGGTCGTAGCAGTGACGCCTCGCCGCTGTGGTTGAAGTAGTAGGACCGCGACGTGGCGCAGTCACCGGCGTAGAACACGGAGCCGTCCAGGTTACGGGTCATCCGGTCCAGGAAGCGCGTATTGGCCTCTTCGGTCACCTCGAATGTGGTTGCGCCCCTGCGTTTCACCTCGCCCAACAACCGGTCCATGTGCCGCATCTGGTATTCCATGGTGTTGAAGAACGAGAGCCCGGAGAAGGCATACGGGCTGGCCAGGCTCAGGTAGTTGGGGAAGTAGGGAATAGAAACCCCCTGGTAGGCCTGGAACCTGTTCTCCCGCCACCACTTTCCCAGGTTTCTACCTTGGCGTCCGATGACCTCGATGGCCGGGAAGTTGGCGTCCCACAGATCGAACCCGGTGGCCAGCACCAAGGTGTCGATAACGGCCTTGCGGCCGTCGTTGGTGACGATGCCATCCGGGTCGATCCGGCTGATGCCGCCGGTCTCCAGGTGCACGTGTGGTTTGGTGAAGCTGCGGTAGTAGTCGTTGGACCAGCTCGGCCGTTTACAGCCGATGTCGTAGTCCGGTGTCAGATTGCGCCTCAGCTCCGTGTCGCGGACCTGCACGAACCGGTGCATTTTGCAGATGTCCATCCCGCCGATGGACAGCCGCCGGAAGTATCGGTAATTCAGCACGGCCGTGAGCGTCATGAACTCGAGCAGGTTGTCGGTCACCCAGCGCACCGCCCGTTGGGTCAGTGGGATGCGGGCGAACAACCGTCGCACGGCCGGTGCGATCCGGAAGTCCAGCTTCGGGGCCACCCAAATCGCGGTGCGCTGGTACACCGTCAAGTCGGCCACTGTCTTGGCCAGTTCGGGGATGAGTTGGATCGCGGTGGCCCCGGTACCGATCAAGCCGACCCGACGACCCGCGAAGTCGTGGCTGTCGTCCCATGCGGTGGTATGCACGACCTTGCCGTCGAAGCTGGTGATGCCCGGAATGTCCGGCGTGTGCGGTTGCGACAGGAAACCGGTGGCAGTGATCAGGAAGCGGGTAGTCAGCGTTTCACCGCCGGCCAGCGCCAACTGCCAGCGCTGCGCGTCCTCATCCCAGCGGGCGCTTTCCACCGTCGTGTTGAACCGGATATGGCGGCGCACGTCGTACTTGTCCGCGACGTGGTTGGCGTACTGCTTGAGCTCCGGACCGGTGGCGAACAGCCGTGACCAGTTCGGGTTTGGCTCGAACCAGTAGGAGTAGGTGGTCGACGGGATATCGACGGCCAGACCCGGATAGCGGTTGACGTGCCAGGTTCCACCCAAGTCGGCCTCGCGTTCGAGGATGGTGATGTTGTCGTACCCGAGACGCTTGAGCTGGACCGCCGTGCCGATGCCGCCGAAGCCAGCCCCCACGACGACGACGTCGAGATGCTCCGAACTCATGAAAAGACCGTACCTTACTTCAGAGTAAGTTAGTAGTTGGTGGACGTGTCCTTGATGATATCGAGCCGCTAGTCGGGCTTGGTTTCTTCATTGCCTTATCGCCCGTGGCGCTGTTCTCGGCGAGCAGCTCCGCGTTGTCGTCTTCCAGGTCGAGGATGCGGCCGATGCCAGCGAGATTGACACCGGCGGCGATCAATTCGCTGATTCGCCGCAGGCGAGCCAGATCGTCGGCGCTATAGCGGCGGGTCCCGCCGTCACTGCGAATCGGAGTGAGCAGGCCGTGGCGCTCGTAGAGGCGTAGCGACTGCACTGCGATACCGGAGAGTTCGGCGGCCACGGTGATGCCATAGACGCCTTGGCTCGGGGCGGGCATGCCGGCCGTGTCAGGTCGATCGATCATCAAAACCCATCCTTGGCTGCGCGTACAAGAAATCTTTGTATCACACTTGCAACATGATCGCGTGCGTGCTATATCAAGCCTGTGTCACTAGACACAGGTTATAGATGACATGCTGCAGAGAATAGGAGAGTCGGAGGTGACCACGATGCTGATGCGTACCGACCCGTTCCGTGACCTGGACCGCTTCACCCAGCAGGCGCTGGGCACCGCCGCCCGCCCGGCGGTGATGCCGATGGATGCGTGGCGCGAAGGTGATGCGTTCTTCGTCGAGTTCGACCTGCCTGGCATCGATCCGGATTCATTGGATCTCGACATCGAACGCAATGTGGTGACTGTGCGTGCGCAGCGCCCCGCCGTTGATCCGAACCGGGAAATGCTGGCGACCGAGCGGCCGCGCGGAATATTCAGCCGGCAACTGGTTCTGGGCGAGAACCTCGACACCGACCGGATCGAAGCCTCGTACAACGAGGGCGTGCTGCGGCTACACATCCCGGTCGCCGAGAAAGCGAAGCCGCGCAAGATCACCATCGGCCGCGGCGACGGGCACCACGTCCTCAACCGCCAGGCCGCCAAGCGCGAGGTGATCGACGCCTGATGGTCCGGTGGCGGCGGCGGGGCACGCGCAGTGCGAACCCGCTGCCGCCCCGGCGCCACCCGCGGACGTCTTGAAGATTCAGGAGATTGCCATGCCGTCTTGCAGCCATGTCGATCCGGCAAGCGTGCTCACAGCGCTCGCAGACATCGTCCACCAGGGCTCGACACCGAAAGAGATGTATGCAGCGATCTGTGTGGCCGCAACGTTGATGGTTCCCGGCTGCGACCATGCCAGCGTGATGATCTGCCGTGATGGAGCCTGCAGCACAGCGGCCGTCAGCGACCCCGTCGCGCACAAGATCGACAAACTCGAGCAGGCGCTCGGCACCGGGCCATGCCTCGATGCCATCGAGGAGCAAACCGCCCAAATAGCAACGGATCTGACCACCGCTGGCCGGTGGCCGGTACTAGCAGCCCGCGTGGTCGCCGAAACGCCGGTGCGGGGCGCTATGAGCATTCGTCTGCCGCTAGACCGCGCCCTGGTCGGTGCGCTCAATCTGTTTTCCGATTCGGTCAATGCGTTTGACAACGCGTCGGTTGAACGGGCCATGGTGTTGGCGGCGTTCGCCACGGTGGCTACCAATGCCACAGCGCATGGTGAAGACGCGATCGGGCTGCGGCGTGGCCTGGCCAGCAACCGCGAGATCGGCAAGGCCATCGGCATGCTGATGGTGCTCAACGACGTCTCCGAGGACGACGCGTTCGACATCCTGCGTCGAACCTCGCAGGACGCCAACGTCAAGATCGCCGACATCGCGGTCGAGTTCGTTCGACACCGCTTAGCGCAACAGCCTTAATGCGGCATCGACCGCCAATGCAGGAACGTCAAGGTTTTTCGAGCCCAGGTCGTGGCGTGCGCCGGTGATCTCGACGATTTCGGTCGGCGCGGGAATCAGGGCGGCGGCTGCGCGCAGCTCGTCGAGGGTGCCGAACGGATCCGACGTGCCGTGAGTGAACACGGTCGACACCACGATGTCCGGCAGGTGCTCGGTGCGGGCCCGCTCGGGCTTACCCGGTGGATGTACCGGATAGGAGAACAGCGTCAGTACATCCACCGGCTGCGGCTTTTCGGCCACCACCATGGATGTCAGCCGACCACCGTAGGAATGGCCGCCGGCGATCAGCGGGCCGTCGGCAAGATCGCGGCACACGGCGATCGCCTCCACGATGCCGGCACGATCGGTCGCCGCCGAGCCCGACGGCGGTCCCTTGGGCCGTCGCCGACGGTAAGGCAGGTTGTAGCGCACCGCAAGCCAGCTACGTCGGGCCCATTCGTCGCAAAGGTGTTGCAGCAGTGCGGATTCCCTGCTGCCACCGGCGCCGTGCGTCAACACCACCACGCCGGACGGCGTCCCGTCGGGTTCATGCGCGATGCCAGCGATGTCTTCGAGCGTCATAACAACCTGAACAGCGGGGACACCGGGCCGTGGCCATGCCCGAGCGGATAGGCGGCATGCAGGCATTCGGTCACCCAACCCTTGGCGAACGCCACCGCGTCCGGCACGGTGTAGCCGTGGGCGAGCGCGCAGGCCGTCGCAGCAGCCAGGGTGTCGCCGGCGCCGTGGTCGTGGGTGGTGTCCACCCGGGGCGACTCGAACTCGTGAAAGTCGTTGCCGTCGAACAACAGATCGGTGCTGCTGGCCGAACCGGACAGGTGGCCGCCCTTCACCAGCGCCCACTGCGGCCCCAGGGCATGCAGCGCGCGAGCCGCGTCGGCCTGGGATTTCGAGTCGACGACCTCGATGTCCACCAGTAGCCGGACCTCGTGCAGATTTGGCGTCACCAATGTCGCCAGCGGAAACAGTTCGGCACGAAGGGAATCCAGCGCGCTGCGGTCGAGCAGCGGATCGCCGTGCATCGACGCGCTGACCGGATCGACAACCAGCGGCACGCCCGCGCCATGTTCGCGCCAACTCTGCGCGACCGCGGTGATGATTTCGGCCGATGCCAGCATGCCGGTTTTAGCGGCCTGCAGCCCGATGTCGTGGCATACCACCTCGATCTGTGCGGCGATGACGTCACCGGGTACTTTGTGAAAACCTTTCACGCCCACCGAGTTCTGCACTGTCACCGCGGTCACCGCGCACAGCGCGTGCACTCCTAACAGGGTGCAGGTGCGGATGTCGGCCTGAATACCGGCACCGCCGCCGGAATCCGATCCGGCAATCGCCAACACCCGCAGCGGCGTCGTGCCGCGCGGCGCCAGCGGAAGGTAGGTCACTGGGCGATCGGTAGATACACCCGGTTGCCGTGCTCGGCGAACTCGGCCGACTTCTCCGCCATCCCTTGCTGCATCGCCGCCTCGATGGCTTCCTCGCTGTCGAGCCCGTGCTTGGCGGCGTAGTCACGGACGTCCTGAGTAATGCGCATCGAGCAGAACTTCGGGCCACACATCGAGCAGAAGTGTGCGGTCTTGGCCGGTTCGGCCGGCAGCGTCTCGTCGTGGAATTCCTTTGCGGTGTCAGGGTCCAGCGACAGCGCGAACTGGTCGTTCCAGCGGAACTCGAACCGCGCCGTGCTCAATGCGTCGTCGCGCTCCTGCGCGCGGGGATGGCCCTTGGCCAGATCGGCCGCGTGGGCGGCGATCTTGTAGGCGATCACACCGTCCTTGACGTCCTTGCGGTCGGGCAGCCCGAGGTGCTCCTTGGGGGTCACGTAGCACAGCATCGCCGTGCCGGCCTGGGCGATGATGGCGGCGCCGATCGCCGACGTGATGTGGTCATAGGCCGGCGCGATGTCGGTGGCCAGCGGCCCGAGGGTGTAGAACGGGGCCTCCTCGCACAGCTCCTCTTCCAGCCGCACGTTCTCGACGATCTTGTGCATCGGGACGTGCCCCGGCCCTTCGATCATCACCTGTGCGCCATGGGCTTTCGCGATCTTGGTGAGCTCGCCCAGGGTGCGCAACTCGGCGAACTGCGCGGCGTCGTTGGCGTCGGCGATCGATCCCGGCCGCAGCCCGTCGCCCAGCGAGAACGTCACGTCGTAGCGGGCGAAGATGTCGCAGAGCTCTTCGAAGTTGGTGTACAGGAAAGACTCCTGATGATGGGCCAGGCACCACGCCGCCATGATCGACCCGCCGCGGGACACGATACCGGTGACCCGCTTGGCGGTCAGCGGCACGTAGCGCAGCAGCACCCCGGCGTGCACGGTCATGTAGTCCACGCCCTGCTCGCACTGTTCGATTACGGTGTCGCGGTAGATCTCCCAGGTCAGCTCGGTCGGATCGCCCTTGACCTTCTCCAGCGCCTGATAGATCGGCACGGTGCCGACCGGCACCGGTGAGTTTCGCAGAATCCACTCGCGGGTGGCGTGAATGTCCTTGCCGGTGGACAGATCCATGATGGTGTCCGCACCCCAGCGGGTTGCCCACACCATCTTGTCGACCTCCTCGGCGATCGACGACGTCACCGCCGAGTTGCCGATGTTGGCGTTGACCTTCACCGCGAACGCCTTGCCGATGATCATCGGCTCGATCTCGGGATGGTTGTGGTTGGCCGGGATCACCGCGCGGCCGCGGGCAACCTCGTCACGAACCAGTTCAGCGGGCATGTCCTCGCGGGCGGCGATGAAGGCCATCTCCGCGGTGATCTCACCGGTTCGTGCGCGCTGCAACTGTGTGCCGCGATCGCGCACGACGCCCGCGCGCGAGGACAACCCGGCCGTCACGTCGATTACCGCGTCGGGGTCGGTGTAGGGGCCAGAGGTGTCATAAAGGTCGAAGTGCTGTCCGTTCGACAGATTCACCCGCCGAAACGGCACCCTGCCGACCGGCCCGCCGGCAGAAGAGGGGGGGATGTTTCGGTACGCCTTGCTGCTGCCCGCGATGGGTCCGGTGGTGACGGACGGTTCAGCTGTAACGGTCATTCTTGTCATCTCCCTACGTCGGCATTACCCGGTCAGGTTCCTACGGTCGACGGCCCCGAGCCGTCCTCTCAGCGCACTCGGCGTGCGCTCCCGCGTTATCGTGCGTAGTCCACGCTAGCGCAGCGGGACCGCGGTGCGCAGCACGTCCGTGGTTCCTGTCTAACTGGTGCGCACGCTGTGTCAACGGTGTAATGATCGGTGACGTGCACGAGGCCGCCCAAACAAGCGCCGACACCGGTGGCTCACCCGCCGGACCGCCCGCGGAACACGACGCCGAGAACGTCAGCGTGGGTGCTTTCCGATTCTGGTTCGTCGGCCAGCGCTGGGAATGGTCCGACGAGGTCGCCCGCATGCACGGCTACGAGCCCGGGTCGGTGGTGCCGACGACGCAAATTCTGCTGTCGCACAAACATCCAGAAGACCGGGATCACGTTCAGGACCTGCTGGACCGGGCATTGCATTCCAAGAGCTCGTTCTCCAGCCGCCACCGCTTCATGGACACCGCCGGCAGTGTGCACGATGCGATCGTGGTGGCCGATCGGATGGCCGACGAGACCGGCGCAGTGGTGGGAACCGCCGGCTATTACATCGACTTGACCGCGACCTTCGTCGAGACCCGCCAGGTCGCCCTCGACGAGGCGTTGCCGGACCTGTTCGAGGCCCGCGCGGTGATCGAGCAGGTCAAAGGTGTCCTGATGGCCATCTACCGGATCAGCCCCGAGCAGGCCTTCGCTGTGTTGCGATGGCGATCGCAGGAGACCAACACCAAACTGCGCGCGCTGGCCAAGCAGCTGATCGTCGAAATCGCCACGCTGCCACCGCCGTCGGCGGAGGTACAAAGCGCGTTCGACCATCTTTTGTTGACGGTGCACGAGCATATTCCGGACGAAGCCAACGTATAGCCGGGCCGCCGGTTAGGCTCGAAAAGATCGAAGCGGGTGAACGTTGATGGATTTGTTGCGGGTCGACTATGAGGTGCGGCCGGAAGCGGTTTTGCTGCACGCGAAGGGCGAAGTGGATTCCAGCACCGCCGCCGACCTCGAGTCCCAGCTGGATGCCGCGCTGCAGCAGGCCGGGACCCAAGCCTCGCGACTGCTCATCATCGATTTGCAGGCCGTGACCTACTTCGGCAGCGCCGGACTCAACGCCGTCCTCGATTGTCACCGGCGAGGGCTGCAAGCCGGGACGTCCGTCCGGCTGGTCGCCGACAACTCACTGGTGGTTCGCCCGATCGAGGTGACGAATCTGGACAGCGTCCTCGATCTCTACCGGACGCTGCCCGACGCGCTGCAAGGCCGTGATACCGAGCAGGGGCAGTGACCGGACCTCCCCGCCGTAACTGGAGAAGCGAGCCGCAGCGCCTGCCCTCCGACCTTGCCAAGGCCGTCGCGCTCGGCGGTGAGATGGGCCGTCAGTTCGCTGAATTCGACTGGGCCGCACACCCGTTGGGGTCGCCCGAGGAGTGGTCGGCCGAGGTGCGCTCGGCAGTCGCGGTCGTGTTGACCTCGCGCTTTCCGATCGTCTTGTGGTTGGGCGCTGAAGACCTGTTCCTGGTGTACAACGACGCCTACATCGAGATCCTCGGTGACAAGCACCCGGCGGCGCTGGGCCGGCGTGGCCGATTCGTGTGGTGGGACATCTGGGAGCCGATCAGTCCGATGCTGGCCAGCGTCATCGCCAGCGGCGAGGCGACCTGGTCCAACGACTTGATGCTGCCGATGGTGACCGCCGGCCGACGCCAGGAACGCTACTTCACCTTCACCTACAGTCCACTGGTCGGCGAAAACGGCGAAATCTACGGAATTTTCTGCCCATCATGGGAAACCACCGAGCGAGTGATCAGCGAGCGACGACTTCATCTACTCAACGCGGTGGCCTCGGCGACGATGGAAACTCGCACCGTCGATGACGCGGTGAGCGCAGCTGTCTCGGTCTGTGCCGACCAGCCCGACGTGCCTCTCGTCGCGGCGTATGTCAGTGGCGCGGACGCAGCCGAAACCACCTTGCGGGGAGCAACGCCGTCGGTGCTGCCGCTGCTGCCGCCGACGCTGGACAAGCTGACCGACTGGGAGCCGACGGCGCGGTCACGGGCGGAACTGCAGATCATCGAGGGCGTGGCCTCGGTGATACACGGTCTCCATGAGGCGTTGGGCGCCGATTGCCCGGATCAGGCGCTGGTGCTACCGCTGGGGGAGAACGCGATCGCGGGGGCGCTGGTGGTGGGAACAAACCCACAGTGCCCGCTGGACGAGCAGTACCTCGGCTTCTGTCAGTTGCTCGCCGACCAGATGTCGTCGGCGTTGGCGTCCGTGGTCTCGCACGAGCAGCAGCGGCAGCGCGCGGACGCGCTGGCCGAATTGGACCACGCCAAAACGGCATTCTTGACCAATGTGAGCCACGAATTCCGCACTCCGCTAACCCTGTTGCTGGGTCCGCTGGAGGACGCGCTCTCCGATGCGGGTTCGCAGACGGTTCTCGCCGAGCGGCTGCGAACGGCCAGACGCAACGCGGGACGGCTGCTGCGGCTGGTCGACTCGCTGCTGCAGTTCTCCCGTATCGAAGCAGGCCGTGCCACCACCGAGTTGGTGTGCACCGACGTCGGGGCGCTGACGTGGCAGATCGCGTCATCGTTCACCGAACTGTGCGCGCGGGGCGGGCTTGAACTCGACCTCGACTGCCATCAGGCGCTGGCCGACATCGACCCGGACATGTGGGAAACCATCATGCTCAACCTGATGTCCAACGCGGTCAAATACACGCTGAGCGGCTCGATCACCGTCGCGGTGCACAGTGGCGAGGCCCACTCGTTGATCAGCGTCCGTGACACCGGTGTCGGTATCGGCGAAGCGGACCTGAAACGGTTGGGCCAACGGTTCTTTCGGGCCGAAACAGCGTTGGGTCGCAGTGTGGAGGGCACCGGGATCGGACTGTCGCTGGTGCGCGGGCTGGTGGAACTCCAAGAGGGCAGTATGCAGATCAGCAGCGAACTCGGCCGCGGCACCACGGTCGCGATCACACTGCCGAAATCGCTCGTCGACACACCGATCGACCATTTACCGGCCGACCTGCTGGACAACCCCTACGTCGTCGAGGCGGATCAATGGGTGGCGCCGCTGCCGAAAGCGGCTGCACCCGGCGGCGACGACCGCAAACTGGTGTTGATCGCCGACGACAACGCCGACATGCGAGACCATCTGGACCGGGTGTTGTCGGTGCACTGGAGAACGGTTCTGGTTGCCGACGGCGAAGCGGCTCTGCGGACCGCCGGCGAGCTTCGCCCGGACGCCATCGTGACCGACGTGATGATGCCCAAGCTGGACGGCTTCGACTTCGTCTCGGCCATTCGTCGCGACACCGAGTTGGCCGCCACTCCGATCGTCATGCTGTCCGCCCGCGCCGGAGATGAGGCCGTCAGCGAGGGCTACGCCGGCGGCGCGGACGACTACCTGCCCAAACCGTTCCGCTCGCAGGAGCTGGTGGAGAGGATCGCGGCGCGGTTGTCCGCCGCTAACCGTGAACGTGCGGGTCAGCGAGAGCGTGAAGCCGAGCTCCGGCATACCTCCGCCGCCGCCCAACTCGATGCGGCGTTGCAGTCCGCCGGCTCGGTCGCCGGAATCGCCGATGCGCTGCTGGCCTCGCCGCTCGGCTCGGGCAGTGCGGCCATCGTCGTGATCGGTCTTCTCGACTCCGAGGAGAACAACGTCCGATTCGAGTACGCGGGTCCGGTGCCCGTCGAACTCCGCGACCGTTATCACGTCGCGACCCTGGATACGCCGCTGGTGCCGATTGACGTCATCAAGACAGGTCAGCGGATGGTGATCACCGACACGTTGTCGCTCACCCCGCGTTATGGCCACGTGGTGCAGGAAACCGCGCACAGCGTCCGGTCGTGCGTCAGCCAGCCGTTGCGCGGTCCGGATGGGAATGTGATCGGTTCGCTCGGCTTGCTGTGGTCCACACCGCGGGACTTCGACGCCGGCGAGCTCGAGATGCTCGCTCGCGTCGCAGAGGTCACCCAATCGGCGGTGGGGCGGGTCCGCAGTGCACAGCGCGAACATCGAATTGCCGTCGACTTCCAGGAGCATCTGCTCGATCTCGACCGCGGGTCGACGGCCGCGGTCGTGGCGGCCGTGTATCAGCCCGGTGGCGAGGCGATGCGCGTCGGCGGCGACTGGTATCTGGTGGCGCCGCTGCAGCGACCGGGCCAGATCGCGGTATCCGTCGGCGACGTCGTCGGGCATGGCCTGCCCGCCGCGATCGTGATGAGCAGACTGCGCGCTGCGGTGTCGGCCACCGCCCTCACCGGCGCCGGTCCGGATGCGGTCCTCAGCTCGCTGGACAGGTACGCGGCGGCGATCCCCGGTGCGCGCTGCGCGACGGTCAGTTACGCCGTCATCGACACTGGGCAACCGGGCGACGGCGCGGCCAGCATCAGCTACAGCTGTGCAGGGCATCCGTACCCGTTGCTGGTGACGCCGGACCAAACCCCGGTTTTTCTGCAAGCCGGCCGGCGTCCCCCGGTTGCGGCATCGGCGAGCGAGCTCAAGGCCAATACGGCAGAACAAGAGTTGCCCGCGGGCAGCCTACTTCTGCTCTATACCGATGGGCTGATCGAGCGGCCGGGCGAGACACTCGATGAAGGCTTCGCGCGGCTACAGGCCGCGGCCGCATATCGTGCGGAGCTGTCGGTCGGCAAGTTCTGTGACGAGTTGCTCGACAGGATGGCCCCGCCCGGCGGCTACACCGACGACGTCGTTCTGTTGGCGGTTCGCCCCAACCACAGCACGGCGCGTAGTTTCGCCACCGTGCTGCCCGCCGCACCGTTGAACATCCCGGAGGCCCGGCACCTGCTGCGCGATTGGCTGACCGGTATCGCCGTCGATGCCCGCCGGGTATGCGACATCCTGCTCGCCACCGGGGAAGCGGTGAGTAATGCGATCGAGCATGGCAGCGGCGGCGATTCGCTCAGGACGGTCTCCATCGAGGCTTTCGTGCGCGGTCACACCGTCACCGCGACGGTCAGCGATACCGGCCGGTGGTCGGGTGATTCCTCGGCCAGCCAACGTAGCCTTCTGGGCGGACGAGGCCTCACGATGATCAACGGACTCGCCGACCACGTGAAGACCGCGCGCACCGCCCACGGCACCCGAATTACTCTTGATTTCCATCACGCCGTTGTCCCGGGGGCCAGTTTGGTGGAGGGCGCTACACGATGACCCGGGCGGTTTTCCAACTGCAGATCCCCGAGAGCGACACCGCGGCGGCTACGCCCGCCGAAGTGACGGTCACCGGCGAGGTCGACGTGACCAACGTCGACGAGTTCACCCGTTCGGTGCTCGCCCTGCCGGGCCCGCGGCCCGTCATCCTTCAACTGAGCCCGATCAAATACCTGGACAGCGCGGGATTCGCCGCGCTGGATCGGCTGCTCGAACAGAGCGCCATCGTTCTTGTTCTGTCGCCGGACAGCTTTATGTACAGAGTGGCCGAACTGATGTGTCTGCCGCTTCACCACGACGCGGAGGCCGCGCGTCGCGTGCTGCAGGAGAACGCGAGCTAGACCTCTTCGATGGCCTCGCCGAGCTCTTCGAGGATGCGGTTGTGGTGGTTACTGGCCAACAGATGGCCCGCCGCGATGACGACCGCGACCGGCCAGTCGATGAGCTCGAATGCGGCCAACGCGGCCAGGCCGCCGTAGTAGGCGAGCGCCTCTGGCCGGGGAATCTCCACCTTTCCGACCAGCGGCAAGTTCACGAAGAACGTCTCGCCCTCTCGGATGTGCGCGACGGCCTCGGCCTGGGACGTTGCGCGATGGGGCTTCTTGTCGACCATCATTTGCCTTTCAGTCACGTCAGATTTGCCGTCCAGCAGAGTGACCCGGTCACCGTCGGGTGTATGACGTCGACGACGGAGAATCTCGCCGACCCACTAGCCTCAGGGGCCGCTGTTTTTCTGGCGATCCCGCTGATCGAGTTGTACGCCGTTCTGTGGCGGCTTGGCCTTGTTCAGGTTGGGACTCGTCGGGCGCCCGATCGGGGCCGGCTTCGAGCTCCAGTGGAAGCTTACTGTCGAGCACGCGGGTCGCGACGCCCACCGCGGCGGTCGCAACCCCGGCTGAGCCCAGCGCCTGCGCCCACCCGATCGGGCCGAGCGGCGTACACCCCAAAAGCTGGCTGACGCCCGGGATGCTGATCAGCGTCCCCATCACGGCCAGCGATCCGCCGGCGGTCAAGACCACCAACGGCGCGCGCGAGTCCAGCAGCGTCTGACCCAGCTGGGTGCTCACCAACGCGACCAGGGCCACCGTCGACGCGCGTCGTGGCCGTCCGGTCACGCCGGCCATCATCCAGGCCGCGGTCGCCGCCGCCGCCGTGGTCGTCCCGCGGATGGCGACGGCTCGCCACAGTGCCCGTTGATCGGGGCCGCCGCGGCCGGTCTGCACCGGGCCGCTCGGCGGGCTCACGGCAAGAGCGGCGGCGGGGAACGCATCGGTCATCATGTTCACCAGCAGCAGCTGTCGGGTGTTGAGTGGCGACGTCCCGCTGATCGCGCTGCCGATGATCGCGAAAGCCACCTCGCCGGCGTTGCCGCCCAACAGCACCGACACCGCGGCGTGTACCCGCTGCCAGAGCTGGCGTCCTTCGTCGACGGCTGCGACCAGCGCTTCGATCCGGGCGTCGACCAGCACAACATCGGCAGCGATGCCGGCCGCGTCGCTGCCGCGCGCCACGACGGCGATACCGACGGTGGCGGTCCGGATCGCGGCGGCGTCGTTGGACCCGTCGCCGACCATTGCGCATACCTTGCCGCTGCGTTCGAGCGTCTGGACCACCTGGACTTTGTTCTCCGGTGACATCCGGGCGAAGATCAGCCGCTCGGTGACGACGCGTTCCTGGTCTTTGCGCGACAAGTCGTCCCACTCCGCACCGGTGATGACCTGCTCGGCACTCACCGGCATGCCCATTTCCCGCGCGATAGCGGTGGCGGTGATCGGGTGATCGCCGGTGATCAACCTGATGCCGACCTCGCGGTCGGCCAGCGCCTTGAGCAGTGCGGGTGCTTCGGCTCGCGGCGTGTCGGACAGCCCGAGGAATCCGGCCAGTGACAACTCCTCGTCGGCCAAGTCACCGATCGCGTCCTCGTCATCGGCCACCAGCTTGGCCTGCTGCGGGCTCAGCCGGCGCCGCGCGACGGCGATTACCCGCAGCCCTTCGGCCGCCAGCTGACGCACCGTCTCATCGATATCGGGACCGACGTCCTGGCAGGCCGCGAGGACCACTTCGGGTGCGCCTTTCACGGTCAGCTCGTCGTCGGACACCGACGCCGAGAACGACCTGCCGGACCGGAACGGCAAATGGGCGTCGGCTTCGGTGGCTCGCGAGCCGTTGGAGGCATCAACCGCGAGCGCCGCCTCGATGATGGCCCGGTCGGTGGCGTGCACCTGCGGGCCGCCGTTGGCGTCCGGGGCTGCATGCGCCGCAAAGCGCAACACGTCTTCGCGGGAGTAACCGGCCACCGGATGCACCTGCGCCACCCGCAGCCGGTTTTCGGACAGCGTCCCGGTCTTGTCGAAGCAAACGACGTCGATGCGGCCGAGCGCCTCGACCGAACGGGGGATGCGTACCAGCGCGCCGTACTCGGTCAGGCGTCTCGCCGACGCGGCTTGCGCGAGCGTCGCCACCAGTGGCATGCCTTCTGGGACCGCGGCCACCGTGATCGCGATTCCACTGGCCACTGCTTCGCGTATTCCTCGACCTCGTAACAGGCCCAGTAAGCCGACCAGGGCGCCGCCGGCCGTGCTGACCGGGAATGCCTGGTTCGTGAGCTTGCTGAGCTGGTGCTGCAGCCCGACGTCCGGCAGTTCACCGGACGCGAGTTCGGCGGCGCGACGCGCCTGGGTGTCGGCGCCGACGGCGGTCACCAGCGCGACCGCGGTGCCCGCGACGATCGTGGTGCCGGCGAACAGCATGCAGCGACGCTCGGCCAGTTCGGCGCCCGGTGTGGCGTCGACCTGTTTTTCTACCGGCAGCGACTCACCGGTGAGCGTCGATTCGTCGACCTCGAGGTCATCTTCCTCGATCAGTCGGGCGTCCGCGGGGATCACCTCGTGGGTGCGTATCTCGATCACATCGCCGGGCCGCAGCTGCGCCGCAACAACCTCGGTGTAGACCGGCTCGCCGTCGGGACCGATTGTCACTTTGCGGGCCGGTGGAATCTGTTGCGCCAGCAGTTCGTTCAGTCGGCTTTCGGCACGCAGGCGCTGGCTGGCGGCGAGCACGGAGTTTCCGGTGAGCACCGAACCCACCAGGACCGCGTCGACCGGGGACCCGAGGATCGCGCTGGCTGCCGAGCCGAGAGCCAACACCGGGGTCAGCGGGTCGGACAACTCGGCTTGTACGGCCTTGGCGAACTGCCAAACCGCTCGCCGCGGTCGTCCGGTCAGTTCGGCGCCGCGGTGCGCCGTTTCCATGGCCCGGGTGGCCAGCAGCGGCCGGCGGACGCCTGACGTCCCAGTCGATTCGTCGGCGTCCGGCGGTGGCAACATCTTTCGCACCTGCTCGACCGACATTGCGTGCCAATCGTGGATTGGGGCCGGCAGCGGAGTCGGTGCGCGAACCACCCGGCGGGCCATCAAGTAGCCGGACAGCAGACCCGCCGCCGCACCCGTGGTCACCGGGCCGGGCCCGCGGCCGCGCACGCCGGGCACCATCAGCAGCGCGCCCAATGCCGTCGCGCCGGTCGATATCTCGATGCCACGCCGGCTCGCCGACTTGGCTGCGGGGACCGCATGCAACAGCCGCCAGGCGCCGGCGAGGTCACTCAGGATCAGATGCGCCGTCCAGGGCGGCGGATCGCCGTCGGAGTTGGGCATCACACCCAGCCCGACGTCGGCCGACGAAAGTGCTTGTGCACCTGACGAAGACAGCACCGCGACGGTATGGCCCGACTGTTGCAGATCGGTCAGCGCTGCGACGAGCGCATCATCGACGGATCCGTTCTCCGGCGGCCGCAGCTCATCGAACGCGGGCCGCAGCTCGCCCAGATCATCGATGTCGACAGAGATCAGATCCAGGCCGGCGCGGCGCGCCTCGGCCAATACAGCCGAGGCCAGCGGATCGTGCGTGGGGCCGATGAGCGCTTCGATTTTGGCGTCGGCCGGCGCTCCGGGAACCGGGTGCCAGCCGACACGCAGGCCTCGTTTCTCCAGCAGCATCTGGGCGCGGTTCCAGGCCGGGGAAATTTCGTCCTCGTCGGCGCCGCGCACCCGCACCACCCGCAGCGTGTCGGTACACAACACTCTGGGATCGACCAGCAGCGCGTCGACCCGGTCGAGCCGGCGCAGGCTTTGCGGATTCAGCGGCAAGACGGCGTGGTGGTCGGCCAACCCTTGGCCCAGCGCCGCGGCGAACGATTCGCGGGTGGTGCGGGTGGCTTTCGGCGTGGTGACCAACGCCGCGGTCGAGGTCATGTCGAGGTTGCGGGTGGTGGCGCCGACGGCGGCGACCCCGATCACCTGAAGCAAGGCGCTGCGACGTGAATGCCGTTCGATCGGTCCTTCGGGCAACGGCACCGGGCGCGCCGGCGGGTGGATCTCCGCGTGCTCGGCATGGCGGGCCAGCCTCGGTTCGTGGCGGCTCCAGGCCTGCGCCTCGGCGCGCATTTCGGCGGCTTTCAGTGTCTCCATCATCAAGTCGACGGCGAGCGACGCGGGCGAGAGTTCAATGACGTGGGCCGCCGTCATAGCCAGGCTCAGCAGCGTGTCCGTCGCGGATCGGCCGATGCTGTCCTCGAGCAGGCGGCGCACCCGCGGCTGGTAATCGACGGCCACCACCGCGGCCTCGAAACCGTAGTTGAGGGCCGGCCACCGCAGCACGCGGCCGGCGACCGCGACGCCCACCCCGGCGGCTGTGACGCCGACCCCCACCGCCTTGGTGGCCAGCAGCAGCCCGTCGCCCGGCAAAGGTTTCGAGTGCGGGGCGTTTTCGGTTGAGCGGCATTGCTTTTCGGCCTCGTCTACCACTCGGCACAGCTCACGCAGTGAGGTCTGATCGCCGTAGAGGCTCACCACGACCCGTGACAACGGGCGATTAATGCTGGCCGACGTGACGCCGGGGCGTGCGAGGACGGCGTCGGCAATGACGCTCCCAAGCTCGTCACCTCCCGGCCCGTCCAGGCCGTGTACCTCGATCCAGGCCCGTCCCCTGCCGCGCCAGCTATGCCGAGTCAAGGTAGGCGCGGGCAGACCCTCCGACAGCGCTTTGACGCCTTCTCGAACCGGGATCGCGGCCATGGTCAGGCCCGTTGAAGCGACTGTGCTCAGTGATCCTGCGGCACTCGCCGCGGTGTGCATGGTGGCGCCGACGAGCGCGGACGTTGCCTGTATGCCCAGCGCGACCGCGCGGAGCGGAGATGCTCGCACTGTTTCGAAGGTACCCAACCGCAGGATTAGCGGCGGGCGCGCGACTGTGTGCCGCGCGACCGTGCCGGTGCCCGCTTGGCCGGCGATTTACGTGGCGACGCCGAACTGGTCGACTTGGTCGGAACCGTCTTCACGGGTGTGACCGACGCTATCCGCGCGCCATCGGAATGCCCGTTGTTCAGCTGTCGCAACACCAACGCGCCGCCGCCGATGGCCAGCACCAGCGGCCACTCGATCAGGCCGGCGACGCCGAGCGCGCCCAACGTCAGTGCGGCCGCCGGCATCGAATGGCTACCCTTGCCGATGCCGCGCTGCACCCCTTCTGCAGCTCCGGTCACGGCGCCGACGACACCGTTGACCGCGGCACCGCCGACTGCGCCCGCGGCCGCGGTGGTGGCTGCCGCGGCGCGGCCCGCCGTTCGAGTTACGGTGCGTACGGCGCCGTTAACGACACCCATGATGACTCCCTGATGATTTGTTGTTGAGGCCATGAATCTGATACCCGCTGCACGCCACACTGGCGGGCTTGCATACGCGCGAACTCGCAAAGTTCATGAAACCGTCACGATACTGCGCAGCATCTGGCAATCCTATGACCTTGTCTGACAAATGAACAGGAAATGAATACCCGCCAGCAATTATTTATATGCGTCAATCTGTGCGTAGATCCACCATGACGGGCGCGTGGTCGCTGGGCGCCTTGCCTTTACGTTCCTCCCGGACGATCTGCGCGTCAGCAACCCGGCCCGCCAGCGCGGGGGAGGCGAGGATGAAGTCGATGCGCATTCCCTGTCGCTTGGGGAACCGCAGCTGGGTGTAGTCCCAATATGTGTACACCCCGGGGCCGGGGGTGAAAGGCCTTACCACATCCGAGAATTGAGCGTTGACGATGGCGTCAAACGCCTTGCGCTCTGGGTCCGAGACATGTGTGGCGCCCTGGAAGAATTCGACGCTCCAGACGTCATCGTCGGTCGGGGCGATGTTCCAGTCGCCGACTAGCGCAATCTGTGCAGCGAGATCGTCGCGTAACCAGCTCTCAGCCGTATCGCGCAGTGCAGCAAGCCAATTCAGCTTATATGTGTAATGCGGGTCATCCAATGCGCGGCCGTTGGGCACATAGAGACTCCACACCCGGACCCCGGCGCAGGTGGCGGCCAGGGCGCGGGCTTCGGCCGCGGCCGCCACATCCGGCTTGCTGCTCCAGCTCGGCTGGCCGTCAAAGCCGACCTCGACCTGCTCAAGGCCGACTCGCGATGCGATCGCCACGCCGTTCCACTGGTTGAACCCGCAATGCGCCACCTCGTAGCCGAGTTCCAAGAAGGGCATGGTCGGAAACTGGTCGTCGGCGCACTTGGTTTCTTGCATGGCCAGGACGTCGACCTCGGCGCGCTCCAGCCAGTCGAGCACCCGGCCCAACCGGGTGCGGATCGAGTTCACGTTCCAGGTAGCCAACCGAAGCAGCGGCGATCGAAAGCCCGGCGAAGCCGGGCGCAGCGGGTCGCCGCCATCGATCACGCCGTCGGGCATGGGCCCGACCCTACGTGGTCGCCGCCGCGAAGTACCGCGCGCGGTGATGCAGTGCGAAGCCCAGCGAGTAGGCCAGGCCGGCGGTGGCGTGATCGCCGTCGAGGACCCGGACATAGCCGCGGGTCGCACCGCGAGCCGCCCCCCACGCCAGCAGCGCTTCGCACAGCGTCCGGCCGGCGTCCTGGTCTGCGACCCGTATCGCCGACAGTCCCACCCAGCGGGTGCCGTCCGGGGCGTCGGTCACCGACGCTCGCGCCACCGCCTTATCGGCGTGCGTTGCGAACACCAGCTCGCCGTCGACGACGGCGGTCAGCACGTCCATCGGGACTTCTCGGTGGTAGAGCCGCAGCCAGGCGTCGTCCGGGCGAGCCGAGAGTCGGACCGACGGGTCGGGGTCGGCGGTGGACACGTCAATTACCAACACAGCGTTGGCCTGCTCGCCGACGCCGGGCAGCCGCAGCAGGCGATCGGCGATCGCCAGCCGTGGGGTCAGCCCACGTCGCGTGTACCAGTCGGCGATCGCCGGTATCGCGGCTGGGCTGGCTGAAACCTGCAGCGGCACAGCGGAGTTCGCCTGATACGTGACGCCGCGTCCGGCGCGCAGCAGCCAGCCGTCCAGCCACTGCTGCTCTACGCCCGGCCAGGCGAACGCCGCGGCGTGCTCGAGCGCGCGGATCTGCGAGGTGCGTACCGGCGCATCGCTGAGCGCCCGCACCGCGACCACATCCCCTGGCGCAAACTGCACCACCGCTCCGGTTTTCGTCTGCACCCGCACCAGCGGCTCGATGCCGAGCAGATGGCCCACCGCGTCCGTCAGCGGCGGAACGGAACCGGCGGGCCGCCGGTAACGCACTGTCACCCTGGTGCCGGGTTGCGGCCACGAAACCATCAGTGGCCGAACGGGTCCGGCCCTTCGCCCGGTGTCCACGACAGCCCGGGGACGCCCCAGCCGTGGGATTTGACCGCACGTTTTGCGGCGCGGGCGTGTCGTCCGACCAAGCGGTCCAGAAATAGGAATCCATCCAGGTGTCCGATCTCGTGCTGAAGCATTCGGGCGAACAACCCCTCGCCCTCGATCGTGATCGGGCTGCCGTCGGCGTCGAGTCCGGTGGCCCGGGCCCACTTGGCCCGCCCGGTCGGAAACGACTCACCGGGCACCGATAGGCAACCCTCGTCATCGTTGTCGGGGTCGGGCATGGTCTCGGGAATTTCCGAAGTTTCCAACACCGGATTGACGATCACCCCGCGACGCCGGTCTGATTGTCCGCGCTCATCGGCGCAGTCGTAGACGAAGACTCGCAAGTCGACGCCGATCTGGTTGGCGGCCAGCCCAACCCCGTAGGCGGCGTCCATCGTCTCGTAAAGCGTGGCAATCAGATCGGCCAATTCGGTCGGCAGCGACCCGTCCGCGCCGACCGGTACCGGCTTGGTCGGGGTGTGCAGGACGGGATCCCCCACGATGCGAATGGGTGCGACTGCCATGACCGGCAAGCTTAAGCCCCGAGCATGCTTGCCAACTTTTCGCTCCGGTTGCGGCCGAGCGCCGAGACAGGCAATCTCACCTAGTCAGCCGACGCGCGGGGTTGGGTTCCGGCTCAACAGTTGTCAGCGTGGTTGAATATTCGCCGGAGCAGCGAGCATTCGAGAATTCGCCGAAAGGGTCGAGGAAGCGATATGGACAGCGCTATGGCGCGGGCTAATCGATCGGGGGACGACTCTGAACTCGCCGATGGGCTAACCCGCCGAGAACACGACATTTTGGCGTTCGAGCGCCAATGGTGGAAATACGCCGGCGCCAAAGAAGAAGCCATCAAAGAGTTGTTTGCCATGTCGGCCACGCGCTACTACCAGGTGCTGAATGCTTTGGTCGACCGGCCCGAAGCATTGACAGCCGACCCGATGCTGGTCAAACGGCTGCGACGGCTGCGTGCCAGTCGGCAGAAGGCGCGGGCGGCACGACGGCTGGGTTTCGAAGTCACCTGAGGTATCACCCGCCCGCTGAGCGTCGGTGTGGGTTTTGGCGCACTCCTCGATACAGTGACGTCAATGAATGAGCGCGTTCCCGACTCGACCGGGCTACCCCTGCGGGCCATGGTGATGGTGCTGCTGTTTCTCGGTGTCATTTTCTTGCTGGTCGGCTTCCAGGCCATGGGATCGGGCGCCAACTCCGACGACGACTCGTCCGGCTCAACTGTGACGACGAGCACAATGGCGCCGAAGACTTCGGCGAAACCTGCGGCAAAAGCCGATGTACGGGTCTACAACATTTCGAGTCAGCAGGGTATTGCCGGACGGACCGCCGACCAGCTGAAGCAGGGCGGTTACAACGTGACCGACGTCGGCAACCTGTCGTTGCCCAACGTGTCGGCCACCACGGTGTATTTCGGCAACGCGCCCGGCGAAAAAGAAACCGCCGACGCCGTGGGCCAGCTATTGAAAGCGCCCGTCCAACCGCGGACGCCTGACGTCGCCGACCAACCGCCCGGCGTCATCGTGGTGGTTGCCGGCTGAACGGCATGACCCCGACCTAAAACGGCGGCGGATCGTCGGTGTCGGGAGGAGCCGGTCCGAAGTAGCTCGGGCGATGAGCCCGGCGGGTCGCACGGGCCTGGTGGTTTTGTCGGCGTTCGGTAGCAATGCGCTGAGCGCGGTTTTGGGCGCGAGCGCGGCGGCGTTTGGGCATCATCGCCGCGCGGTCGGTGCACTCGAGCCGCCGCGGGTCGGCTTGCGGCGCCGGCAGGTCGCCGGTTGACCGGCACAGGCTCGGGAACAGCAGCGCGCTTCCCGGCGTGGTGACATAGGCCTGCCCGGACGGCGATTGCAAGATCACCGTGCCGTCGGGCAATTGGCGATCACGCCATCCCCTGAACGTCTTCACCAAGTGGTGAGTGCGGCAATAGCACTTCAAGTTCGAGGCGTGTGTGGGCCCGCCGCGGGCGTAGGGGATGGTGTGGTCGAGGTCGCAGTCTGCCGCGGGCCGGTCGCATCCGGGCCAGCGACAGGTCAAATCCCGGCAGCGCACAAAATCCGCCAACGCTTTCGAGGGCGCGTAGCCGGGTTCGGGGTCGGCGTTGGCCCGGTGAACCAGCGGCACCTGCTTGGCAGAGGCGGCCAGTTCGGCAACGAGCTCGGCTGGAATCAGCCCGTCGGCGCCCACTTCGGATGCGGGTGTCGCGCCGCGGCCGGTGATCGTGGCGGGCTCGGCGATCACATGGATCACCACCGGCGTGGCCGCAGGCCGCTTTCCGGCGGCACAGTCGGGCCGTCCGCAGCGGCAGGCCAGCCGATCCGCGCCGGCGGCCAGCGCGCCCAGGGCGTCGGCGCGGCGCTGCTCACGGTTGCGGGGATCATGCTCGCACACGGTGGCCGCCAGCGCCGTCAGCCGCTTGTCCAGCGCGTGCGCGTCCGGGCTCAGCAGGCTGCCCTCGATGTGCGAGATGCCCCCGTCAAGGTCGGCGAACCAGACCTCCCGCTCGGTGTGGCGCTCCTTGCGTCGCCGCACCGCATCGGCGTCAGCTTTGCCGACAATCTTGTCGATCTCGGCGGCGAGCCTGCCCTGGGTCATGGATGGCCATCGCGGCAGCTGTGCGGCCAGCTGAGCATCCACTACCGCCAGCACGTCGCGGTCGGTGATCAGATCGGCGCGAAACACGATTGTCTGAAAGGTCCGGGAATCGATATCGCCCGCCTTAAAGACATCGGCCACCGCCGGTAGCCGCTCGCGCATGGCCCGGGCATAACGCAGCCGGCTTGCGGCCAACCCCTGGCTGATCCGCAGCGCCGCGGCTACTTCCGCGGCGACCGCCTCCTCGGTGTCGATCGCCCAGTCCTCGGTGTCCGAACAGCGCGCCAAGCGGTAGCCGAACAACTCACCGATCGCCGCCAATGACGCCGCCGCAGCCTGGTTCTCCGTCCGCCACGACGCGCAGATCCGATCCAGCAGGGCGGCCGATTCCGGCGTGGTCGATGGATAGTGCCGCTCGAAGAGCTCGTCGAACCGGGCGATCACCTCCGGCGACGACGTCGACTGTTCGAACATACATTCGACTATGCCATGACCCTCCGACAAGAAGCGAGGTGCCGCCGGGCCGCATCGTCGCCGGGCTGAGGTTGATGATCCCGCTCCTCTCGGCCCGTTCCGTGCCGCATCGTCGCCGGGATAGGCTCTCCACATGGTCAAGCCCGCCACCCGTCGCAAAGTTGCCGCCGTCTCCGCATTGGTTCCGCTCGCGGCTTCGGTCGCGCTGTTGAGCTCGTGCAAACCGAACCAGCCACCGGCGACCTCACCCGGAACTACGCCGGCGATCTGGACCGGATCGCCGTCGCCGTCGGAGTCGCAGCAGAAGGGTGGGCCGGTGGGTCCGGACAGCCTGACCACCCAGCTGATCGCGCCTGGCGGTGCCAAGGTGGCGACGGCCAAATTCGAGTTCGCCGACGGCTACGTGACGATCACCCTCGAGACCACGGGACAGGGCGCGCTGGCGCCGGGATTCCATGGCGTACACATCCACTCGGTGGGCAAGTGTGAGGCCAACTCGGTTGCCCCCACCGGCGGTGCGCCGGGCGACTTCCTTTCCGCCGGAGGGCATTTCCAGGCGCCGGGGCATGAGGGCGAGCCCTCGAGCGGCGACCTGACCTCGCTGGAAGTCCGCAAGGACGGCGCAGCGCTGTTGGTGACGACGACCGACGCGTTCACCAAGGACCAGCTGTTGGCCGGCCAGCGGACCTCGATCATGATTCACGCGGGGGCCGACAATTTCGGCAACATCCCGGGGGATCGCTATACCCAGGCCAACGGAGCACCAGGCCCCGACCAGACGACGATGTCCACCGGTGACGCTGGCAAGCGGGTGGCGTGCGGTGTCATTGGTGCCGGCTAGCGGGCCGACCGGCAGGGCAAGTGCCCATATCGACTTCGACGGCTCACCCCGGCCGACGATCGGGGTGGAGTGGGAGTTCGCGCTCGTCGACGCGCAGACCCGCGACCTGAGCAACGAAGCCACGGCTGTCATCGCCGAGATCGGCGAAAACCCGCGCGTGCACAAGGAATTGCTGCGCAACACCGTCGAGGTGGTCAGCGGTGTGTGTGACTGCACCGGGCAGGCGATGGAGGATTTGCGCGAGACGCTGACGCCGGCCCGTCGGATTGTCCGGGACCGCGGCATGGAGCTGTTCTGCGCGGGCACGCACCCGTTCGCGCGGTGGTCCACCCAAAAGCTCACCGACGCACCGCGTTACGCTGAGCTGATTAAACGGACCCAATGGTGGGGCCGGCAGATGCTGATCTGGGGCGTGCACGTCCACGTCGGGATCTCCTCGGCGCACAAGGTGATGCCGATCATGACGGCACTGCTCAACTACTACCCGCACCTGCTGGCGCTGTCGGCGTCGTCACCGTGGTGGGGTGGGGAGGACACCGGCTACGCCAGCAATCGGGCGATGATGTTTCAGCAGTTACCCACCGCCGGGTTGCCTTTCCACTTTCAGTCCTGGGCGCAGTTCGAAGGTTTCGTCTACGACCAGAAAAAGACCGGCATCATCGATCATATGAACGAGATACGTTGGGATATCAGGCCTTCCCCGCATCTCGGCACTCTCGAGGTGCGGATCTGCGACGGTGTGTCCAACCTGCGCGAGCTCGGCGCATTGGTGGCGTTGACGCATTGCTTGATCGTCGACCTTGACCGGCGCCTCGATGCCGGTGAGCCGCTGCCGACCATGCCGCCCTGGCATGTTCAGGAAAACAAATGGCGCGCAGCACGTTACGGGCTGGATGCGGTGATCATTCTCGACGCCGAAAGCAATGAACGGTTGGCCACCGATGACGTGTCCGACCTGTTGAACCGGCTGGAGCCGGTCGCGAAATCGCTGCAGTGCGCCGACGAGCTGGCCTCGGTTGCCGATATCTGCCGGCTGGGCGCGTCGTATCAGCGACAGCGGCGGGTTGCCGAAGAGCACGACGGAGACCTGCGCGCCGTTGTCGACGCGCTGATCGGTGAGCTGGATATCTAATGGCGACAGCCCTTCCGATGGCGATGTTCCCACTCCAGTCGGCACTGCTGCCCGACGAGGATCTGCCGATGCAAATCTTCGAACCTCGCTACACCGCGCTGATCCGGGACTGCATGCGCGACGACGATCCTCGTTTCGGCGTCGTGCTGATCTCGCACGGCCGCGAGGTCGGCGGCGGCGATGTGCGCTGCGACGTCGGAACGGTTGCCAGGATCACCGACTGCGTGGACCTGGCCGGCTCAGGGCGATTCGTGCTGCGCTGCCGGACGGGCGAACGGATACGGGTGTGCGATTGGTTGCCCGACGATCCCTACCCGCGTGCCATGGTGCAGGCCTGGCCGGACGAGCCGGGCGAACCGGTGACTGCCGGCCAACTGGAGGAGCTCGAAGACCGGGTGATGGCGTTGTTCGAGCGGATCGCAGCGGCCCGCGACTTCTCGTTGCCTGATCGGGATGTGGTGCTGGGTACCGCCGCTGACACGGTTGATTCCGGTGCGCGGCTGTATGCGTTGGCGGCGCGCGTCCCGATCGGCGCGGCAGACCGCTACTCCGTACTGGCCGCGCCGTCGGCCGCCGAGCGACTCTCCGCGCTGAGCGAAGCGGTGGATTCCGTTGCGGCGGTGATCGAATTCCAGCTTTCCGAGTGATCCGCTAGCCGAGGCCCCTGCTTATGTTCAGCCGGCCCTCGATGAACACGCTGCGCGGTGCGAGATTCTCCAGGTCGCCTTCCGGCGACCGGTCGTAGCGTTCCATCAGCTTCGGCGCCTCGATCGAGGTGACCGCCCAGCCTCGTCCGGCCAGCCATGTCTTCAGGTCGGTGCGTTCCTCGATGAACCACAGATCGGGAATGTCGGGCCCGTCCCCGCGTAAATACTTGCGGCGCCGCTCGAGGTATTCCGGGTCGAGGAAGCTCGGGCTGAGGGCCTCGACGCCGATCCGGCTGTCACGGGCGCTGAGCGTGTCGATCCGCTCGAACAACAGATCCTGTCCGGTTGCCGGCAAGTAGGGCAGCAGTCCTTCGGCGGACCACGCCGTCGGCGCCGACGGATCAAATCCGGCGTCGCGCAACGCCGTCGGCCAATCCGACCGCAGATCAATCGGCACTGCCTGATACCGGACTGCGGGCCGAGCACCCCGTGTGGCCAGCGTGTCGGCCTTGAAGGCCAGCACCTGCGGCTGGTCGATCTCATAAACGACGCTGCCGTTGACCCACGGCAGCCGCCAGGCCCGGGCGTCGAGGCCGGCGGCCAGAATCACGGCCTGGTCGATGCCGCCGGCGCCGGCGGCGATGAAGAACTCGTCGAACCACTTGGTGCGCGCGGCGGCGTAGCCCCGCATGATCGGCAGTCGTTTGGCGACGCCGGACGAATCCCAGCCACGCTTGGTTGCCGCGTCGATGAAGAACTGCGCATAGCGGTCGGTGAAGAGGGGACAGTCGCAATCGGATTCAGCGGCGCGCGCCATCGCCACACCAAGCGCCGTCGCGCCGACGCTCTCGGTGATGTCCCAGCTGTCGTCGTGAGTCCGCGCCATAAAACCAGGCTAATGAAGTCGCAAACCATGCGCTTAGCCCGAGGCGGCGTGGTGTACTTCGACGCGTGGGCACCGATGTGCTGGTTGACGTCGACGCGGGTGTGGCGGTGCTCACACTCAACCGCCCCGAGCATCTCAACGCCTACACCGCCGACATGGGCGCGCTGCTGAGCCGGGCATACCGGGACTGCGACGAGGACGACGAGGTCCGGGCCATCGTGGTCACCGGTGCGGGCCGGGCGTTCTGCAACGGAGCGGATTTCTCCGGTAGCGCCTCGCCGTTCGACGCCCCGACGGACGACAGCGGGTTCTCCGCATCGCCGATCGACCCGGCCGCTTTCGAATTGCGCAAGCCGGTGATCGCCGCACTCAACGGCCACGCGATTGGCATCGGCCTTACCATCGCACTGCAGGCGGATATCCGCATCGTCGCCGAAGACGCGAAATACGGTGTGGTGCAAGTTCGTCGGGGAGTGATACCGGACTGCATGTCGCACTGGACGCTCGCACAGTTGACGAACCTGGGAGTGGCTGCTGAGGTGTTGCTTACCGGACGAACCTTCGATGGGGCCGAGGCCGTCGCGTTCGGTATCGCCAACAAGGCGCTGCCCGCCGGGCAGGTACTCGACCACGCCGTGGAGATGGCCCGCGACATCGCGACCAATGTGGCGCCGATGTCGGCGGCGTTGTGCAAGCGACTGCTGTGGGACAGCGCGATCAACCGCTACACGCCGAGACAGGTCGCGTCGCTGGAAACGCAGTTGCACCATCGCGTGATGGGCACCGACGATGCCCGTGAAGGAGTCGCCGCCTTCCTCGATCGGCGGTCGCCGCGGTTCAGTTCGCGGCTTTCGGCCGACTGGACGCCCCTGCCATCACCGCAGCCGGAGTCGTGAGCATGCATATCGACGTGATCGCAGACGGGCTCGGGTTCACCGAGGGTCCGGTGTGGCTCCCGGATGGACGCGTGGCGCTGACCTCTATCAGCCATGGCTGCGTCTACATCGTCGACCCGTCCGGTGGTCCGTTGGAACGCATCGACACCGGCGGTGGGCCCAACGGTCTGGCACGCGGCGCCGACGCCACGTTGTACGTGGCACAAAACGGCGGTGCGTGGGGCGCAAGCGGTTCCGCCGAAGCGGGCGTCCAAGTGATCAGCGGCACGCAGGTTGACTATCTCGTCGAGGGACTAGGCGCCCCGAACGATCTGACGTTCGGTCCGGATGGGCGGCTGTGGATCACCGACACCCGCGGGGAGTTTGACATCAGCACTCCCGATGCCGGGCCACCGGGCCACGTCTATGCCACCGATGTCGCCTCTGGTGAAACCCGACAGATCCTCGACGACGGACCGGTGTTCATCAACGGGCTGGGCTTCGATCCCGACGGGTCGAAATTGCTTGTGACAGCGACGCTGTCGTCACAGCTACTGTCCTACGACGCCGGTGCGTACGATGCACCGCGCCTTGTGCATACATTCGTCAACGGCTGGCCCGACGGCATGGTTGTCAGCGCCCGCGGCGACTACTGGGTGGCACTTACCGGGGCTGACCGGATCGACATCGTCGACGCGGCGGGTCGGCGTATCGGGCAGGTCGGGTTGCCGGCCGGATCGCTGCCTACCAACATCTGCATTGGCGGCGAAGGCTGCGACGAACTGTTCGTCACCGCGGCGCAGAGTCAGGCACTGCTGCGCATTCGGTTCGACGGAGACGACCCGGAGGCGGCTCTGCTTACGCCGTGAGCAGTTCCGCCAGCGCGATCCCGAGACTGTGCAGATTGGTCTCCAGCGAATAGGTCCGGTCGACCGTCCAGTTGACGATGCCGCCGGACAGCGCGCCAACGATGATGTCGGCCAACGTTTCCACGTCGTGTCGGGTGCTGACCTCGCCTCGGGCGACGCCTTCCTTGACGAGCTCGACGAAGGTGTCGTGCAGGTTGAATCCGCGCTGGATGCCGTAGCCGCTGGTGGCCAGCATTTCTCCGATCAGCTCGCGATAGGTGTCGCCGGATTGGCTTAGCGCCGCCGCGATGTCGTCGAACACACCGATAAGGCGGGCCGGAATTGCCTCGTCGCCGCGATCGAAGAACACGTCGTGCAGGTTGACCAGTCGCCGCTCCGCTAACGCGCGGATCATGTCCTGACGGGTGGCGAAGTGGTTGAAGAACGTTCGATTGGCTACGTCGGCGCGCTCGCAGATCTCTTCGATGGTGGTGGCCGCAGCGCCTTGGGCGAGAAACAGATCGAAGGCGGCAGCGAGGATCTTCTCGCGCACCTCGAGCTTTCGCCGTTCGTGTCTGTTCACGTTGCCGCACACAGCTTCTCGGAGAGAGCCCACAAGTCCGCAGCGTGCTCGGCGTCGTGTGCATAGGGTGCAAGCGTTTCGCTGACGCCGCACTCTTCGAGGTAGAGCCCGCCCTGGTCGGCGAGTTCCGGGCTCACCGCGGCCCAGACCTGGGTGGCCGCGCCGTAGTCGGGCGTGGTGAAATCCAGGTAGCCATCCGATGATTCGCCGCGTCCGGCGCTATTGGCGACGGCAAATTTGCGCAGTTGAGAGAAGTCGGATCTCGACATGTACCGAGCCAGCGAGGTGGCCACCGTGCCGGGGTGAACGGCATAAGCACGGATTCCCAACTCCTGTAGGCGTCGGTCGGCTTCTTTCGCGTGCAGGATGTTCGCGGTCTTGGACGCGCCGTAGGCGACGAACTTGTCGTACTCGCGACGCTCCCAGTTGGGATCGTCGAAGTCGACGTCGCCCAGCGCGTGGCCCCCGGAGGAGAGGACGACCAGCCGGGCGCCCTGCGCGGCGGCGAGCTGCGGAGTGAGCAGTCGGGTGAGTTCGAAGTGCCCGAAATGATTGGTGCCGATTTGGATTTCGAAGCCATCCCGGGTGCGGCTGAAGGGCGTGAACATGACGCCGGCGTTGTTCATCAAGATATGAATCGCCGACGTGGTCTGGCGGATCTCGGTGGACGCGGTGCGCACGCTGGCCAGCGAGGTGAGGTCGAGATGCACCGTCGAGGTTCGCGCGTCGGGTACCTCGGCCCGGATCCAGCGGGTCGTCTCGGCCAACGCGTCGGTGTTGCGTGCGGCCAGGATCACCTGCGCGCCCGCGGCGGCCAGCGCACGCGCCGATTCGCGGCCCAACCCCGACGAGGCCCCGGTGATCACACACACCTTGCCGGATAGGTCAATGCCCTCAACCATGTCCAGGGCACTACGCGATTCGGTCATGCGGGTGTGAGCTT
>DATFYT010000265.1:0-3785 GCA_035314925.1 Mycobacterium sp. | reverse complement strand
CGTTCCTGCGGGAGAAGACGAGCGGCTGAGATGCTTCGTCGGGTCGCGATGCTGCTGGGCGTCGTGCTGGTTGTCACGAGTTGTGCTGTCCTGCATCCAAAGCCACCGTCTGGCTTCATCGAGGGCACCAGCATCCACACCATCAGCGTCGGTGGACAGGATCGGGTTTATCGGCTGCACAAGCCTTCGGGGATGTCCGCGCCGGCGGGGCTGGTCGTCGTGCTGCACGGTGGCTTCGGCAGTGCTGAACAGGCCGAAAGATCTTACGGCTGGGATCAATTGGCCGATTCGTCGAAGTTCGTCGTCGCCTATCCCGACGGCGTCAAGCGGGCCTGGAACGTCAACGGCGCAGGCTGCTGTGGCAAGCCCGGCCGGGAGCACATCGACGACGTTGCGTTTATCACCGCGGCCGTCGCCGATGTCACAAAAAATGTCAGCATCGACGCCTCTCGCGTGTATGGCACGGGCATGAGCAACGGCGGCATAATGTCCTACACCCTGGCCTGTAACACCACGCTGTTCGCCGCGATCGGCCCGGTGTCGGGCACACAGCTGGACCCGTGCCGGTCGCCACACCCGTTGTCGGTCATGGCGATTCACGGCACCGCGGATCCGATGGTCCCCTACGGCGGCGGCGAGGGCCGCGGCTTCGCACACATCAACGGCCCACCGGTGCCGGAGTTGAATGCGCTCTGGCGCAAGATCGATCAATGTCAGTTGCCGGTCGTGACGACCAGCGGTTCGGTCACTACGTCGACCGCTGGCTGCGCTGACGATCGAGGCGTGGTGCTGGTCACCGTCGGCGATGGTGGCCACCACTGGCCCGACTTCGCCACCGCCAAGCTGTGGGAGTTCTTCGCCGGGCATCCCCGCTGAGCATTACACCTCTTGTGCGGTTGTAGAAAAAATGTAACATTAGTGGCATGCCAGACACTCATGCCGTCATCAACCAGGTCCCACTCCTGGAGGAGCACAACCCGGCGTCTTCCCCGGTTCTTGTCGAGGCCCTGATCCGCGAAGGCGGGCAGTGGGGCCTGGACGAGGTGACTGCGATCGGCGCGATATCCGGCTCCCGGCAGGCCCAACGCTGGGGCGAGCTGGCCCAACGCAACCGGCCCATCCTGCGCACCCACGACCGCTACGGGCACCGCATCGACGAGGTCGAATACGACCCGGCCTACCACGAGCTGATGCGGGTCGCGCTCGAGCATGGACTGCACGCCGCGCCGTGGGCCGACGGCCGGCCGGGCGCGCATGTGGTGCGTGCGGCCAAGACCAGCGTCTGGACCGCCGAGCCCGGCCACATGTGTCCCATCTCGATGACCTACGCCGTCGTTCCGGCGCTGCGGTTCAACCCGGAGCTCTCCACGATCTACGAGCCCTTGCTGACCAGCCGCGAATACGACCCGGAATTGAAGCTGCCGACAACCAAAGTCGGGATCACCGCCGGCATGTCGATGACCGAAAAGCAGGGCGGCTCCGACGTGCGCGCCGGCACCACCGAGGCGACCCCCAACGGCGACGGCACCTACCGGCTGACTGGTCACAAGTGGTTCACATCCGCGCCGATGTGCGACATCTTCCTGGTGCTCGCGCAGGCTCCGGAAGGGCTGTCCTGCTTCTTCCTGCCGCGAATCCTGCCCGACGGCAGCCGCAACCGGATGCGCCTTCAGCGGCTCAAGGACAAGCTCGGCAACAACGCCAACGCTTCCAGTGAGGTCGAATACGACGGCGCCACCGCGTGGCTGGTCGGCGACGAGGGCCGCGGCGTTCCGACCATCATCGAGATGGTCAACCTCACCCGGCTGGACTGCACACTGGGTAGTGCAACCAGCATGCGGACGGGCCTCACCCACGCCGTTCACCACGCCCAGCACCGCAAGGCATTTGGCGCCTATTTGATCGATCAGCCGCTGATGCGCAACGTGTTGGCCGACCTGGCTGTCGAGGCCGAGGCCGCCACCATGGTGGCGATGCGGATGGCCGGTGCCACCGACAGTGCGGTGCGCGGGGATGAGACCGAGACGCTGCTGCGCCGTATCGGCTTGGCCGCCAGCAAGTATTGGGTGTGCAAGCGCGCGACGCCGCATGCCGCCGAAGCGATGGAATGCCTGGGCGGCAACGGATATGTCGAGGAGTCCGGGATGCCGCGGCTGTACCGTGAGGCGCCGCTGATGGGCATCTGGGAAGGCTCTGGCAACGTCAGCGCACTGGATACGTTGCGCGCCATGGCAACTCGACCGGAATGCATTGAGGTGCTGTTCGATGAGCTGGCCAAGAGCACTGGCCAGGACGCCCGGTTGGATCGCCACGTGGAGCAACTGCGCCCGCAGCTCGGCGACCTTGAGTCGATTCAATACCGGGCCCGCAAGGTCGCCGAGGACATCTGCCTGGCGCTGCAGGGCTCGCTGTTGGTGCGGCACGGACACCCGGCCGTCGCCGAAGCGTTCCTGGCCACCCGGCTTGAGGGACAGTGGGGCGGCGCTTTTGGAACCATGCCCGCCGGGTTGGATCTGGCGCCGATCATCGAGCGTGCTCTAGTAAAAGGATGACGCGCGCCGATGACGATGCGGAGCGGAGCGACGGGGAGGAATGGCGCCAATGACGCACGCGATCCGACCGGTCGACTTCGACAACTTGAAGACGATGACCTATGAGGTCACCGATCGGGTTGCGCGAATCACCTTCAACCGGCCCGACAAGGGCAACGCGATCATCGCCGACACTCCGCTGGAGCTCTCGGCTTTGGTGGAGCGTGCAGATCTGGATCCCAATGTGCACGTCATCTTGGTCTCCGGCCGTGGCGAAGGTTTTTGCGCGGGTTTCGATCTGAGCGCATACGCCGATCGCACCGGCTCGGCCGGCGGTACCGGCACCTACCACGGAACCTCGCTGGATGGTAAAACCCAGGCGGTCAACCATTTACCGAATCAGCCGTGGGATCCGATGATCGACTATCAGATGATGAGTCGCTTCGTGCGTGGCTTTTCCAGTCTGTTGCACGCGGACAAGCCGACAGTGGTCAAGATCCATGGCTATTGCGTGGCCGGCGGCACCGATATCGCGCTGCACGCCGACCAGGTGATCGCCGCGTCCGACGCGAAGATCGGCTATCCGCCGACCCGGGTCTGGGGGGTGCCGGCCGCCGGGATGTGGGCGCACCGACTGGGCGATCAGCGTGCCAAACGTCTTCTGCTGACCGGAGATTGCATCACTGGCGCACAAGCGGCCGAGTGGGGTCTGGCAGTCGAGGCGCCGGATCCGAAAGACCTCGACGAGCGCACCGAACGCCTGGTGGAACGGATCGCCGCGGTTCCGGTCAACCAGTTGATCATGGTTAAACTCGCGCTCAATTCCGCACTGCTGCAACAGGGTGTGGCCACCAGCAGAATGGTCAGCACGGTGTTCGACGGTGTCGCCCGGCACACGCCCGAGGGCCACGCGTTCGTCGCCGACGCCGTGGAGCACGGCTTCCGCGAGGCGGTCAAGCACCGCGACGAACCGTTCGGTGACTACGGCCGGCGCGCGTCCCAGGTGTAACGCGATGCCGAAATCGCTGGCCCGCATGCCCGCCCGGTCGGTGGTGCTCAGCGTGCTGCTCGGCGCCCATCCGGCGTGGGCCAGCGCGGCCGAATTGATCAGGCTCACCGATGACTTCGGCATCAAGGAGGCCACGTTGCGGGTCGCGTTGACCCGGATGGTCAGTGCCGGCGATCTGGTCCGGTCCGCCGACGGCTACCGGCTCGCTGACCGACTGCTCGCTCGCCAGCGCAGGCAGGACGACG
>DATFYT010000264.1:0-3205 GCA_035314925.1 Mycobacterium sp. | reverse complement strand
GGGCTCAACCTGACCGTCTTGGGGTCCAAAGGCAAACTCAACTTCGGAGCACTGGCCGACCGCGACCTGGTGCCCGATGTCGAGATGATCATCGACGCGCTCAAAGACGAACTCGTCGCACTGTCCGACGCGGTCGGGGCCGGCTGATGTCGAGCCCGACGCCGCGGCCGCACATGCGTACCGGCCCCAACGGGGTGGGCGCTCCCCCGTCCTGGCTCTACCTGACAGACGCGGCCCGTGCGGCGGCCGAATACGGGTGGCTGATCGCCGCGCTGCCGCTGCGGCAACTGCTGCCGGTCGGCGACCGGCAGCCGGTTCTGGTGCTGCCGGGCCTGCTGGCCGACGACCGTTCCACCTGGACACTGCGGCGCATCCTGCGCGACCTGGGCTACCGGGCGCACGGCTGGCGGCTGGGCCGCAACCTCGGTCCGACAGCTGCGACGGTCACCGGACTGCAGAACCGCCTGCTCGACCTGCGGTCGCGATACAACTCTGCGGTCAGTGTGATCGGCTGGAGCCTTGGCGGCATCTTCGCCCGAACCCTCGCCCGCGACACTCCGGCTGCGGTGCGCCAGGTCATCACGCTGGGCAGCCCGATTCGCCTCACACACGAAAGCCAATCCCGCGCCGGCCATGCCTACGATCGCTACGCGCATTTGCATGTCCTGCCAAGGGATCTGCCGCTGGAGTCCGGCCTCGAGGCGCTGCCGGTGCCGGCCACCTCGATCTACTCCCGATACGACGGCATCGTCGCCTGGCAAGCTTGCCTCGACCCGCCGTCCGCACGGGCCGAGAACATCGCCGTGATCGCCAGCCATTTGGGGTTCGGTCACCACCCGGCGGTGATCTGGGCCATCGCCGACCGGCTGGCTCAGCCGCTCGGCGAGTGGGTACCATTCCGGGCGCCCGCCGCGCTGCGGCCGCTATACCCCCCAGCCGACTCACCGCCCCAGCGGCTTTGGCGATCCCCCTACAGAAACGCGCGGTGAGATTTCATCAGCCGAACTGCGAGTGTGCCGCTAAGAACAAGGTGTACGGATTGCCGAAGTCGCAGGAAGAGCGGCGTGTATCCAGTGTTGAAGATGCGAACGGACAAAGTCATCAGTAGCTCACGCAATCTGTTCGCCGTCTTGGGTTTCGGCGGCCGTCTCGTAGCGTGGATAGTCGGTGTATCCATGCGGACCGGGTGTGTAGTGCAATGCGCGGTCGGATCGGATGATTGGCGCCACGGCGTCAAACCGCCGCGGTAGGTCGGGGTTGGCGATGAACATTTCGGCGAATGCGACGAGATCGACCAGACCGTCATCGATGAGCTGATTTCCGCGTTCGCGCGTCAACCCGACGTTGGCGATGATAGTGCCGCGGTAGCGGGGCCGAAAATGCTTGAACATACCGTTGCCCTGCAGATCCGAGAGCGGACCACCGCTAAGATCAGCCATCGCGCCCATCAACAGCAAGTGCGCCAAAGAATATTCGTTCAGCCGCTCGATCACGTACTCGCTGGTCTCCAAAGTGTCGGCCGTCGAGACGAACTCGCCGCGTTCACCCCAGGCCGGCCCGGCCTTGACCCCCACCTTGCTGATGTCGATGCGTGCGCCGACGGCGTCGAGTACGTCGAACAAAAAGCGTGCCCGATTTTCGACCGAACCTCCGTAGTCGTCGGTGCGGACATTTGTGCGTGGGTTGAGGAACTGGCTAATCAGATAGTTGAACCCCGCTTGAAGTTGCACACCATCGAACCCGGCCCGTACGGCGTTCGCTGCAGCCGTCGCGAAGTCGTTGATCGTCCTGCGAATGTCGTCTTGCGTCATCGCTCTGGGCGTCACCGTCGGCTGGTTGCCCGACGAGGTTGGCGAGTGCAGCCCAGGGTTAACCACCGACGGGGCCAACGGTGATGTGCCGGAAAAGAAATCGGGATGTGATAACGAGCCGGTGTGCCAGAGCTGCGCGAAGATGACACCACCCTCACGGTGCACGGCCTCGGTCACTGCGGACCAGCCGCGGACCTGGGTATCGGTGAACAATCCGGGAACGTCGTGCCAGCCAACGGCGTCGCGACTGACCCACGTGCCCTCGGTGATGATCAGCCCGGCCGACGCGCGCTGGGCGTAGTACTGCACGTGCAGTTCCGTCGGCACCAAGTCTGCATTGGTTGCGCGGCTACGTGTCATAGGCGCCATGACGACCCGATTGGCGAGCGGGTAGCCACCCGCGCGGTAGGGCCACAACAATGGCTGTGCCCCGTTGTGCGCTAGCGGCGTGCTCAAGACGCTGTCTCCTCTAAGGTGTCGCTGCGGGCGTGCAGTCTGAAGAAGCCCGCGAGATCTTCAATCGCGAGCGCCGACTCCGGTATTCCCGCCGATATGTAGACCGGCCATACGTGAAGTCCATGCGCCCACGGCTGAAAGGTCGTGTCGACGCCGGCCGCCACGGCCGCGTCGCGGATACGTGTCGCGTCGTCGAACAGGATCTCGTTTTCGCCCACCTGGATCAGCAGCGGCGGGAGATCGTGTAGATCGGCAAACACAGACGAGCAGCGAGGGTCTGCCGGGTCGGCACCGTCGAGGTAGTCGTGTGCCATCGATTCCAGTGTTTCGCGAGTTACGTAGGGGTCGATTTCCTTGCGTAGTTCCAATGAGGGTCCGGAGAAGGTCAAGTCGGCGAAGGGCGAGATCACCGCAACACAGGAAGGGAGCGGCAGGTTCTCGTCACGGGCGGCCGTGGTGACGGCTAAGGCTAGGTTGCCGCCGGCGGAATCCCCGAGCACGGCGAGTGTCTCGGGATTTTCTCCGCCATCGCGGACGGTCCACCGGTAGGCCGCCAGGCAATCGTCAAAGGCTGCGGGAAAGCGATTGTCGGGAGCCAAGCGGTAGTCGACGACATGCACTCTGGCCTGTGCGGCGAGCGCCACGGCGCCGGCCAGCGGAAGGTATCGATCCGGTGGCGAGCCGCTGATGTAGCCACCCCCGTGGTAGTAGACGACAACGCGCTTGGGCTCGCCGACCAGTGGCTCGAGGGTGATCGCAGGAACGCCGCCCAAGTTGCTGGAGTAGCCGGAAATCCCTTCCAGCGCTTGGCCGTCATTGAAGGCCCGGATGCTCTCGGTGTCGTCGTCGCCTGGTCTGTTGCGCAGGTAGCGGGTGAACGCCTGCAGCAGCAGGGAAGGCTCTGCTGACGGGTCGGCCCCTAATGAGGTCGCTGGCGC
>DATFYT010000263.1:0-2553 GCA_035314925.1 Mycobacterium sp. | reverse complement strand
GCACGGGTGTGGGACAGCAGCTCGTAGCGGTCCAGCCAGTACGCGAACGCCTTGAGCAACACCAACGTTCCGACCAGGCTGATCAACTGGATGCGCGCCGAGCGGCTCAATGCTCCGGTGCGTCCGGACAGCCGGATGCCGCCGAAGACGTAGTGGGCCAACAAGTTCGCCACGAAAGCCAGGAACAACGCAACAAAGAAGAAGCTGAGTACCAGCCGGTAGAACGGCAGCTCGAAGGCGTAGAAACCAAGGTCTTTGCCGAACTGCGGGTCGCGAACGCCGAATTCGCTGCCGTGCAGGAACAGCTGAATACGCACCCAATAGGTCTGTGCGACAACACCGGCGAGCAAGCCGATCGCCAGCGGGACGCCGGTAGCGATCACCCGCAGCCGCGACATCACCACGGTGCGATAGCGCGCCACCGGATCGCTGCCGTTGCTCGGCACGAAGACCGGCCGCGTGCGATACGCCAGGGCCAGGCTCGCAAACACGATGCCGCCGACCAGCAGTCCGATCACCACGAACACGATCAGCCGGGTCACCAGCACGGTGGTGAACACCGACCGGTAGCCCAGCTCGCCGAACCAGAGCCAGTCGACGTAAGCGTCGATGAATCGCGGGCCGACCAGCAGCAGACCGATCACGGTCAGAGCGATCGCGATCAGAGTCCGGCTGCGTCGAGTCAGCTTCGGCATCCTGGCGGCGGGCCGCATCCCCACTAGCTACGCTCCCTGCTCGTTTGTCCTCGGCGTTTCAACTGTACGCACTCCTCTGATTTGCCCTGCTGCTCCTCGCGCCGCTCTGCGGCGCGCATCGTCGCCGGGGCCGTCAGCAGCTCGGCGGTTTCCCGCCGGCGGCGACGGCGTGCAGCGCGTCCACTGCCCCACCGAGGTTGTCGATCTTCACCAATTGCAAACCGGGCACTTGTTTGGAGTTTGCCTCGTAGCAGTTCTCCGCCGGTACCAGAAACACCGTCGCGCCGGCATCATGGGCCGCGCTCATCTTGTGCAGGATCCCGCCGATCCGGCCCACTTCGCCGTCCGTCTTGATCGTGCCGGTGCCTGCCACGAACTTCGAGCCGGCGAGGTTGCCGGTGGTGAGCTTGTCGATGACCGCCAAGCTGAACATCAGACCCGCAGATGGCCCGCCCACGTTGGCGAGGTTGAAATCGACCGCGAACGGCGCCCACGGCGCGTCCGTCACCGAGACGCCGACAAAGCCGTAATCCCCTTTCGGGTGATGGCCCAACGTGATGTGGGCAACCCCGGGCGGCGCATTTTTGCGGTGGAAGTCGACCGCGACGTTTTGTCCAGGTTTGGTGGTCTTCAGATACGAGGTGAACTGCTCGACGGTGGCCACCGGCTTACCGTCGACGGCTTGGATGGCGTCACCGGCCTGCAACTTACCCACCGAAGGCCCGGGATCAGTCAGCGTCACAACGGTGACGGCCTCCGGGTACTTCAGATAACCCAGCGCCGCGAACTCGGCACTGTGCTCTGACTCCTTGAAATCGGCGTCGTTGGCCTTGTCGACGTCCTCGCGCGACGTGCCCGGCGGGTAGACCAGGTCACGCGGCATCAACTGCTCCTGCCCGGACAGCCACAGCGTCAGCGCCTCGGCCAGGCTGAGATCGTCACGCTGGGACACCGTCGTCATGTCGAGGTGGCCCGTTGTCGGGTGCGTCTGAGTGCCTTTGATGTCGACCACCGGCTTGCCGTCGACCTCCCCGAGCGTGTCGAACGCCGGACCCGGCCCCAGCGACACGTAAGGCACCGTCACCACTGCGAGCAGCACGCCGAAGACCACGATCGGGATTAACGCCACAATCAGCGTCAGAATCCGCCTGTTCACGTCGCTAACACTAGACGGAGTGGTCAGAGCGCTTAGGTTCCTAGCCCGGCTCCTCCCCAGACCATTCCGGTCTGCATCGTCGCCGGGCGGGTTCACTCAGAGCGTGACAACGGACCGCGCGTCGTGCGTGGGAGATGAGTACCGTTGAGGACATGGCTGACGTGCCTTTCGGCTTCTCCACCGGAGACGATCCGGACCGCGACAAGCGCCCCGAGAACGATCCCGAGTCCGGCTCGGGGTCTGCTGACCCATTCGGCCTGGGCGGCCTCGGCGGCGAGTTCAACGTGGCCGACCTCGGCCAGATGTTCACCCGCCTCGGGCAGATGTTCAGCGGGGCCGGCTCCATGGGCGGGCAATCCTCGGGTCCGGTGAACTATGAGCTGGCCCGCCAGCTGGCGTCCAGCTCGATCGGCTTCGTGGCTCCCATCCCAGTCGCCACCCGCGAGGCGATCGGCGACGCCGTCCACCTCGCCGAGACCTGGCTCGACGGAGTGACGGCGCTGCCGGCGGGCACCACCAAGGCGGTCGCGTGGACGCCCAACGACTGGGTGGACCACACCCTGGAGACCTGGAAGCGGCTGTGCGACCCGATGGCTCAGCAGATCGCCACCGTGTGGGCGTCGGCGCTGCCCGACGAGGCCAAGGCCATGGCGGGTCCGCTGCTGTCGATGATGTCGCAGATGGGCGGCATGGCATTCGGCT
>DATFYT010000262.1:0-73798 GCA_035314925.1 Mycobacterium sp. | reverse complement strand
GTGGTCTCGGTCGGCTCGGCGGGCTGGCGGTCGGGTTGGGTATTGGGGCGGCGCTGGCCGCCACGCCGGGGGTGGCTTCGGCCGACCCGGTCTCGCCACTGGATCCGAATGTGGCCGCCGCCTCGGTCGACGGGGTGACGGGAACCCTGGGTACCGCCGCTGTCGACCCGGCCGCGCTGCCGGATCCGGATATAGCCATCTCGATCGATGGGTTCACGTTGTTGCAGGAGGGCACCGCGCTCGCCATGTCGGGTACCGGCGACCTCGCGATCGCCCTGGGCGCCAATAGCGACGCCGACGCCGACGCCGCCGGCGGCATCTTTGACTCCGCATTCGCCGTCGGCACCGGCAGCGAGGCCTTTGCCGACGACGGCAGCCTCGACTCCGCCACCACCTTCGGCACCGAGAGCGTCGCCGACGCCACCGACGGCAACTTTGACTCCGCTACCGCCGTCGGCACCGACAGCGGTGCCTTTGCCGGCTTCGGCGGCAGCCTTGAATCCGCGTCCGCCCTCGGCACCGACAGCAGCGCCGATTCCGAAGAGGGCATCTTTAACTTCGCCACCGCCGTCGACGGTGGCAACGCTGATGCCTTCTTAGGCAACGGCGGCCTCGCCTCCGCCGTCGGCTTCAACAGCGTGGCCGACGCCGGCGACGGCAACCTTGACACCGCCGCCGCCCTCGGCACCGACAGCGGGGCCGTTGCCGAAAGCGGTAACGGCGACCTCGCCACCGCCATCGACACTGGCAGCAGTCCCGATTTGGCCCAGGCTGGCGGCATTCTGACAGCTCCCGCTTTGCTCGGCAGCAATGACATCGCCTTTGTCTTGGGCACCGGCAGCACCGCCATCGCCGGCCCCGACTTCCCGACTGAGACTGTCGGCAGTTTCGACCTGGCCGCCGCCTTCGGCGACATGCTCCACGCGGTGGCTACCGGCAGCAACTTCTTGGTCGACATCCTGCCATCGCTCTAGGGCCACTGTCGTCCCGGCCGGGTGCGCGGGCATCGTTGCTGGGCGACCGGGTGACGCGGTAACCGTTCGCCTGGCACCGTCTCGTCAGGTGAAGCGCACAACGGTGGCTGGGCGGCGTTGTTCTGGCCGAGCACCGGCGGCGGGGTGAGCCGCATAGGCGGGCCAGCATTCGGTCGCCGCTCCTTTGGAGGGTCCAACAAGGGTGTAGGACTGGTTCCCCCGTCACCGTCCGCAGATCGTCCGCAGTAGATTCGACAACAGCTCTAACTAGCCAACAGTGCCAACGCTTTAACCAGCGGGTTTGTCGAACAGCCAACGCAGCTTGAATCGACAAACGCCAGGTAAGACGGATTCAAAACCCGTCCAGTGTGAGTTCGAATCTCACCGAGGGCACCGAAGAAGATGGCGGGACGGTGGAGATTCCGACTCACCCCCTGGGATGCCAGACAGTAAGCGCGAGCGTGCATGTGTTGGGTCAGGGCACACCTGATCGCGCCTCAGCGCGGTGCGGGTTGGATGGTCCACATCAGTTCGGTGACGTCGGTGACGCCGACTAGCAGTATCTGGTCAGTGGCGCGAGCGAATAGGGAGTCGGATATCACGCCGCGGACCGGGAAGCCCTCGGCGTGGAGCCAGTCGACGACGACGGTGCCGGCGGCGCGCAGTGCGGTGACGCAGTCGTGCGGCGGGGTCGCTGCATGCCCGGCCAGCAGCGCGGGAAGTTGTAGTCCGGTCAGCGTGATGGTGTCGGGGTAGCCGAGCATGGTGGCGAAAGCGGGGTTGGTGTAGACGACGACGCCGTCGAGTCGGGTGGCGAGCATGGGTATCGCCAAACGCTCAAGCAGTATCAGCGCGGGCAGTTCGTAGAGGTATTCTTCCGGGGCGCTCGGCGGGGGTCTGCGGCGGCGTTCGGCATTGCCCACCTTCAGATCCACGAACGTGTTGTGGCCGTCGCCGTCGGTGTCGGCGTTCTGGAGCGCGGCGGAACCCCTGGCGGCGTGCTCGCTGCGGCGTTCAGAAAATTCAGGTGACGTGCGCATTGTGATCCCGGCCTGCAGACGATCACCGTGCATGTCGGGTGCGGAGCGGATGCCCCTTGAAGTTCTGCGGCGGGCGAACGGCGGAACTCATTCCCGGACCAGCTGATTTTCCAGCGATCCCAATGTATCCGATCTGATCGACCAGCGGAGTTCGAACGACACTCGGACTTTGGGCCAGGGTCACGATGGCCCCGGCGTCGTGTTCCTATGTTGCCCATCTGAGCGGACATACTTTGGGCCAGGGTCACGATGGCCCCGGCGTCGTGTTCCTATGTCGCCCATCTGAGCGGACATTTTGTCTCCGATGCACGACGTGGAGGCCGCCGGAATTGGTTTGACACCGCATTCGGGAATCTCCAGCACACCTATTACGCTTTTTGCTGTGGTGGCTAAGAGGTGCGGTGCCACGGAAACAGCAGGTTCGCGGCAAACGCCGGACTGCGTAGCGGCAGTCCGGGAGCAACCACGCGTCCGCAGCCAGCACTACGCCGACCGCATCGCGCGGCGGCGCCGTATCCTGCACCTCACCACGTCGATGGCGGTGATCGTCAGCGCGGGTTTCGGCATGATCCAGGTTTTCTCTGCACCGCATCTTTGGTGGACCGGCGCCATCAATGTCGCCGGCGCCGCGATCTATGCCATCGTCCCGTCGCTGCACCGCTTCGGCGAGCTGGTCGCGCCGCTGACCTTCATCGGCACCGCCTACGTGTCGATCTTCGTCATCTGCTGGATCGTGGGCACCGGCTCGGGTTTGCAGTTCTATTTTCTGGTCGCATCCTGCCTGGTGGTGTTGCAGCTGGGCATCGACCGCATCGTGTTGGCGGCGGGCCTGGCAGCCATCGCCGCGGGGCTGGTGATCACACTGCAGTTCCTGGTGCCCCGAGACACTGGTGTCCAGCCAGCATGGGCTTTGTCTTTGGGCTTCGTTGTGACGACGATCTCGGGCTGCGTGATGGTGGTCACGACGGTGTGGTACTCGGTACGCGAAATCGTTCGTGCCGAAACGGCCATGGAATTGGAATACGAACGGTCCGAAGCGTTGCTGGCCAACATCTTGCCGGCCAGCGTGGCGGAACGGCTGAAAGACCCGGGGCGCAACATCATTGCCGATAAATACGACGACGCCTCAGTACTGTTCGCCGACATCGCCGGCTTCACCGAGCGGGCCAGCGAGATGGCGCCGGACAAGCTGATCCGATTTCTGGATCGGCTGTACAGCGACTTCGACGCGTTGGTGGACAAACACGGACTGGAGAAAATCAAAGTCAGCGGTGACTCCTACATGGTGGTCAGTGGAGTGCCCCAGCCGCGGCCGGATCACGTCGAGGCGATCGCAGACCTCGCGCTCGACATGGCCGAAGCTGCAAACGGACTCAGAGATTTGCAGGGCCAGGCGGTTCCCCTGCGAATAGGACTGGCCAACGGCCCCGTCGTCGCGGGCGTGGTGGGTTCTCGGCGGTTCTTCTACGACGTGTGGGGCGATGCAGTCAATGTGGCATCCCGGATGGAATCCACCGATTCGGTGGGACGGATCCAAGTGCCCGAAGAGGTTTACCAGCGGTTGAAGAACGACTTCGTCCTACAGGAGCGCGGCGCCCTCGTGGTCAAAGGCAAGGGCCTCATGCGCACGTGGTATCTCGTTGGCCGCAAACCAGACACCGGTTCCGGCGATGTGCGTGCCGATGCGCCACAGGCTGCCGCCGTCAACACGTAACGCAAACCTTCCACCGCAACGGCCGTTTGTGGGAAACTTCGGCAATGGAAACCACTGCTGTTCCAAGGTTGTTGCCGCATCTGTGGAAGTCGACGCTGGTATCCGGACTACTGGCGCTGACCCTCGGAATCCTGGTGCTGCTGTTGCCCGGAGATTCCATCCTGATCGCCGCCGTCCTCTTCGGCATCTATCTTCTGATTACCGGTATCGCACAAGTTGTCTTCGCGTTCAGCCTGCACGTCTCCGCCGGCGGGCGGGTGCTGTTATTCATCAGCGGCGCAGCCTCTCTGGTGCTGGCGGTGCTCTGCTTCCGCCACTTCGGCCAGGGCTACGCGATTCTGCTGCTAGCCATCTGGATTGGCGTCGGCTTCATCTTTCGTGGTGTGGCGACGTCGGTCTCGGCCATCAGCGATCCCGCCCTGCCCGGTCGGGGCTGGCAGATATTCCTTGGTGCCATCAGCCTGCTGGCGGGCATCGTGATGATCGGATCGCCGTTCGAATCACTGGCGATCCTGACGCTCATCGTCGGCATCTGGCTCGTCGTCATCGGCGCCTTCGAGATCGTGTCATCGTTCGGCATCCGCAGCGCGTCGAAGAGGATGGACAAAGCCCTGACGGGTGGAGCGCACGGCGCAGCCTGACGGCAGGATTATGATCAACCGGACAAATTCATAGCGATGATCACCGCCGTCTACTACACTGCGTCGTAGTAGACGCGCCTTGTCGCGAGGGAGATGGCAGATGAACGTCGTCGACGTGTCGCGGTGGCAGTTCGGTATCACGACCGTCTATCACTTCATCTTCGTGCCACTCACCATCGGTTTGGCGCCGCTGATCGCCATCATGCAGACGGCATGGGTGGTCACCGACAACGTTGCCTGGTATCGGCTCACCAAGTTTTTCGGCAAGCTGTTCCTAATTAACTTTGCGATCGGGGTGGCTACCGGGATCGTGCAGGAGTTCCAATTCGGGATGAATTGGAGCGAGTACTCACGGTTCGTCGGCGACGTGTTCGGGGCTCCGCTGGCGATGGAAGGCCTGGCCGCGTTCTTCTTCGAATCCACCTTCATCGGTTTGTGGATCTTCGGCTGGAGCCGTCTGCCCCGGCTGATACACCTGGCATGCATCTGGATCGTCGCGATCGCCGTCAATGTATCCGCGTTTTTCATCATCGTCGCGAACTCCTTCATGCAGCACCCGGTCGGCGCCCACTACAACCCCGCGACCCACCGCGCCGAGATGCACAGCATCGGCGCGCTGCTCAGCAATAACACTGCGCGAGCGGCGTTTTCACATACCGTGGCTGGTTCATTGCTGACCGCTGCGACCTTCGTCGCCGCCATTAGTGCGTGGTGGTTGGTCCGTTCTGGTAAACGCGCAACGGACCACCCCGTCGCGGACTCGGATGCCCGCACGATGTTCCGTCCGGCAGCCATCCTGGGATGCTGGGTTGCGCTGATTGCCACAGTCGGCTTGTTCTTCACCGGCGACTACCAGGGCAAGCTGATGTTCGTTCAGCAGCCGATGAAGATGGCTTCGGCGGAATCGTTGTGCAACACCGAAACCGATCCGGACTTCTCCATCCTGACCGTCGGCACGCACAACAACTGCGACAGCGTCACCCGTGTGATCGAAGTACCCTATGTGCTGCCGTTCCTTGCAGAAGGCCGAATGCACGACGTGACGTTGCAGGGTGTGCGCAATATCCAGCAGGACTACCAACAGCGCTTCGGCCCAAACGATTACCGGCCCAACCTGTTCGTCACTTACTGGTCGTTTCGCACGATGATCGGGCTGCTGGCGATTCCGGTCCTTTTCGCGGTGGTCGCGTTGTGGCTCACCCGCGGTGGCCGGATACCCGATCGACGATGGTTCTCCTGGCTGGCGCTGGTGGCCCTTCCCGCACCGTTCCTGGCCAATATCTCTGGGTGGGTGTTCACCGAAATGGGCCGTCAGCCCTGGATCGTCGTGCCAAATCCGACCGGCGACCAGCAGGTCCGATTCACCGTCCACGAGGCCGTCTCACATCACGCCTCTGGGATCGTCGTCACCTCGCTGGTCACCTTCACCCTGCTCTACGCGGTGCTGGCGGTGCTCTGGTTCTGGCTGCTCAAGCGGTACATCGTCGAAGGGCCCCAGGAACACGACGCGGAACCGGCTGCGCCCCGGTCATCCAGCGATGACGAGGTGGCGCCGCTGTCGTTCGCCTACTAAGGCCCGCTGACGGAAAGGAGTTGACCGGTGGGACTGCAGGAGTTGTGGTTCGGCATCATCGGGTTGCTGTTCCTCGCTTTCTTCATCCTCGAGGGCTTCGACTTCGGTGTGGGCATGTTGATGGAGCCGTTCGCGCGCGTCGGCGTCGGCGAAGCAGAAGCCCACCGCCGCGCGGCGCTGAACACCATCGGGCCGGTCTGGGACGGCAACGAGGTCTGGCTGATCACCGCGGGCGCAGCGATGTTCGCCGCATTTCCCGGCTGGTACGCCGCCGTCTTCTCCACCCTGTACCTGCCGCTGCTGGCCATCCTGTTCGGCATGATCGTGCGTTCGGTGTCGATCGAATGGCGTGGCAAGGTCGACGACTCGAAATGGCGGGCCTGGGCCGACCTCGGGATCGCGGCCGGGTCGTGGTTGCCTGCCGTGCTGTGGGGCGTGGCGTTCGCCATCTTGGTGCGCGGGCTCCCAGTGGACGCCAATGGCCACGTCGACTTGTCAATCACCGACGTGCTCAATGCGTACACGCTGCTGGGCGGTCTGGCCACAGCGGGGCTGTTTCTCTTTTACGGCGCAGTGTTCGTCGCCCTGAAGACATCGGGCGCGATCCGCGACGACGCTCACCGCTTCGCTGTGCGGCTGTCACTCCCGGTGACCGGACTGGTTGGGGGCTTTGGGCTTTGGACGCAACTGGCCCACGGCAAGAATTGGACCTGGCTGGTGCTGGCGGTCGCGGTGGTCGCACAGCTGGCGGCGGTGGCGTTGGTGTGGCGACGCGCAGCTGACGGCTGGGCGTTCCTGTGCACCGCTTTGGTGGTGGCGGCGGTTGTGATCCTTTTGTTCGGAGCGCTGTATCCGAACCTGGTGCCTTCCACGCTGAATAAGCAATGGAACGTGACGATCTACAACGCCTCGTCGACTCCGTACACCCTCAAGATCATGACTTGGGTGACGGCGCTCATGACTCCGCTGACGGTGATATACCAGGGCTGGACATATTGGATTTTCCGGCAACGGATTTCGGCTGACCGCATTCCGGCAGCGACCGGGCTGGCGAGGCGACCGTCCTGAGCACGAGCAGCCGGGGGCCCGTGGATCCGCGATTATGGCGGGCATCTGCGGCGCTGCGCCGCTTCCTGGCCGCGACAACGGTGTGCGGTCTAGTTATCTCCGGTTGCGCGATCGGCTCGGCGATCCTGCTGGCGCACATCGCTTCCCGGGTCATCACCGACCCAGCCGCGCACACCCTAAGCCAGTGGGCGCCGTTGTTGTCGATCCTGCTGGCGGTGTGGGCGGCACGTGCCGTGGCGCATTGGCTGCAGGCCCGACTGGGCCAACGTAGCGCCAGCGCGGTGATCGCCGACCTCAGCGGCCAGGTGCTTACGGCCGTCGCCGCCCGGCAACCGAGGCAGTTGGCAACCCAACGCGACGCCGCGGCCGCGGTGGTGACCCGCGGGCTTGACGCGCTGCGGCCCTATTTCACCGCCTACCTTCCGGCGCTGCTGCTGGCGGCGATCCTGACCCCGGTGAGCGCTCTTGTAGTTGGGCTCTATGACCTGAAATCGGCTGTGATCGTATCGATCACGCTGCCGTTGATCCCGATCTTCATGGTGCTGATCGGCCTGGCGACTGCTGAGCGGTCCGCGGCTGCGCTGGCCGCCATGACCACCCTGCAAGCTCGGCTGTTGGACCTGATAGCCGGAATCCCCACGTTGCGGGCTCTCGGCCGCACCAGCGGGCCGGAGCGCCGCATTTCGGAGTTGGCCGACGCCCATCGGCGCTCGGCCATGGCGACACTGCGGGTCGCGTTCCTCTCCGCGCTGGTTCTGGAACTGCTCGCCACCCTCGGGGTCGCCATAGTCGCGGTCAGCATCGGGCTGCGTCTGGTGTTCGGCGAGATCAGCCTGACCACCGGTTTGACCGTGCTGTTACTCGCGCCTGACGTGTACTGGCCGCTGCGCCGTATCGGCGTGGAATTCCATGCCGCCCAGGATGGCCGGGCTGCTGCCGACAAAGCGTTCGCGCTGATCGAGGACTCCCCAGTCGCGGTTCCGGGTACCCGGACGATCTCGGCGCGGGGTGCCGTGATTGTCCTCGACGAGCTCAGCGTCGCCGGTCGCGATGGGCTCTGCCCGCATCACCTCAGCGCGGTGATCCAGCCGGGTCAGGTAACGGTCTTCACCGGCGCGAACGGTGCCGGGAAAAGCACCACTCTGCAGGTCATCGCCGGAATCACGGCGGCCACCAATGGTGGTGTCACCGTGGGCGGAATCGGGGTGTCCGATCTCGAGCCGACCGCCTGGTGGCGGCAGGTGTCCTGGCTGCCGCAGCGACCGGTGCTCATTCCCGGGACCGTCGCCGACAACCTGGCGCTGTATGGCGAACTTGGTGATCTTCAAAGCGCCTGCGCGGCGGCTGGCTTCGATTGTGTGCTGGCAGATCTGCCTGACGGGATGGACACCGTCATCGGAAGCGGCGGCGTGGGGCTGTCACTGGGTCAGCGGCAACGCCTCGGCCTGGCTCGCGCGCTCGGCTCATCGGCGCCGGTGCTGCTGCTCGACGAGCCCACCGCCCACCTGGACGCCGCCACCGAATCGTGGGTGCTGCGCGCCATTGTCGAACGGGCACGCGCCGGTGCCACCGTGGTGGTCGTTGGTCACCGCGAACACGTCGTCGGAATCGGTGATCACGTCATAGAGGTAGCAGGGGCGGGTGACGTCCAACATGCTGGCGTCTGATCCCCTGCCCGTCGCGATGCGGTTGCTGCATCCGCGAATCCCGCGCTTGCTGTTGGCTATTGCGCTTGGGGTGCTATCCCTGAGCAGCGCTCTGGCGCTGGCCGGTCTCTCGGCCTGGTTGATCACCCGCGCCTGGCAGATGCCACCGGTGCTGGATCTGTCGATTGCGGTGGTAGGGGTCCGAACCTTCGCCATTTCCCGCGGCGTGCTGCACTATTGCGAACGGCTGGCCAGCCACGACACCGCATTGCGGGCCGCCGGCAGCGCCCGCGCGCTGATCTATCACCGCTTGGCGAACGGTCCCGTCGATATTGCTACTCGATTGCACAGCGGCGAGCTGGTCTCACGGGTCGGCGCTGACGTCGATCAGCTGGCTGACGTGCTGGTTCGCGCCGCGCTTCCGTTCAGCGTCGCGGCCGTGCTCGCCGTGGCGGCGATCGCGGTCGTCGGGGTTATCTCACCGCCGGCCGCAGCGATTTTAGCGATCTGCCTTCTGCTCGCCGGTATTGTCGCGCCGTCGCTAGCGGCCAGGGCTGCTGCCGCACAGGAAGTGGTTGCGCGCCAATATCATTCCGCCCGTGACGTGTCGGCGATGCTTGCGCTGGAGCATGCGCCCGAGCTGCGAGTCGCAGGTAGGTTGTGCAATATTGTCCGGGATTCGCAACGCCGGCAACGTGATTGGGGTGGTGCCATCGACGCGGCGGCCCGACCGGCCGCGTTCGCGGAGGCCATTCCCACCGCGGCGATCGGCGTCAGCGTATTGGGCGCGGTGGTGGCGGGCATCGGGATGGCGGGCTCGGTTGCACCCACCACGCTGGCCATCTTGATGCTGTTGCCACTGTCAGCATTTGAGGCAACGACTTCGTTGCCCACCGCTGCAATCCAGTTGACACGTTCACGATTGGCAGCAGGGCGTCTGCTCGACCTGACCCCGGCTGATATAGCGGCGCGGGTTCCAGCTTCAACGCCCCCTCATCCGTCGCCTACCGGATGGCTATGCGGCAACGACGTGGTCGCCGCGTACCGGGGCTCCCGGGCGCCGAAGGCGGTGACGGTCGACCTGCCGCCGGGGTCCAGGCTCGCGGTCACCGGACCCAGCGGCTCGGGCAAGACGACGCTGCTGATGACCCTCGCAGGTCTGCTGGCGCCGTGGCGTGGCGACGTGAGCCTGGGCGGGGCGCCGCTAGAATATTTCACAGAAGACGAAATACGCTGTGCTATAGGGTTTTTTGCGGAGGACGCACATATTTTTGCGACAACCGTCCGGGACAACCTGCTAGTGGCGCGGGGGGATTGCCCGGATCATCAGTTGGCCGTCGCGCTGCGCCAGGTCGGTATGGGCACGTGGCTGGCCAGTCTGCCGGATGGGCTCGACACGGTGTTGCCCGGCGGCGCGCAGGCGTTGTCAGCAGGCCAACGCAGGAGGCTGCTCCTCGCTCGGGCACTCATCTCACCCGCGCGGATCGTGCTGCTCGACGAACCGACCGAGCACCTCGATGCCGCTGACGCCGAACCCATTCTGCGCAGCCTGCTCAGCGCACACGATGGTCTGATATCTGCCGAGCGGACGGTGGTAGTGGCTACTCATCACCTGCCCAATGACATTCGATGTCCCGAACTACAGATCGGCGCCGGCGGGTATTCTGGCAAACAGTCGTCCAGGACGCCCAATCCAGGAAGCGAGTCATGACCGAACCTCTGGACCCCCCGTCTGGCAGACGGGAGAAACCTGAGGGAACACCGGAATCCGCGCCGCCGTATCCGTACCCCTATCACCACCAGGCCGGCCCATCCCCCGGTGGTAATCCGCCGCCGCCCTATTACAGTTACCCGCCCCCACCCGTCGAGCCCAAAAACGGGCTGGGTATCGCCTCGCTGGTGCTGGCGATCGTCGCGCTGCTGAGCGTCTGGACGGTCTTCGTTGCCATTGTCGTGGGACCCGCCGCGGTGGTCGTCGGATTCATCGGGCGCGGACGCGTCAGGCGCGGCATCGCCAACAATGGCGGCGTCGCGATCGCAGGCATCGCGCTGGGCGCCCTTGCGATCATCGTCGGCGTGGCGTTCATCCCGATCTACACGGTCGTCTGGAAGGACGTCGGCGGCGGCGACTACATCGACTGTATTCAGAAAGCCAACAACGACCGGCTCCAGGAACAGCGTTGCGCAGATCAATTTCGGCAGAACGTGCAAGACAAGTTGAGCGTCACGCTGACGCCAACAGCTGTGCCGTAGAGCGTCAAAGTCCGCGGCGACGCGGCATGAACTCCAGCGACAGCAACACATAGATCAGCGGCACCAGCTGGGTCAGCGACACCAGCGCATACCGCCGTTGGTCCGGCGAGCGGAATTTGCGCAAGTACCGATACAGCGATTCCAGCGCGATCAACGGGTCTAGCAGATGGATCAGCCAATAGAACAGGCTTTGCACCCGGCCGCGTTGCTTCTCGTCGAAGATCTCCGGGAAAGCCGCGAATGCCAACGATACCCGTTGTGCGCCAGCATCTTTAGCCGCATTGATCATGTCGACGCTGAGCCGTTCGTCGATGCCGTTGGGCGCCCCGGGGCGACGCCACGGCACGTCCAGGGTGATATCGCTACCGCCGCCAGCGGTGGCGTACCGGTGAAAGCCCTGTACTCGTCCGGACTTATCCCTTGCAAGGATCAGCTGGATCCCCGGATACCGGCCTTCCAGCACGCCGTCCAGATTCATGCAGAATCCGCGGTCGGTGTGCGCTCCGCTTGAGGACGCCCGAAGCACCTCGGTCAGCTCGGCGCGCCGCCGGCCATCGAGTTTCTGCTCCCCGACGATCTCGGTGGTGATCCCGCAGTTGTGCGTGCGTTGGACCGCCTGACGCAAGTTGCGGAACTTGCGCCCAACCATTTCGAAGCTGAACACATCGATGACGACATCTTGGCCGATAGGCACCGGATGCAGCGATTGGCCCAGCACCTTCGGGTCGGTCCACAGCTGAAGTCGCCGCTCACTGCAAGCCAGCACGACGATCCGCCAACCGTGGGTATGGCACATATTGGCGAAATCGGCGACCAGTTGAGGGAATTGCGCCTCATCCCCGACCGGGTCCCCGCTCACCACCGCGTAGCCGATGCGCGTCCGATACGCCAGCGCCGCTTTCCCGTCCGCGCTGAACAGGTAGCACTTACCCGCCTGCATGGCGAACGGCGCCAGCGCGTCGCCACGGGTGGCCGTGATCAACGCCCACACCCGAGACAGGTCGCCGGGATGCCGGCGTGCTGACGTGGGCCACATCAGCGCCAGACCGGACCCGGCGATCAGCAGGTCGCCGAGAAGATCGAAATACAGTACGCGCGCGCCGATCCCGGCGAACAGGACGAGGACAGCGGTGATCGCGTGCCCGGCTGTGACCGGGCGACCCAGAAAAATACCCCGCGCGATCAACGCCACCGCGGCCACTACCGTCAACGACCATTCCAACCGGTCAATCGGGCCGCGGGCAATCACTTTCATCAACCAACACGCCGCGCCGAGCAGAGCCAGCGCACCTATCCAACGGGCCGCCGGCGAGTGGACGTCAACAACAACCCGCTCGCTTGCGCGATCCCCAGACGCGATGCCGATCGACGACTCGTGCACACCCACCTCCGGTGGTGTAGTCGCTAGCGCTCGACTACTCAACCACCTGAAACGCTACGCTCGGAACCGCTGTTACTGCGGTGACACCGAGCGTGCTGCAATCGAATCGTTGCCCGTCGGCCTACGGTCTCGAACCGGGGAAATACTTCACCACGCCTTCTTGTACGACGGTGGCGACCGGCCGCCCGGAGCGGTCGAAGAAGTAGCCGGTGCCAAGCCCGCGTGAATCGGTAGCCACCGGCGAAGATGTGGAATACAACACCCAGTCGTCAAAACTCACCTGGCGGTGAAACCAGACCGAGTGATTGACGGTCGCAGCGAAGATGCGGTCGAAGCCCCACGAGAGCCCGTGCGTGGTGATGATTGAGTCCAGCACGGTGGTGTCCGAGCAGTAGAGCATCGTGGCGGTGTGTAACGCGGGATCGTCGGGCATCACCCCGTCGGCTTTGACCCACACTCGGTTGTAGTCGAGCCGCTCGCCTTTATCCCGCATCACCCAGGATGGGTCGTTGGTGTACCGCCATTCGATTGGTTGCAGCGCGTTGACGAACAACGGAACGGTCTTCTCGTACCCGCTCAGCAGCTCCTTTATCGACGGAAGCGTCTCCGGATCGGCGACCTCGGGCGGTTCGACGTTGTGCTCAAGGCCGCGTCCGCCGGACAGGTAGGAAATCATCACCGTCGCGAGCAGCGTGCCGTCCTGAGTGACCTCGATGCGCCGGTTCGCGAAGCGGCGCTCGTCGCGCAGCCGCACCACCTGGAATTCGATGTCTTTGGCAATATCACCGCCATTGATGAAGTGCACGGACAGCGCATTGGGTGGCAAGTCGCGGGTCAGCGTGCGGCTTGCCGCCACGAATGATTGCGCCATCATCAGTCCGCCGAATGTCCGCGGCGGGTTCTTACTGGGATGAGATCCGATGAAGACGTCGTCGCCCATGCGATGGAGGTCGAGCACCGTCATCAGCTCGTCGAAGTCAGACACCGGTTCAGCCTAATTGCCCGCTTCCTCAGCCCTTCGCTTCGCGAAGCGCATCGTCACCGGGCGGCCTAGTTGCCCGGCTAAACGTCCTCCTCGCCGATTCGGTGCACGTGGATCAAGTTGGTTGACCCGACGGTGCCCGGGGGCGCGCCCGCGACGATCACCACCAGGTCGCCGCGTTTGTAGCGGCCGAGCGCCAGCAGCGACTTGTCGACTTGGCGGATCATGCCATCGGTGGTCTGGATAATCGGGACGATGAACGTCTCGGTGCCCCACGTCATGGCCAGTTGACTGCGCACTTCAGGCAGGGGGGTGAACGCCAGCAACGGGAGCGGCGTATGCAATCGGGCCAGTCGCCGCACGGTGTCTCCGGACTGGGTGAATGCGACCAGAGCTTTGGCGTCGAGCCGTTCACCGATATCGCGGGCCGCGTAACTGATCACTCCGCGCTTGGTGCGAGGCACGTGCGTCAGCGGCGGGGCAGCGGTCGAATTCTCTTCCACCGCGCACACAATCCGGGCCATCGTCTGCACCGCGGCCAACGGATGCTTGCCGACGGAGGTTTCCCCGGACAGCATCAACGCGTCCGCGCCGTCGAGCACGGCGTTGGCGACGTCGGAGGCCTCGGCCCGTGTCGGCCGCGAGTGTTCGATCATCGACTCGAGCATCTGCGTCGCCACGATGACGGGTTTTGCATTCTCCCTGGCCATTTGGATGGCCCGCTTCTGTACCAGCGGAACTTCTTCGAGCGGCAGCTCGACACCCAAGTCGCCGCGGGCGACCATCACAGCGTCGAAGGCCAGCACTACTGCTTCGAGGTTGTCGATGGCTTCGGGCTTCTCGAGTTTGGCGATGACCGGTACCCGCCGGCCGACCCGATCCATCACTTCGTGGACCAGCTCGACATCGGATGGCGAGCGCACAAACGAGAGCGCCACCATGTCGACGCCCAAGTGCAGTGCGAACTCAAGATCCTCGACGTCCTTCTCGGACAAGGCGGGAGCCGAAACGCTCATCCCTGGCAGCGAGATTCCCTTGTTGTTGCTGACGGGGCCACCTTCGGTGACGGTGCACACGACGTCGTCGCCGTCGATGTGCTGGACCACCAAGCCGACGTTGCCGTCGTCCACCAGAACGCGGTCGCCCGGCAGCGCGTCTTGGGCCAACTGCTTGTACGTGGTCGAAACCCGGTCGTGGTTGCCCGCGCAGTCGCAGACAGTGATCCGCACGGTTTCGCCGTCAGCCCAATAGGTCGGTCCGTCGGCGAAACGGCCGAGCCTGATCTTGGGGCCTTGCAGGTCGGCGAGCACGCCCACCGCGCGCCCGGTGGAATCAGAGGCGGCACGCACCCGGTCGTAGGAGGCTTTGTGATCGCTGTAGTCGCCGTGGCTGAAGTTCATTCTGGCGACATCCATTCCGGCTTCGACCAGCGCTCTGACCGATTCGTCAGTGCCAGTGGCCGGACCGAGAGTACAGACAATTTTGCCGCGTCTCGCCACGACAAACCAGCATAGTCGCGCTAGCTGATCATCTGCCGACAGTTACCGATCCGGCAGCGGGCTAACTGGTGAGTAACGTCGGAATCAAGGGGAAACCCGGCATGTTACGTACCACGGTCCACGCCAGCGTCGCGATCACGAGAGTCGCGACCGCCGGTAGTGAAAACAGCGATTTTCCGGAGCGGCGGCGCAGCACAATCCATCCGGCCAACACCGGGATGCCGACGAGCAGGAAAACGTTGTCGCTGATGGCTGCCGCCAGGTCACCGTGCAAGACGTCATGAACCATCCGCAGGCCTCCGCAGGCAGGACAATTCCACCCGGTGAGCAGCCGGAACGGGCAAATGGGAAAGACCGAATCCGGCTTGTGCGGGTCGACCAGGCCGACGTAGCCAAGGACGCCCACCAGCAGCGCACCCGCCCCCAGCGCGGGGTACAGGCGGCGACGAGCGCCGTGCTGAGCCGGATTGGTCACGCTTTCAGCATGCCAGTCGATGCGGCGACGCGGCTATCGTCGGCGCAACCGGGAATTCAGCCTCAGCCGCCACCCCGACTGCGTCGCCTCCGGGGTCGGCTCCTCCGCTGCTGCGGCCTCGTCGTCTGCTGATTCCGCCGCCTCCCCGGCCGCGTCGGCATCGGATTCTTCGGCTTCTGTGTCGACGCCGGAAGGCTCGGCCGCGTCGTCTTTGGCGTTGTCCGGCTCGGCTTCGCCAGACTCGTCGATCGGAGCGGAGTCCTCGTGGTCGGCTTCTGCCGCCTCAGCCTCGGGCTGCTCGGCTGACTCTTCCTCGGGCGCCGCCTCAGCCTCGGGCTGCTCGGCTGACTCTTCCTCGGGCGCCGCCTCGCCCTCGGGCTGCTCGGCTGACTCTTCCTCGGGCGCCGACTCAGCCTCGGGCTCCGCCTCGTCCGTTGCGGCCTGCTCTGGCGCATCGGCGACCTCGACCTCCGGCCCGTCGACGTCTGCCGCATCGGCATCCGCCGCGACCCCCTCAGCTCCGCTGTCGGGTTTGTCGACCTCCGCCGTGTCCAGCGCGGCGGCGACAGGAGCCGCGACGTCCGACAACGCCGATGAAGCCGCTGAAGCCGTTGTGTCCTTAGTCTCTTCGTCAACCGAGTCCGGTACCAGTCGATCGGCAGCTGAGCCGCTGAGCGACGCCGGGTCCTCGCGACCCTTGGGCGCCAGGATCAAATACACCACCGCGCCGATGAAGACGAAAGTCGATGTGAAGGAGTTGATCCGGATTCCGGCGATATGGGTGGCGGCATCGTCACGCAACAGCTCGATGCAGAAGCGTCCGATGCAGTAGCCGGCGACATAAAGTGCGAACAACCGACCATGCCCGATCGTGAAACGCCGATCCAGGTATATCAAGACCGCGAATACCAGTAAATTCCAGAGCAATTCGTAGAGGAAGGTCGGCTGCACAACCATCGCAAGCTGCCCGGTCGACACGCCGTCAAGCGAATGCACATCCACGAATCCAGCCGGGTCGCGCCGATAGAAGATCTCCAAACCCCACGGCATCGCGGTCTCGCGGCCGAAGAGCTCCTGGTTGAAGTAGTTGCCCAGCCGGCCGATCGCCTGGGCGAGAACGATCCCGGGGGCAATCGCGTCGCCGAACGCAGGAAGCGGAATGCCCCGACGGCGGCAAGCGATCCATGCACCCACACCACCCAAGGCGACTGCGCCCCAGATCCCTAGGCCGCCGTCCCAGATACGCAGCGCCGCAGCCGGTCCCGCACCGCCTTCACCGAAGTAAGTCCGCCAGTCGGTAGCCAGGTGGTACAGCCTGCCTCCGATAAGCCCGAAAGGCACCGCCCACAGGGCGATGTCATAAATCACGCCGCGCTCGCCGCCGCGAGCCTCCCAGCGCCGATCACCGATCAGCAGTGCGGCGACGATGCCGATGATGATGAACAGTGCGTACGCGCGGATCGGCACCGGCCCCAGGTGCCACACCCCTTGGGGCGGACTGGGGAAATATGCGATCACAGTCGTCGTCATGACCCGGAAATCCTTTGGCGTACACCGGCTGCCAGTTCCTCTGTCAGCGTCCGTAACGTTGGCATACCCGCGGCCAGTGCAGAGACGAGCGCCGAACCCACGATGACACCGTCGGCGTAGCCCGCGATCTGAGCGGCCTGTTCGCGAGACCGCACGCCCAGACCGACGCCGACCGGTATGTCCGAAATCGCCTTGATCCTTGCCACCAATTCAGGCGCCGCGTTCGAGACCGCATCGCGGGCACCGGTCACACCCATGATCGATGCGGCATACACGAATCCGCGCGATGCCTCGACCGTCGCCGCCAACCGTTGCGGCGTCGACGACGGCGCGACCAAGAAGATGCGGTCCACGTGGTGGTGGTCGGACGCCGCCAACCACTCGTCAGCCTCATCGGGGATCAGGTCCGGTGTAATCAAACCGTGCCCGCCGGCTGCGGCAAGGTCGCGCGCGAATGCGTCAACCCCGTAGCGCAACACCGGATTCCAGTACGTCATCACGACGGCACGGCCACCGGCGGCACTGATCGCCTCGACTGCGGTCAGCGTGTCCCGAACTCGAACACCGCCGCGCAAAGCCACTTCGGACGCGTTCGCGATGGTTGGGCCGTCCATACCCGGATCCGAATAGGGCACACCCACCTCGATGAGGTCGCACCCGGATTCGATCAACGCTGTCATCGCATCAATCGATGTCTGCACGTCGGGGTATCCGGTCGGAAGGTAGCCGATCAACGCCGCCCGGTTATCACGCCGGCATGAGCTGAAAAGCTCTGTCAGGCTACTCGTTTCACTCTGCTTGACACTCACGGCTGGCCGCCGCCCGCCGCGTCGTCCAAGATGCCGAACCATTTCGCGGCTGTCTCAACGTCTTTGTCACCGCGGCCGGACAGATTCACGACGATGACCGCTCCACTGCCCATCTCGACACCCAACTTGAGCGCGCCGGCCACCGCGTGCGCCGACTCGATCGCCGGGATGATGCCTTCCGTCCGGCACAACAGCCGAAACGCGTCCATCGCCTCGCTGTCGGTAATCGGTCGGTATTCGGCGCGCCCGGTATCCCGCAGCCACGCGTGTTCGGGGCCCACGCCCGGATAATCCAGGCCGGCCGAAATCGAATGCGATTCGATGGTCTGGCCGTCTTCGTCCTGCAGCAGGAACGAGAACGATCCCTGAAACGCTCCGGGTGACCCGCCGGTGAATGTCGCGGCGTGGCGACCGGTCTCAACGCCGTCGCCGGCAGCCTCGAAGCCGACAAGCCGAACCCCGGGGTCGTCGAGGAACGCATGGAAGATTCCGATGGCGTTGGATCCTCCGCCAACGCAAGCGGTGACGGCGTCGGGCAGTCGGCCGGCCTGATCCTGGATCTGCACACGCGTCTCGAGTCCGATGACCCGCTGAAAGTCGCGGACCATCGTCGGGAACGGGTGCGGCCCGGCGGCGGTGCCGAAGCAGTAGTAGGTGTTGTCGGCGTTGGTGACCCAATCGCGGAACGCCTCATTGATCGCGTCTTTGAGCGTCTGCGAGCCCGACTCGACCGATACCACCTCGGCGCCGAGCAGTCGCATCCGCGCGACATTGAGGGCCTGCCGTGCGGTGTCGACGGCGCCCATGTAGATGACGCAGTCCAACCCGAGCAGCGCGCAGGCGGTGGCGGTGGCCACCCCGTGCTGGCCCGCACCGGTCTCGGCGATCACCCGCGTCTTGCCCATCTGCCGGGCCAACAAGGCCTGACCCAGGACGTTGTTGATCTTGTGAGAACCGGTGTGGTTCAAGTCTTCTCGTTTGAGGAATATGCGCGCGCCGCCAGCGTGCGCGCTGAGCCGAACAGCCTCGTAGAGCGGAGACGGCCTTCCCGTGTAGTGCAATTGCAACTTGTCGAGAGCGTCCAGGAATTCCTGGTCAGTGCGCGCCTTTTCGTAGGCGGCGGTGACCTCTTCGATGACCGCCATCAGGGCCTCGGCGACATACCGGCCCCCGTACACACCGAAATGACCCCGGGAGTCGGGGTCGTGGTGGGTGGGCTCTGCGATTGCCGCGCTGGAACGCGGCAGTTCCGGACGCAAGATGTCTGCCATTACGAAGCCTCAACGCGCAAGCGGCTCATATGGTTCAACCATTTCCGCGCATGCGTCTCCGGGCTAGCGGGCCGGCTTTGGACACGACGGATGCCTGCCGGCCGTGACCAGGTCGGCGACGGCTGCGCGGGGATCGCCGCTGGTAACGAGGCCCTCACCAACTAACACTGCGTCCGCGCCTGCGCCGGCGTAGGCCAGCAGGTCGGCGGTGCCACGCACCCCGGATTCAGCGATCCTGATCACGTCGCTTGGCAGCCCGGGCGCGATGCGCGCGAAGCTGTCTCGATCCACTTTCAGCGTCTTGAGGTCTCGGGCGTTGACGCCGATCACCCGCGCCCCGGCCTGCAGCGCCCGGTCCGCTTCCTCCTCGGTGTGCACCTCGACCAGTGCGGTCATCCCCAACGACTCGATGCGCTCCAACATCGACTCCAGCGCAGACTGGTTCAGCGCCGCGACGATCAGCAGCAGCATATCGGCGCCGTGCGCGCGTGCCTCGTGAATCTGGTACGGCCCGACCACAAAGTCTTTGCGCAGCACCGGCACTGACACCACCCCGCGGACCGCGTCGAGATCCTCGAGTGAGCCCTTGAAGCGTCGCTGTTCGGTCAGCACACTGATGATCCGCGCGCCGCCATCCTCGTACGCGCGCGCCAACTTGGCCGGGTCGGAGATCGACGCGAGTTGTCCCGCCGACGGGCTGGCGCGCTTAACCTCGGCGATGACGCCGATGCCGGGCTCGCGCAACGCCGCTAAGACGTCCAGCGGTGACGACATCGCCTCGGCGGCCGCCTTGACCTCGGACATGCTCACGACAGCCTCACGAGCGGCAACGTCGGCGCGGACCCCTTCGATGATGGAGTCGAGCACGTTTGCCGAACTCATGCCTGTCGGTTCCTTCCCCACGGCCGCCAGCAGATCGATGGCGTCCTTCGAAGGGTAGCGACCGTCGGCGTGCGGTCCGTCACCGACCCTCGGTGTCAGGTTCGTGTCCTGTTTCGCGATCCGGCTCTTGCGGTTGATCGGTCGGGTCGCGACCTTCATCGAGCGCATCCCAGAGCATTCGCTCAGACATGGTCTTCTCGTCGGGCGGCGCCAGTGCTCGGCGGGCGGCGGGCGTCAGATATTTCGTGACTGTGCCGCGAGCGGAGGCCGCCGCTCGCATCAGCAGCACGGCAGCGACCAGCGTGCATATCGCGGTCGCGAGGGTAATCGCCGGACCGGGGTAATGCCGCTGGCTGCCCATCAACGTCAGCACGGGGACGTGCGCGATGTCGGCTCCGCGGACGGCCACGTCCGGGATGACCCACAGGCTGATCGCCAGGTAGCCGGTCGCCAGACTGGCAACGGCCACCAGCAGCGCGAGCATTCGCAGCGGCCAGCCGCGCACGGCCAACGCGGCGACCGCGGTGGCCAGCAACACCAGCGCCAACGGGACCAACGCCGACGACCACGCCGCGCCGGGCAACGTGATGAGCTTCGGCGGGCCCAACCCGTCGAAGGTCCGCAGATCGACCCAGGTCAACCGGGATGCCGCCGACAGTCCGGCGGCGGCGACCACCAGAAGGGCCTGCGCTATCCGGATGGTCCGCCGGCCCGCGCGGTCGGGCGCGGCATCAGCCATCCCGGCCCGCATCGTCGACGGGCGCATCCGGCGCGGTCAGCGTCTCGGCCGCGGCGATCGCATTGAGCACCGCCCGCGCCTTATTCGTCGCCTCGGTGTGCTCGTAGGGCCCGTTGGAGTCGGCCACCACGCCGCCGCCGGCCTGGACGTAGGCGGTGCCGTCGCGCATCAGGGCGGTACGGATCGCGATCGCGAAGTCGGCGTTGCCGGCGAAATCGAGGTAGCCGACCACGCCGCCGTAGAGGCCACGACGGGTCTTCTCCACCTCTTCGATGAGTTCCATCGCCCGCACCTTCGGTGCGCCGGACAACGTTCCGGCCGGAAAGCAGGCCGTCACGGCGTCCAGAGCGGCGCGCCCCTCGGCCAGCATCCCGGTCACCGTGGACACCAGATGCATGACGTGGCTGTAGCGCTCGATGTGGCTGTAATCCTCGACCCGCACCGTGCCCGGCACACAGACCCGGCCGAGGTCGTTGCGGCCCAAGTCAACCAGCATCAGATGCTCGGCGAGCTCTTTCTCGTCGTGCAGTAACTCCTTTTCCAGCAGATGGTCTTCTTCTTCGGTCTGCCCCCGCCACCGGGTCCCGGCGATCGGATGCGTCGTCGCCCACCGTTCCTGCACGGTCACCAACGCTTCGGGGCTGGATCCGACGATCGAAAACGCTGTTCCGCCAGCATCATTCGGGACATGGAGCAGATACATGTACGGGCTGGGATTGGACACCCGCAGCATCCGGTAGACGTCGATCGGCTCGACGTCGGTGTCCATCTCGAAACGCTGCGACGGCACCACCTGAAATGCCTCGCCGCGCTCGATTTCACCGACGAGATGCTCGACGATCGCTCCGTACTCCTCGACGGTGCGCTGCGCGCGGTGCCGCGGCTCCGCTCGGGTGAACGTGGCAACTGTCGACGGCAACGGCTGACTCAGCGCGGCGGTCATCACGTCGAGCCGCGCGATCGCGTCGGCGTAGGCCTCGTCAATCCGCTCGTCGGTGCCGTTCCAGTTCACCGCATTGGCGATCAGCGTGATGGTGCCCTCGTGGTGATCGACGGCCGCCACGTCGGTCGCCAGGAGCAGCAGCATGTCCGGCAGGTTGAGGTCGTCGACGACCAGCTCCGGCAGCCGCTCCAGCCGCCGCACCAGGTCGTAGGCGAAGAAGCCCACCATGCCGCCCGACAACGGCGGCAGCCCAGGCGGTGGAGCGGTGGCCAGCAACTCCAGAGTGGCACGCAGGGCTTGCAGCGGATCACCACCGGTAGGGGCATCGTGCGGCACCGCGCCGAGCCACACCGCCTCGCCGTCACGCACCGTCAATGCCGACGGCGCGCCGGCGCCGATGAAGGACCACCGCGACCAGGACCGGCCGTTCTCGGCCGACTCCAGCAGAAAGGTGCCCGGCCGGTTGGCGGCCAGCTTGCGGTACGCGGACAGCGGCGTCTCGGCATCGGCGAGAACTTTGCGCGTCACCGGCACCACGCGATGTACGGCCGCCAGCGCGTGGAAATCGTCCCGCGAGGTGGTGGCGACGGCAAGTTTGGCGTGCACGCTTCTATCTTCCAAGCCGTCTTCTCAGATGCCGCATTGACCCCCGGCGTAGCGTAACGGCCATGAAAACCGGTGACACCGTGACCGACTTCGAGCTTCCCGACCAGACCGGCACCTCGCGCAAGCTCAGCGCGCTGCTGTCCGATGGGCCCGTGGTGCTGTTCTTCTACCCGGCCGCGATGACGCCCGGCTGCACCAAGGAGGCCTGCCACTTCCGCGACTTGGCCGGAGAATTCGACGCCGTCGGGGCCAACCGGGTCGGCATCAGCGTTGATCCGGTTGCAAAGCAAGCCAAGTTCGCCGACACGCAGCATTTCGACTATCCGTTGCTGTCGGACACCAACGGCGCGATCGCCGCCCAGTTCGGCGTCAAGCGAGGGTTGTTGAGCAAATTGCTTCCGGTCAAGCGCACCACCTTCGTCATCGACACCAACCGCAAGGTGCTCGACGTGATCTCCAGCGAACTGAGCATGGACACTCACGCCGACAAGGCGTTGGCCACGCTAAAATCGCGTAAATAACCTACGTTTGCCACGCTAAAATCACGTAACCACCTCCTCGCAGTTCTTCTCCGCCATTCGAAGAATCCCTAATCTCTCAGGATGGCAAACCGCGCCGTCCGCAAAGTATCGCTACCCGTTGCGACCCTCGCCTTCGTAGTCGGTTGCTCGTCGCCGCCTCAATATTCGGCTCCCCAATCGTTCACCGTCGACAACAGTGCGGTCGCGCAGCTTGTCCAAGAATCAGTCGGAGGTGACCAATTTGCTGCGCCCATCGAGGGCTCACCGATCGTCACGTGCACCGGGCGAACGACCTGCACCATCAGCTACACGGTCCGAGAACCGAGCGGCACGGTTTTTCACAAGGAAATCGCTGCGGATGAGCAATTGTTCTTGCCGACCGCGCAGATGTGGAAAGCGTTATTCGCCGATCCGCAGTTTCAGAGCGCCACCGTCACCGTACGGGGTCCCGTCGCCACTTCCGAGAGCAACAGCGCAACCGCAACCTATTTCACGCTGACCTGCGATCGTACGGATGCAGCAAAAATTGACTGGGGCAGCGTGGACGGTCAGGGCATCCGTACCCAGTGCGACTACAAGCCTCAGACCCAAGGCCTGCCTGAGCACACCGAATCGTCGGCGACGGGACGCTAGTAACGTTCAAGTAGCCCGATCTGCAACAGGTGGGCCTTCGGGCCGGGCGCCTTTGTAGCATGCTGGCATGCCGCTGAACCAGGGGGACGTGTTCGCCGGATATACGATCCTGCGGCAGTTGGGGTCCGGTGGGATGGGCGAGGTCTATCTGGCCCAACATCCGCGACTGCCCCGCCGAGACGCCCTCAAGGTATTACCCGCCTCCCTGACCGGGGACGACGAGTACCGGCAGCGATTCAGCCGCGAAGCCGACATCGCCGCGGAGCTCTGGCATCCCCACATCGTCGGCATCCACGACCGCGGCGAGTTCGAGGGCCAGCTGTGGCTGTCGATGGACTACGTCGAGGGGACCGACGCCGCCGAGTTGCTGCGCAGCCGGTATCCATCCGGGATGCCGAAAGCCGAGGTGTTCGAGATCGTCACCGCTGTTGCTGACGCGCTCGATTACGCCCATCTACGGGGATTGCTGCACCGAGACGTCAAGCCCGCCAACATCTTGCTGACCGAGGCCGATTCCCGCGGGCGACGGATCTTGTTGGCCGACTTCGGAATCGCCAGACAAATCGGTGATATCAGCGGGTTGACCGCCACCAACATGGTGGTCGGGACGACCGGTTACTCGGCGCCCGAGCAACTCATGGGTTCAGACATCGACGCGCGGGCCGACCAGTACGCGCTTGGTTGCACCGCTTTTCAGCTGCTGACCGGCGCTGCGCCGTACCAAAACTCCAATGCGGCGGTGGTCATCAGCCAACACCTATCCGCGCCGCCCCCGCTGATCGGCGAACGACGACCCGAGCTCGCGGAACTCAACGACGTGATCACCACCGTGCTGGCGAAGGATCCCGGTGATCGCTACTCAAGCTGTTTGGATTTCGCGACGGCTCTCACCGGGCAACCGGCCGTCGGCGCGGCGCGCACGGTTGCCGGCGGCGCGGCCGTGGCCCCCACGGCACGTGTTACCGCGCCGCAGCAGCCCGCGCAGGCGAAACCGCGCCGCCGCGCACTGCGTCCGGCGGTGGTGATATCTGCTGTCGCCACGCTGCTTCTGCTCGCGGTGGCCGGAGTGGTGGGCGTAGATCTGATGCGTCGCCACGCGCACTTGGCGGGCACCGGCGCCCCCGCCGCCACGAACCAGCGTGGCAGCGACGCCAACCCAGCCCCGAGCCAGCCGGACAACGGCGCCGTCGCGCCACTGCCAACGATCCAACTCACCCGCTACGTCACCGACCCCTCAGGCGTTCTGACCGCCGCCGGCCGTACGGCGGTCGAGGGCGCGATCACGAAGCTCTACACCGAGCGCAACGTCCACCTCTGGGTGGCGTACGTCAACGATTTCTCCGGCCTCACTCCATTGCGATGGGCTGAGGACACGATGCGCGCCAACGGATTCAGTGACACGGACGGGCTTTTGGCCATCGCCACCGCCCACCGAACCTTCTCGTTTCGACCGCCCGCCGCCATGACCAACGGGACCGACGGACCCCGAGTCAACGCTGAGCTCATTCGAAAAGAGCGGATCGCGCCCGCTGTGCACAAAGACGAATGGGCCCGCGCGGCGGTGGCGGCCGCCAACGGCTTGGAGACCGCCGGCTAACTCAGAGTGGTGCTGGTGATGCCATCAGTTCCATCATCGCGGCAGCCGTTATCGGCGGGCTGTAGTAGATGCCTTGCGCCACTTCGCATCCACAGTCACGCAAATATGCGGCGATCTCGGCGTTCTCCACGCCCTCAGCGACAGTTGTCACGTACAGGGCATACGCCAGGTCAACGACAGCTCGGACGATGGCATCGGCGCGCGGGTCTGTCAACACGTGACCGATCAGGTCATGGTCGACTTTGACTTCATCGATGGGCAGCTTGCGCAGGTAGGTCAATGCCGAGTAGCCGCTGCCGAAATCGTCGAGTGCGACGTGAATGTTGAGCTCCCGCAAGGTTTCAAGGACGTTTCGGGTTCGATCGATGTTATCGAGGAGCAGGGCTGGCCGACTGTCCGGACCCAAATACCGGAAATGCCTCCTATGCGGCGGGATCGGAATGGGCTGCTGAGGTTGCCGTCAATACTCGGCGTCCGTACAACAGCCAGTTGTCGCATTCGCGCAGCAACCGAACTTTAGCCGGTCAGTCGTCAGGCCCCAGCAGTTCGTCGGCGTCGAAGCAGCTGTGGTCGCCGGTGTGGCAGGCGCCGCCGACCTGGTCGACCAGTAGCAGCACCGCATCGCCGTCGCAGTCCAGACGCACCGAATGCACGTGCTGGGTGTGACCGGAGGTCGCTCCCTTGACCCACTGCTCGCCGCGAGATCGCGAAAAGTATGTTCCTTCACGGGTTTCCAGCGTACGGGCCAGCGCCTCGTCGTCCATCCAGGCGATCATCAGCACGTCGCCGCTGTTGCGCTCCTGAACGACGGCGGTGAACAGTCCGTCGGCGTTGCGCTTGAGGCGCGCGGCGATCGCGGGATCCAGCGTCATCGCACAGTGATCCCTTCTGCGGCCATGGCCGCCTTCACCTGCCCGATCGTCAATTGCCGAAAATGAAAGACACTGGCGGCCAACACCGCATCGGCACCCGCGGCGACCGCGGGTGCGAAGTGTTCGGCGGCACCCGCGCCGCCGCTGGCGATCACCGGGACCGTCACCGCCGCGCGCACCGCCCGCAACATCGCCAGGTCGAAACCGGCCTGGGTGCCGTCGGCATCCATCGAATTGAGCAGGATCTCCCCGACTCCGAGCTCGGCACCCCGCGCCGCCCATTGGACGGCGTCGATGCCGGTGCCCCGCCGCCCACCGTGGGTGGTGACCTCCCAACCCGATGGTGTGGGGGCCGAGCCGGCAGGCACGGTGCGGGCGTCGACGGACAGCACGATGCACTGCGAGCCAAACTGATTGGCCATCTCGGCCAGCAGCTCGGGCCGCGCGATGGCCGCGGTGTTGATCGATACCTTGTCCGCTCCCGCGCGCAGCAGCACGTCGACGTCGGCGACCGTACGCACCCCGCCGCCCACGGTAAGCGGTATGAATACCTGCTCGGCGGTGCGGCGCACCACCTCGAGCATGGTGGCGCGTCCCGACGACGATGCGGTGACGTCGAGGAAGGTCAGCTCGTCGGCGCCTTCGGCGTCGTAGGCGGCGGCCAGTTCCACGGGATCACCTGCATCCCGAAGGTTTTCGAAGTTGACACCTTTGACCACCCGACCGTCGTCGACGTCCAGGCAGGGAATCACCCGCACCGCGAGATTGGTGCCGCAATAGGCTTCAGTACTCATCCGGTCGCCCTACCCTCCGCAGGATCTCGAGTATCTGGGCGTGCACACCAGGGGCGGCGGCCAGCGCGGACCGCGAATCGGGCGTCCACTCTTCGCCGGCCAGGTTCGTCACAATGCCACCGGCGGCGCGTACCAGCGCCACGCCCGCGGCGTGATCCCACACGTGGTGGCCGAAACTGATTGAACCACCCAGAATCCCGTCGGCGACATATGCGAGGTCGATGCCGGTGGCACCATGCATCCGCAGCCGCGACGAAACCCGGCTGAGCTCTTCGAGCACCGCTAGCCGGTAGCGGCCCGGAAACCGGCCACGCGAGTCGGCATTGAAGGTGCCGACACCGATGACCGAATCCGCGAGCTCGACCGTGGCCAACGGCTCCTGCGGCACACCGCTTTTCGTCAGCGGACCGCCCGACACCGCGACGTAGCGCTCGCCGGTGAACGGCAACCACGTCAGGCCCGCCACCGGATGTCCGTCGTGCAGCAGGCCCAGAAGAATCGCGGCCATCGGCGAGCCGGCGGCGTAGTTGAACGTCCCGTCGATCGGATCCAGCACCCACACCCACGGCGAGTCGAGTTCCGCGCCACCGAACTCCTCGCCGTGCACTGGGATTCCGGTAGCTTTCGCCAGCGCGTCGACGACCTGGCGCTCGATCTCCAGATCGACCTTGGTCGCGAAGTCGTCGCCCCGCTTGCTGACCGCTGACTTCGCTCGATGACCGGCAATGAACGGCTCGGCGGCGTCGTCCAGGATCGCCGACGCCTCGGCCACCAGCGCATCGAGATCCATTGCGGCCGGCCCTAGCCCGCCACCGCTGACAGCGCCTGCGGCAGAGTGAATCGTCCGGCGTAGAGCGCCTTGCCCACGATCGCGCCCTCAACGCCGCTGTCGATCAGCGTGGCGATGGCACGCAGATCGTCGAGGCTGGACACACCGCCGGAGGCGATCACCGGTGCGTCGGTGCGTTCGGCGACCGCGCCAAGCAGATCGAGGTTGGGCCCGGTCAAGGTGCCGTCCTTGGTGACATCGGTCACGACGAACCGCGAACACCCTTCGCCGTCAAGGCGTTCCAGCACTTGCCACAGATCGCCGCCGTCGGTCTCCCAGCCGCGGCCGCGCAGCCGATGATCGCCGTCGACAATCTGCACGTCCAGCCCGACAGCGACCTTGTCGCCGTGCTCGGCGATCGCCTGAGCGCACCAGCGCGGATTCTCCAGCGCGGCGGTGCCGAGGTTGACCCGTGCGCATCCGGTCGCCAGCGCGGCCGTCAACGAGTCGTCGTCGCGGATACCGCCGGAAAGTTCGACCTGCACGTCGAGTTTGCCGACCACCTCGGCCAGCAGTTCACGATTGGAGCCGCGACCGAACGCTGCGTCCAGGTCGACCAGGTGAACCCATTCGGCACCGTCGCGTTGCCAGCCCAGCGCGGCGTCCAGCGCTGAGCCATACTCGGTTTCACTGCCGGCCCGGCCCTGCACCAACCGCACCGCCCGACCCTCGACTACGTCGACCGCGGGCAACAAAATCAACGGCACGTCTATAACCCCTCAACCCAATTGCTCAACACCGCCGCCCCGGCGTCCCCGCTCTTTTCCGGATGGAACTGGGTGGCGGCCAGCGGCCCGTCCTCGACTGCGGCCAAAAACGGCACCCCGTGGGTGGCCCAGGTCAGCAGTGCATCGGGCGAACCTTCCCAGCGCTGGGCCGCGTAGGAGTGCACGAAGTAGAACCGGGCATCGGCGTCGAGGCCTTTGAACAGCGCGGTGCCCGGCGCGCCCGCGACTAAGTTCCAGCCCATGTGCGGGATTACCGGCGCATCCAACCCAGTCACGGCGCCGGGCCACTGCCCGCAGCCGCTGGTTTCCACCCCGAACTCGACACCGCGGGCGAACAAAATCTGCATACCGACACACACACCCAGCACCGGTCGCCCGCCGGCAATTCGCTCGGCGATGACCCGCTCTCCGCCGATCCCGCGTAACCCGGTCATGCACGCCTCAAAAGCGCCGACACCCGGAACCACCAACCCGTCGGCGGTTGCGGCGGCGTCGAGGTCGGCCGTCACGTCCACCGAGGCGCCCACGCGCTGCAACGCACGTTGCGCAGAACGCAGATTGCCCGAGCCGTAGTCCAAAACCACAACGGATTTGGCTGTCACAGGGTCCCTTTGGTGGACGGCACACCCGATACCCGCGAGTCAAGCTCGACAGCCTGACGCAACGCGCGGGCGACGGCCTTGTACTCGGCCTCGGTGATGTGGTGCGGGTCGCGACCGTACAGCACCCGCACGTGCAAGGCAATGCGGGCATTGTTGGCCAGCGTCTCGAAAACGTGGCGGTTGACGACGGTGTGGTAGGGCACCCCGCTACCCGCAACAGTGAACTGTCGCAGGTGATCCGGCTCGCCCGTGTGCACGCAGTAGGGCCTACCCGACACATCGACTATTGCGTGCGCGAGCGCCTCATCCATCGGGATGAAGGCGTCGCCGAACCGCCGGATGCCCGTTTTGTCGCCGAGCGCCTGTCCCAGCGCCTGACCGAGCACAATCGCGGTGTCCTCGATGGTGTGATGCGCCTCGATGTCGACATCGCCCTTGGCGCGCACGGTCAGGTCGAAGCTGGCGTGGCTGCCCAGTGCGGTCAGCATGTGGTCGTAGAACGGAATTCCGGTGTTGACGTGGACCTCTCCGGTGCCGTCCAGGTCGAGTTCGACGACGATGTCGCACTCTTTGGTGGTGCGTTCCACGCGGGCGTGGCGCTGCAGGCTCATGACGCTCCTAAGGGCTGGGCCAATTCGGTCGCGGCGATCTGGGCGCTCGTCTGTAGAAAGACATCGTTCTCGTCAGCTAGTCCGGTGGTGACCCGCAAGTACCCCGCGATACCGACGTCGCGTATCAGCACCCCGGCATCCAGATAGTGCTGCCAGGCCGTCGGCGCGTCGGCGAACTGCCCGAACAACACGAAGTTGGCGTCGCTGGGGACGACGCGAAATCCCATGCCGCTCAACGCTGTGCTCACCCGCTCCCGTTCGGCGATCAGGGTCGCGACGCTGCCCAGCGTGTCATCGGCGTGCCGCAACGCGGCCCGGGCGGCGGCCTGGGTGATGCAGGACAGGTGATACGGCAGTCGCACCAACAACATCGCGTCGATCACCGCCGGGGTGGCGATCAGGTAGCCCAGCCGGCCTCCGGCGAAGGCGAACGCCTTGCTCATGGTGCGGGTCACGATCAGCTTGGTCGGATACTCGGCGACCAGCGCCACCGCACTAGGCTGCGACGAGAACTCGCCGTAGGCTTCGTCCACGATCAGGATCCCCCGCGTCGCACCCAGCAATCGCCGCAAATCCGGTAGCGAAACACCTTGCCCCGAAGGGTTATTGGGGCTGGCAACGAACACCACATCGGGTGCACGGTCGGCGATCGCGGCGACGGCGGCCTCGACATCGAGGCTGAAGTCCGCGGCGCGCACCGTCTGGACCCATTCGGTGTGCGTGCCGTCGGCGATGATCGGGTGCATCGAATACGACGGGACGAATCCGATCGCACTGCGCCCCGGTCCACCGAAGGCCTGCAGCAACTGCTGCAGAATCTCGTTGGAACCATTTGCGGCCCAGAGGTTTTCCACACCTAGCTGAACGCCGGTCTGCACGCTGAGGTAGGCGGCCAGATCACGGCGAAGGACCACCGCGTCGCGATCGGGGTAGCGGTGCAGGTCAACGGCGGCTTCCCGCACGGATGCGACGACGTCGTCGACCAGTGCCCTGGTGGGCGGGTGCGGGTTCTCGTTGGTGTTCAGCCGCACCGGAACCGCGAGCTGCGGCGCGCCATAGGGCGATTTCCCGCGCAAGTCGTCGCGCAGCGGCAACTCGCCGAGCGCCGGGTGTTTGGTCATCGCTCGAACCTCCGCCGGACCGCCTCGCCGTGCGCGGGCAGGTCTTCGGCCTTGGCCAACGTCACCACGTGCCCCGAAACGTCTTTCAGGGCGGCCTCGGTGTAGTCGACGACATGGATGCCGCGCAGAAATGTCTGCACCGACAGGCCACTGGAATGCCGCGCACTGCCCGCCGTGGGCAGCACGTGGTTGGAACCGGCGCAGTAGTCGCCGAGGCTGACCGGCGAGTACGCGCCGACGAAGATGGCGCCGGCCGAGTGGATCTGCGCCGCAACCTTATCCGCGTCGACGGTCTGAATCTCCAGGTGTTCGGCGGCGTAGGCATTGACGGTGCGAATACCGGCGTCAATGTCGTCGACCAGGATGACCGCCGACTGCCGTCCGGCAAGCGCAGTGGTCACCCGCTGGCGGTGCACGGTGGTCTCCAGCTGGGCGGCCAGCTCGGTATCGACGGCATCGGCCAGGTCGGCGCTCGGTGTCACCAGGACGCTGGCGGCCATTTCGTCGTGCTCGGCCTGGCTGATCAAGTCGGCGGCGACATGCGCTGGGTCGGCTGTGTTGTCGGCCAGGATGGCGATCTCGGTTGGGCCGGCTTCGGCGTCGATGCCGACCCGCGACCGGCAGAGCCGTTTGGCTGCGGTGACGTAGATGTTGCCGGGCCCGGTGATCATGTCGACCGGCGCGAGCTCGGCACCGTCGGTGTCGGCTCCGCCGTAGGCCAGCAGCGCCACCGCCTGCGCCCCACCGACCGCCCACACCTCGTCGACGCCGAGCATGCGGGCCGCGGCCAGAATCGTCGGATGCGGCAGGCCCCGAAACCGGCCCGGCGATTGCGCCTGTGGCGGGCTGGCAACCACCAGTGAGCCGACGCCGGCAGCCTGCGCCGGCACCACGTTCATCACCACGCTGGACGGGTACACGGCGTTGCCGCCCGGTACGTACAGCCCGACCCGGTCGACGGGAACCCACCGCTCGGTGACAGTGGCGCCCGGCCCCAGTGTCGTCGTGGTGTCGGCGCGGCGCTGGTCGGCATGCACGGCACGGGTGCGCTCGATCGCCACCTCCAGCGCGACCCGGACATCGCGGCCCAGGCCCGCCAGCGCGGCGTCCAGCTCGGCGGAGGGCACCCGGACGGTCGGCGGCCGCACCCCGTCAAACGATTCGCCGTACTCCAGCGCGGCTTGCGCGCCCCGCTCAGCAACCGCCTCCACGATCGGCCGCACCGACGGCAGCGCGGCATCCACGTCCACTCCGCCGCGGGGCAGCGCCGTCCGCAGGCGGGCAGCCGACAGCTCCTCACCCCGCAGGTCGATGCGCGCCATCACGTTCACATCGACCATTGTCCCAGAGAATGGCAACTGCATATTGGGCCGGTACGCTGACCGCAAACCACGAAAAACGGAGCCGCCATGTCCCGACAGGACCATCCCAACAACGCCCCGGGCGTCCCGATGCTCTTCCCGGTCTGGTTCGAGAAGTTCCAGACCAAGTACTTCAACCCGGCGGTGAAGCCGATCGCGCGCTACCTTCCGACGTTCTCGGTGATCAAGCACCGTGGCCGCGCATCCGGCAAGCAATATGAGACCATCGTGACCGCGTACACCAAAGGCAACGTGCTGGCCATCGGGCTGGCGCACGGCAAAACCGATTGGGTGAAGAACGTGCTGGCTGCCGGCGAAGCCGACCTGCACTTCATCCGCAAGGACGTCCACATCACCAACCCGCGGGTCCTGCCCGCCGGCAGCGACGGCAAGGGGCTGCCCTTCTTGGCCCGCCAGCAGATCGGACGGGTCGCGGTCTTCGTCGCCGATATCGCCTAAACCCGACTGAAAACCGTCTTGCCGGCCATCGTCGGCCACACCGACGGCGCGTCCTCCCAGGCCACGACGCGGTCGACAACCGGTGACAGATCGCACCCACCGGCCAGTAGTTCCAGGATTTCCGGGATGACGGCCCGCGCGTTGACCCGCCCGGTCACGAATCGCACACCGCGGGTGTACATCGGCAGCAGCGGCATCTCGACGTTGTATTCGGGGTAAATCCCGGTGTCGGTGCAGACGCCGTCCGGCCAGGTGGCACGCAGCGATGCGGCAAGCAGCGCTGAATCGCCGCTGGTGTTCACGGTAACGGGATACGGATCCCAAGACTTGTCGGGTTTGGCTACGTCATGGACCGCTGCCCCGAGCTTCTCGGCGGCCGCCAGGCGATCCGAATCGGTATCGACGTAGTCGACATGGAAGCCGAGTGCTGCCGCGAACGCCGTCGCGTACAGCCCGATCGACAGGCGGCCGACGACGAGGACGCGGCGATCGGCCTGATCGAGCCCGGCCAGCTCCGCGCGGTAAGGCCCAACCGCGCGCCAGCCGTCGGGAATGTTGTCCGACAGTGAGGCGATGGCGGTCGGGTCAACGGCGTCGGGAACGGGGATCAGCATCGCGTCGGCGTAGGGCACGAGTACGAGATCGCTCATGAATCCGCCGCCGTCCAGACCGGCAAGCGGGGCCATTCCGTACATCGCCATCATCGGCAGCGAACCGCATGAACCCGTGACGCCGCGGCGGCATTCGCGGCAGTGTCCGCAGCTGATCTGAAACGGTACGACCACGCGGTCGCCGACTCGGACGCCGGATACGCCGTCACCCACCGCGACAACCTCGCCGAGTCCCTCATGGCCGACTGCATGCCCGGGCGGCATGGGCAATCGGCCGTGGACGACCGCGACGTCGAGGTCGCAACAAGCCACTGCCAAGGGCCTGATCAGGGCCTGCTCCGGCGCGGTGATCGTCAGATCGGGCACGTCGCGCCAGACGTATCGCCTGACATCTTCAAACGTCAGCTGCTTCATTTCAGCATTCTTGAGTGATCACTCAAGTATTGTCAATAGCATGCCGAGACCCGACCGCAGCCGCGGCGCGTTGATCGACACCGCGGCCACCTTGTTCCGCCGTCAGGGCTACGCCGCGACCGGACTCCACCAGATCCTCGACGAGGCAGGCGTCAAGCCGGGCTCGCTGTATCACCACTTTCCGCAGGGCAAGCAGCAACTGGCCGCTGCCGTCGTCGATCACACCGGGGCCGCCATCGAGCAACTGTTGCGTAGATTCCTGGCCGGGGGCCTGCCGGTCGCCGACATCGTCGATCGGTGGATTGACTTGCTGGTCAACGGGCTGACCGCGGATCGACGCGACGGCTGCCCTATCGAGCCCATCGCTACCGAGTCGGTGAATGCCAGCGCGGTGGTGCGTGAGGCGTCGGCACGCGCCTTTTCCGGCTGGTGCAGGGCGATCGAAGAACGGCTGCACGCTGAAGGCTGGCCGCGAACCGAAGCGGAAAGCGTTGCCGTGGCCATTATTTCACTGATCGAGGGAGCGCTGATCCTGTCCCGCATCGCCGGAGATGCGGGCGCGCTGGTTGCCGCCAAGCCGGCAGCACGTCGCTTGCTTGGCCTAGATCGAGCGCGTCGGCAGGCCTATCCTGGACAGACGGGGTGCGGCATGACTCGTGATGAACTTTTCGCCTCGATCGTGGCGGCACGCCCCGGTCGCGATGACCTCGTGTACCTCGAGCGCTGCGGCGATTCCTACAACTGGCGAATGGTGGCGGCCGCCGAAATGCCGTCTTCAGCAACCGCTCCCGACGTGTGGATGTCGTTTTCAGCCGCCTGGCCCATTGGCGAACCGGCACGGCTGCGGGCGTTCTTCGACGACCTGCTGGCCGAACTCGAGTCGATGGCTGATACCGCGGACCGGTGTCGGTGGCCGGTCGACGAGCCCTGGCCGCACCACCACTGAGCGGCTGGGCACATGGTCGACTATCGGATCACCGCCGAGGAGCGCGCACAGTTCAAACGCTGCCGACGGCAGTGGGATTTCGCGTCACCGCATCGTCGCAACCTGCGATCGACCGACTTCGTCGAGCCCGCGCTACCCGCTGCGCTCAAGGACGCGTTGGCCGTCTACTACTACCCCGGCACCTGGGACTGGCAACACGAGGTCACCCAACCGTTGGTACACAGGGCACTCGAACGGTCGCTGGAAGATGCCGACGCGACGGACGAGCTCGACAGGGCAGCAGCGCTGCTGGACTGTTACGACGCCTGGGCAAACTCCATCGACGACTTCGCACCGGTCAAGATCAACCTCGATGTCGATGCCCTGGTCCCGGATCCCGAAGACTCCGAGCGCGGATTGGTGGTGCACGACGGTTCACCGGTGATCTACCCGTGCCGTATCGATTTGGTCGCGGTGGATGCCGCCGACGAGTACTGGGTGGTCTGCCATCGGATCGTTGACGAGTGGCTGCACATCGACACATTGGTCCGCGACGAGCAGGCGGTCGCGTCCTGTTGGGCGTTCGAGCACGACTACATCGGCGTGCAGATCGCCGGAACCATCCACAACGAGGTGCGCATCGCCGGTCCGCTGAAACTCCCGCCCACCGGGTCCGCGTTGAAGCGCCTACCGAAAGCGGTGGCCCAACACGAGGCCAGCGGCGGCGGGCGGTCACTCCCCCAGCACCAGCGGGTCTCGGCGCAGGCATCGCGCCGGACGGCGTTAGACCGGACCGAGCAACACACCGCGGGCGTGCTGCGTCGTACGCGCATCCGTCGGAGCCGCCACGAGATCACCGCGGTGGGGTCACAGATCGCGGCCGAGGCGGTCGACATGACCAGTTGGCCAATCGTCTACCCGACGTTTGCCGAGCATTGTCGTGACTGCGAATTCACCGCACCGTGTTCGGCGCTCACCGAGGGCGCCGATGCGGAACCGTTGCTGCAAGCCGACTTTCGGCGGACGCCCGACGAACCGCAGAAACCCAGATTGGGCCAGTCGACCTGGGGGTTCGGACGAGGGGCCGCGCCGCCACGATGGTGAGGCCCCGGCGCTAGTCTGAGTCATCATGGTCACCGATTACAACGAAAGTCGGATCGCAGAGCAGTATCAACAGGCCAAGGCTCAGTCCTGGCGTGCGCATGCCGAAACCTATTCATTCATGAACCTCATCGGTGATGTCGACGGCAAACGCGTGCTCGACGTCGCCTGTGGCGAAGGACATTTCACGCGATTGCTGCGTCAGGCCGGCGCCGTCGAGGTGGTCGGGATCGACATCTCCGAGCGGATGATCGAGTTGGCCCGCGAGCAGGAAACGCGTCAGGCGCTAGGCATCGAATACCGCGTCGAAGACGCCCGCGCCGTGGCCGAGCACGCGGATTTCGACCTCGTCGTCGGCGCGTGGCTGCTGGTGTACGCGCAAACCCGAGCCGAACTCGTGCAGATGTGCACCGGCCTCGGGAGCCGGCTGAAGCCGGACGGGCGTCTTGTCACCATCGTCACCAATCCCGAGGTGTATGGCCTCGACCCGCTGCCCGACTACCGCAAGTACGGGTTCGAGCTGTCGCTCGCCGGCCGCGCCGTCGAAGGTACGCCCACCAAAATTTCGCTGCTGCTAGAGGATTCGACGCTGGAGATCGAGAACTACTACATGCCGATCGCGGCCTACGAATCCGCTTTCGCTCAGACGGGTTTCGCGAACTTCGCGGTACACCGGCCCGAGGTATCACTCGTCCGCGATGGCGAGCCAGACTTTTGGGACGATTTCCTGACGTATCCGAGTTTCCTGCTGCTGGACTGCGTCAAGCCCTGACCCCAGACGTCAGATGTCCAGGCCGATGTCGAGCACCCGCACCGAGTGGGTGAGCGCGCCGACGGCCAGGTAATCCACCCCCGTGCCGGCGTAGTCCGCGGCGGTGTCCAGCGAAAGCCCGCCGGACGACTCGAGTTTGGTCGCCGGCGCCCGCGCATCGCGGCGCTGCACCGCGATCTGGGTCTGCCAGACCGGGAAGTTGTCGAGCAGCACCAATTCGGCCGCCTCGTCCAACACCTCGTCGAGCTGCTCGAGCGAATCGACTTCGACCTCACACGGCAGATCGGGTGCGGCCGCCCGCACCGCGCGTAGCGCCGCGACCACCGATCCCGCCGCCGCGACGTGGTTGTCCTTGATCAGCGCCGCATCGCCCAAGCCAAGACGATGGTTGACCCCACCGCCGACCCGGACCGCGTACTTCTGCAATGCCCGCAGGCCCGGCAGCGTCTTGCGGGTGTCGCGGATCTTCGCGTTGGTGCCCTGCACGGCGTCGACCCAGGCGGCTGTCGCGGTGGCTATCCCGGACAGGTGGCAGACCAGGTTGAGCAGGGTGCGCTCGGCGGTCAACAGCCCGAGCATCCGGGCCTCCACCGTCAACGCCGACGCCCCCGGCTGCAGCCGTGCGCCGTCCTCGACGCGGTCGACTACCCGGTAGCCGCCGGCGCCGAGCACCTCGTCGAGCACCAGCAGTGCGACGTCGACACCGGCGATGACGCCGGGCTCACGGGTGATGAGCGACGCGGTGGTGGTGGCGCCGTCGGGCACCGTCGCCAGCGTCGTGACGTCCGGCCCGTACCGCAGGTCCTCGTCGAGCGCACGGCTGATCGTGGCGCGAGCCTCGGCGAGCTCGCATTCAGAGAGGTTCATCAGCACACCGCCGCCGGCTCCTCGACCTGCGCGCTGTCGTCATCGGCCAGCCGGACGACGATGCTGCGCGCCGGCACGACGGCGGCGTCGGGGTATTCGGCCCGGTGGTGACAGCCGCGGCTCTCGTCGCGGGCCAGCGCGGCGGCCGCAACCGCGCGGGCGGTCACGGTCAACGCCGCGTCTTCGAGGTCGACAAGGGTGAACATGGCCCGCAGCGGCGCAGCCGCCAGTGTGCGGGCCAACCGGCGCAGACCATCGCCGTCGCGGACGACCGAGGCATCGCGACTCATCGCCGGCTGCAGGTCGGCGCGGGCCAGCGCGGGACGGCCGGTCGATTCCGGTGCCGTCGCTCGCGGACGTCCGACAAGCACCGCGTGCGCCGCCGCGGAGCGGCCCGCCCGGCCGCCGACGACCAGCCCCTCCAGCAGGCTGTTGGACGCCAGCCGGTTGGCGCCGTGCATTCCGGTTCGAGCGACCTCACCCGCGGCGAACAGGCCGGGCAGCTCGGTTTGTCCATGCACATCGGTAACGACGCCGCCGCAGCTGTAGTGCGCACCCGGAACCACCGGGATCGGCTGGCGAACAGGGTCGACGCCGACTTTGCGGCACGCGGCGGTGACGGTGGGGAAGCGGTCCTCGAAATCCGCGATGCTGCGGGCGTCGAGGTAGACACACGGGTCGCCGGTTGCGCGCAGCCGGGCGTCGACGGCGGCCGCCACTACGTCGCGTGGCGCCAGGTCGCCCATCGGATGCGCGCCCGCGGTGACCGAATTGCCGTGGCTATCAACCAAAATCGCGCCTTCGCCGCGGATCGCTTCGGTGACCAGCGGTCGCCTGCTGCCGGCGCCTCGGCCGGCATAGGCGTCGTACAGCATGGTGGGGTGGAACTGGATGAACTCGATGTCGCTCACCGCGACACCGGCCCACATGGCCAAGGCGATCCCGTCGCCGGTCGAGCCGTCGGGATTGGTGGTCGCGCCGTAGAGGTGTCCCAGCCCGCCGGTGGCCAAGATCACCGACGCCGCGTGAACAACGCCGACGCCATCCGGATTGGCCACCAGCACGCCGGTCACCGAGTCCGCGTCGCGCAGCAAGCGCAGGACGGCGTGGTCGGTGCGAATGTCGAGTGTGCCCGCCGCGTCGTCGAGCGCGCGCTGGACTTCCGCGCCGGTAGCGTCGCCGCCGGCGTGCACGATGCGCCGTCGCGAATGCCCACCTTCGCGGCTCAGCGCCCATTCGCCGGCCGTCACCTCGTCGAATCGTGCTCCCTGGCTTACTAATTCGGCCACCGCGCGGTAACCGTCGGCGACTATCGACCTCACGGCGTCGGCATCGCAGAGGCCGGCGCCGGCAGCGAGCGTGTCGGCGACATGCGCCTCGACCGAGTCGTCGGTATCCGGCAACACCACCGCGATCCCGCCTTGGGCGTAGTGCGTGGCCGTCACGCCAAACCTGCGGCGCGCCTTGCTGAGCACGATGACCCTGCGCCCGGCACGATGGGCGGCCAGCCCGGCGGCCAGGCCGGCGACGCCGGTGCCGATGACCACGACGTCGGCCTGTTGCTGCCAGGCCGGACGAATGCTCATTCGCCGCCGCCGGGCTGGCCGATGGCGATCATCCGCTGCACGCTTCGCCGCGCCAGCCCAGCAGTTTGCGCATCGACGTGGACTTCGTCGGCGCCCTCGATCAGGCAACGCAACAGCGCGGCGGGAGTGATCATCTTCATGTATTTGCATGACGCGCGGTCGTTGACCGCTTGGAAGTCGACGCCGGGCGCGGCGTTGCGCAGCTGATACAGCATCCCGACCTCGGTGGCGACCAGCACCTGGCGGGCCTGGGTGGCCCGCGCGGCGTCCAGCATGCCGCCGGTCGACAAGATCTTCACTCGCTCCTCGGGGAAGGCGCCTTCGCCGGCCAGATATAGCGCTGAGGTCGCACAGCCGCATTCCGGGTGGACGAACAATTCGGCGTCCGGGTGCTTGCGCGCCTGATCGGTCAGCTCGTCACCGTTGATGCCGGCGTGCACGTGGCATTCGCCGGCCCACACGTGCAGGTTCTGGCGCCCGGTCTCGCGGCGGACATGCGCCCCGAGGAACTGGTCGGGGCAGAACAGCACCTCGCGGTCGGCGTCGATGGAGGCGACCACGTCGACGGCGTTCGACGAAGTGCAGCAGACGTCGGTGAGCGCCTTGACCGCCGCGGTGGTGTTGACGTACGAGACGACGACGGCACCGGGGTGTTCGTCCTTCCAGGCCTGCAGCTCCTCGGCGGTGATCGAGTCGGCCAGCGAGCAGCCCGCGCGCTGGTCGGGGATCAGCACGGTCTTCTCCGGGCTGAGGATTTTCGCGGTCTCGGCCATGAAGTGCACGCCGCAGAACACGATGGTTTCCTCGGGCGCCTCGGCGGCGATCCGGGACAGCGCCAGCGAGTCGCCGACGTGATCGGCGACATCCTGGATGGCGGGTAGCTGGTAGTTGTGCGCCAGAATCGTGGCGTTGCGCAGCTCGGCCAGCCGCCGGATTTCGGTCGCCCATCGCTCGTCGCCCTCGACGCCCGCGTATCCGGTGGGCGAGCTGGTGATTGCCGCGGCCAGGTCTTCCGCCACCGGATCCGTGCGATTCAGAACCGTCATGGCCGATCCCTTCGCCCCCGACCGGGTTTTCGACTTATAATCGAAAACATGCCACATGGTAGCACTGCTCACGAAGTGCTCGCCGTCGTGTTCCAGGTTCGCGGCCTCGGGCCTGGGCCGAAGGCCCAGAAGCCCCAGCTCGACGTCCTGCTCTGGCAGCGCGCGCGCGACCCGCAGCAAGGTGCGTGGTCGTTGCCGGGTGGTCAGCTGCGCCACGACGAGGACATGACGACGTCGGTGCGCCGTCAACTGGCAGAGAAGGTTGACCTGCGGGAGGTCGCTCATTTGGAGCAACTCGCGGTGTTCTCCGACCCCGAGCGAGTGCCCGGCACCCGCACGATCGCGTCGACGTTCCTGGGCCTGGTGCCCTCCCCCGCCACCCCGGAATTGCCGCCCGACACCCGCTGGCACCCGGTCACCGCGCTGCCGACGATGGCGTTCGACCACGGCCCGATGGTCGAGCACGCCCGCACCCGGCTGGTGGCGAAGATGTCCTACACGAACATCGGATTCGCCTTGGCACCAACCGAATTCGCGCTCTCGACGCTGCGTGACATTTACAGCGCCGCGCTGGGGCATCAGGTCGATAGCACGAACTTGCAGCGCGTGCTGGCCCGTCGCGGCGTGATCACTACGACCGGCACCGTCGCGCAATCCGGGCGCAGCGGCGGCCGCCCGGCAGCGCTGTACCGCTTCACCGACTCGCAGTTGCGGGTCACCGACGAGTTCGCCGCCTTGCGACCTCCCGGCGGGGCGACTGGATTCTTAATGCCCTCTTAAGGAACAATGCCCGGATGGACATTGGCAGCCTTGCGAGCACCACCGGCGCGGACTGGATCGGTCGCGCACCCCATGAAGAGTTGCGGCCCAAGACCCACCCGCTGCTCCCGTCGAACGACCCGTTCTACCAGCCCCCGCCTGGTTATCAGCACGCCATGCCTGGCACGGTGCTGCGTTCGCGCGACGTCGAGCTGGCATTTCTGGGCCTGATACCGCAGCGGGCCATGGCCACTCAGCTGCTGTACCGGACGACGGATATGAACGGCAACCCGGAGGCGACGGCGACCACGGTGATCGTCCCCGCGGACGTCACTCCCGAACACCCCTGCCCGGTGTTGTCGTATCAGTGCGCGATCGACGCGGTGACATCCCGCTGCTTTCCGTCGTATGCGTTGCGGCGAAACGCGTGGGCGGTCGGCGCGCTGGCGCAACTGGAGTTGCTGCTCATCACCGCCGCCCTCGCGGAAGGCTGGGCGGTCTCGATACCCGACCACGAAGGCCGCACCGGCATGTGGGGCGCGCCATACGAACCCGGCTATTTCATTCTCGACGGAGTACGGGCCGCACTGAGCGCCGAACGCCTCGGACTGTCGCCGTCGGCGCCGGGGGGCTCGACCCCAGTGGCACTATGGGGATATTCCGGCGGCGGACTGGCCACCGCGTGGGCCGCTGAACTTTGCGCCGACTACGCGCCCGAACTCGACATCGTCGGCGCCGTACTCGGGTCACCGGTCGGCGACCTCGGCCACACGTTCCGTCGGCTCAACGGCACCTTCCTGTCGGGTCTGCCCGCGATGGTGATCGCGGCGCTGGCCCACATCTACCCCGACCTGGACCGGGTGATCCAGGAGCACGCCAACGACGAGGGGCGCGCCCTGCTGCAGCGGTTGGAGGGGATGACCACGGTGGGCGCGGTGCTGCGGATGGTGAAGAAGGACGTCGGCGTCTACCTCGACCGGCCGCTCGAGGAAATCCTTACGATGCCGGAGGTTCAGCACGTCTTCGACAGCATCAAGCTGGGCGCCACGGTCCCCACACCCCCGGTTTTGATCGTGCAGGCCGTACACGACTACCTGATCGACGTCGAGGACATCGACGAATTGGCCAATACCTACTCGACCGGTGGAGCCGACGTCACCTACCACCGCGATGCATTCAACGAGCACCTGCTGCTGCACCCGCTGTCTGCGCCGATGACGCTGCGCTGGCTGCAAGACCGGTTTGCCGGCCGACCGGTGACCGATCATCTGGTCAGGACGAAATGGCCGACGATGTTCAACCCGGCAACCTACGTCGGGATGGCGCGGCTGGCCGTGATCGCGGCCAAGGTGATCACCGGAAAGCCGGTGCGCCGCCGCCCGCTATGACGGCGCGGACGTCGACGCGCCCGCGGGCTGCGGATAAACGGCGTCGACGGCCGGATAACCGCCAAGATCGTCGCGCGCGGTTGCCGCGACGGGTACCGCGTAGACCAGCGCGGCGGTGCTCGCGGGTAGCAGCAGCGTGCAAGCGATCTGCCACCCAGTCCGACCGAGGAACACCGGCGGCGCCTCGGTGAAGTAGTACACCGGATGGCCGTGGCTGACCGGTACCGCCGCGAGATCCACTGCGCCATAACGCAGATGCACCAATAGCGCGCCAACGCTGACGGCGGCGCCCGCAGCGATGACCACGCCCGCGCAAAGCCCGGTCACCATCGCCGGCCCGCGGTGCGCGCGCCACTGCCAGGCCAGCACAGCCGCCACGGCGGCGACGACGTTCAGCAGGCCGAGCATCAGGAACGGCGCGACGAAGAAGAGCTCGGATTCATCGCCCAGATAGTCGTGCACCCGGTCACCCTCGTGGGTCAACGCCATCACGCCGTGGATCGGCGGGGCAATCCATGCCCATAGCCCACCGATGGCCGCCCCCGCGATCAACAGCCCCGCCGCGATCACCACGATCGCTCGCCGGCGCGAGGTCCGTGGCGGCACGGAGGGCTGCGGACTTACCAGCCCGGTCATCGGCGCGCGTCCAGGTCGGTCGAATCCACCAGCCCGTGCCGCGAGCACTTGGCCCACCAGCCGTCGGGACGGACCTGCACGACCATCCGGCGGCCGCACTCGGCGCAGAACCGGGGCGGCTCAAGGCCGAGCTGGGCCGCCGTCGGAACGGTGCCGCCGGCGGCATCCCCGGTGTAGACGTTGTAGATGCCCGCGCCCACCGGCGCGGGCAGATCGTCACGGACCATCAATGGCGTTCTACAGGCTCGCGTTGAGCGCTTTGATCGGCATCTGCAGGTCGTCGAGCAGCTCGAGATCGGCCTCGGCGGGACGGCCCAGCGTCGTCAGGTAGTTGCCGACGATCACGGCGTTGATACCGCCCAAGATGCCTTGCTTGGCGCCCAGGTCGCCGAGCGTGATCTCGCGACCACCGGCGAAACGCAGCATGGTGCGCGGCAATGCCAGCCGGAAGGCGGCCACCGCTTTCAGCGCTTCGCTGGCCGGCAGCACCTCGAGGTCGCCGAACGGCGTGCCGGGACGCGGGTTGAGGAAATTCAGCGGCACCTCATCGGGGTCCAGCTCGGCCAGGTTGGCGGCGAACTCGGCGCGCTGCTCGATCGTCTCGCCCATGCCGAGAATGCCGCCGCAGCACACCTCCATGCCGGCCTCGCGCACCATCGACAGCGTCTGCCAGCGCTCTTCCCAGCTGTGGGTCGTCACGACGTTGGGGAAGAACGAGCGGGCGGTCTCCAGGTTGTGGTTGTAGCGGTGCACACCCATCGCCGACAGGCGCTCGACCTGCTCGGCGGTCAGCATGCCCAGCGAGCAGGCGATCTGGATGTCGACGGCGTCGCGGATAGCCTCGATGCCCGCGGCCACTTGGGCCAGCAACCGCTCGTCGGGTCCGCGTACCGCGGCGACAATGCAGAACTCGGTGGCACCGGTCTTGGCGGTCTGCTTGGCCGCCTCCACCAGGCTGGGGATGTCGAGCCAGGCGCTGCGCACGGGCGAGGCGAACAGCCCCGACTGTGAGCAGAAGTGACAATCCTCGGGGCAGCCGCCGGTTTTCAGGCTGATGATGCCCTCGACCTCGACCTCGGGGCCGCAAGAGGCCATCCGCACCTCGTGGGCCAGGGCCAAGAGTTCCTCGAGCCGCTCGTCGGGCAGTTGCAGCACCTGCAGCACCTGCTCGTGGCTCAGTCCCTGACCGCCCTCGAGCACCTGTTGCCGAGCCACGGTCAGGATGTCGGTGCTGTCGGTGCCGGGAGTGGGCCGAGTCGCCGCCTGAGTCACCAGCTACTCCTTATTTCTTTGAACCAAGTCCGTGTCGTATCGGAACACGGGACGAGAACGCCCCGGGCTCATCGCAGCCTGCATTGAACGGTGCCAAGGCTAGGCTAGCGATGTGCACCTGCACAAACGTGATGTGGTTGCAGCGGCCGCCGCGGGGTACGCCAAGGGTGCGAGAAGTAAAGCCCCGGGATGTGAACGCAATTGACTGATCCGCACGTCGAGTACGTGGCGCACCACTGGATCCTGCTGGCAGGACCGGCGTTCTTGCCCGCCGTGATCGTGGTCGGGGTTGTGTTGTACATCGCCGTCCGCGACCGGCGCCGCGGCGACGACGACGAGCGAAGCGATGCGGAGAAGCGGCGCCTCACATTGGTCGACGACGACGACGAGCGAAGCGACGACAAACGAACCTGACGTCCTCGCCGCGGGATCAATTCAACGTTTGAACTCCCGACGCATCGGTAACCTACTGTGAGGTCAGTTCCATCTCGTCTAGCAAATTCCGGGCACTGTCGCGTTGGGAGAAGATGACGTGGTCCTCACTTTCATAGCCGCCGAACCGCCGGCACGGGGTGCCGGACTCAACCAGGTAATCGGTCTTTCAATCGCGGCGATGATCATCAGCGCGGTGATGCTGTATGTCGGCTGGGCGCATCGAACGCGCCGCATCACCTGGTTGACGAGCGGCGCGGAATGGCTGGGACAAAAGTTCGACCGCCCATCGTGGGTCGCGCTGCCCGTCTTGGTGTTCACGACCTCGATCATCTGCGCCCTGTTCGGGTTCATCTGGGACGTCAGTTGGCACATCGGCAACGGCCGCGACCCCGGACCGCTGGCCAATCCAGCGCATTACTTCATCATCATCGGCCTGTTCGGCATCTTCGTGGGCGGCATGTTGGCGGTCGTACTGCCGTTCGACAAACCGGGGCCGGCTGCGCTGCGCATCACCCGCAACTGGTACGCGCCGGTGGGCGGGTTGCTGATGGCGGCCTGCGGTCTTTACGCGATGATCGGTTTCCCGCTCGACGACGTCTGGCATCGCATCTTCGGCCAGGATGTGACGCTGTGGGGCCCCACCCATCTGATGATGATCGGCGGCGCCAACTTCTCCCTCTTCGCGGTGCTCATGCTGGAGTACGAGGGCGAGCGATACCTGCAGGCAAGCGCGCCCGCCGATGGCGCATTGGAGCGAAAAGACCGCCCCTTTGTCCGATTCGTGCGCTACCTGTCCTGCGGCGGACTGCTGATCGGCATGTCGGTGTACCAGATCGAATTCGATTTCGGCGTGCCGCAATTCAGGCTGGTGTTCCAGCCGATGCTGATCGCCGCTGCCGCCGCGATCGGCACCATCGTCGCGCGCATCACCCTGGGTAGAGGCGCGGCGATTATCGCCGCGCTGTTCGCTATCGCGCTGCGCGGCGCGGTCGCTTTCCTCGTCGGGCCGATCCTGGGCGCCGCGATCAACTGGTTCCCGCTGTATCTAGGTCCGGCCCTGGTCGTCGAGTTGCTAGCGCTTACCCCACTCTTCCGGCGGCCCATCCTGTTTGGCGCGGTCGCCGGGTTGGGCATCGGCACGGCCGGGCTGTGGCTGGAGTCGCTGTGGATCGGCAAGGTCTACCACTACCCCTGGCCGATCACCCTGTGGCGCGAGGCGCTGCCCACGGCCGTGCCGGTTGCGATACTGGCGGGTATATGCGCGGCGATGTTCGGGATGGTGCTGACCAGCCAGCGTCTGCCGGGCAGGGCGTTCGCCATCACCGCAGTGGCGTTGACGGTGCTGGTGATCGGCGGCACCGTGGCGAACGGTCTGCACATCCACGTGCCCAAGCAGGACAGCGCCAGCATCAAACTCAGTGACCTGCCCAGCCAACCCGGACAACGGATGGTGTCGGCCGACGTGCAGATCAACCCGCCTGACCTGGTCGGGCCTCATCCGGACTGGGTGACGATTCTGGCCTGGCAGGGCAAGATGGCCAACCACCGCGGCCTGGTGATCGACCGGCTGCAGAAGGTCGGCCCCGGCCACTATGTGTCCACCGAACCGATCCCGGTGTGGGGCGACTGGAAGACGCTGCTGCGCGTCCACGACGACAGGACGTTGGCGGCGGTGCCGATCTGGGCACCGGCTGACGATGCGATTCCGGTGCCCGAGATTCCGGTGCTCACCAATGGCACCCGGCCATTCGCGTTCGAGGTGTCGATTCTGCAGCGCGAACGCGACCCGAACGTCCCGGCGTGGCTATTCACGGCCGGCGGCATCGTGGTGCTGTTCTTCACGCTGAGCGTGATCACCGCGCTGACGTGGGGCGCCGGCCGGATCAACAATTCTGAGAGCGCCCCGAACCAGCCGGGCGAAGAGGCGGTGGAACACTCGCCGCCTCGGGCCGCGTGAGCGTCTTGACGCGAATTCGCCACGCGCTCATCGCCGCTGCGGTCTCAGCGCTGCTGATCGGCCTGGTCGGATGCAGCAACACGGCGAACTCCCCTGCGCCGGGCAACCTCACGGTCAACGTCACCATTGCCAACCGGCAGGTCAACCCCGCCAATGCGACGCTGCAGGCCAAGGTGGGCCAACCGATCACGTTCCACATCACCAGCGACGCCGCAGACGAATTGCACGTCCACTCGGTGCCTGATCACAAATTCGAGATCGCCGCCGCGCCGAACCAGACCTTTCAGTTCACCGTCGACGTTCCGGGCAACGTCGATGTCGAGTTGCATCACCTGGACCGCACGATCGCGACAATCCAAGTCCGTCCGTGACCGACCCTGTGGTCCTGGCGCACGGTCTTGGCGGATCGAGCGATCTCCCAGTCCCCTATGCGTATTCGGTGATCGGGGCGGCGTGGGCGTTGACGTTTACCTTCGCCTTGGTGGCGTTCGCCTGGCGCCGGCCGCGATTTGATCCGCTCAAACCGGGCCACCCGTTGCCGTCAGCAATGACCGCGCTGGTGGATTCGAGGCTGACCCGCGGGGTCGCGGCCACCGCCGCTTTGCTGTTCGCCGTCTGGGTGGTGTTGGCCGGGCTGTGGGGACCACAGACGCAGGCGAACGCCCTTCTTGGTGTGTTCTATGTGCTGCTGTGGGTCGGGCTGATGGCCGTTTCATTGCTTTTCGGACCGGTGTGGCGAGTGATCTCGCCCGTGCGCACGGTGTATGTACTGCTGCAGCGCATTACACCGCAAAGCCTTTCCCGGGCTCGGCTGTCTTATCCCGAAGGCTGGGGGTATCGCCCGGCCGCGGTGGGCCTTTTCGCGTTTGTCTGGATGGAACTGGCCAGCCCGAACCCGGCGTCGCTGCCGTGGGTCAAATCGTGGCTGCTGATCTACGTCGTAGTGCTGCTGGGCGGGGCTTGGCTATGCGGGCAACGCTGGTTCGCTCGGGTCGACCCATTCGGCGTGTACAGCATGGTGGTTTCGCGACTCTCGCCGTTCCGGCGCAACCCGGCGACTCGTCGTATCGCGATCGGCAACCCATTCGATCACCTGCTGTCGCTACCGATTCGCCCGGGCGTGGTCGCACTTTTGGCGGTACTGCTCGGCTCGACTGCGTTCGACAGCTTCTCGTCATCGGTGACCTGGCGCAACTTCGCCGACGGGTTGGCGAAGGCTATTCATGTTGTGCCGGTGGCGGTTTCGTTGTCGGCACTGCGCACCATCGGGTTGCTGGTCTTCGCTGCGGTGGTGGCGACGACCTTTTCGCTGGCCGCCCGCGCCACCGGCGGGATCGACCGAGAGCAGCGCCGCGCATTGCCGGGCCAGATGGCGCACTCGCTGATTCCCATCGTGGTGGGCTACATCTTCGCCCACTACCTGTCCTATCTCGTGGAGCGCGGCCAACAGGCCGTGTTCGCCCTCGCCGACCCGTTGGGCCGGGGATGGAACCTGCTCGGGCTGGCGCATTTGCACGTCGCCTATGTGCTGTCGATGCACCCGACGGTGCTGGCCGTCATCAAGGTGTCATGCGTGGTCACCGGACACATCGTGGCGGTGATTGCGGCCCATGACAAAGCGCTGCGTCTGCTGCCCACCGGCCATCAACTCACCGGCCAGCTGACCATGATGATGGTCATGGTCGGCTACACCTTTACCGGCCTGTACTTACTGTTCAGCGCGTAGCCGTTATTCCACGACGTCGTCGTGCAGTTCGGCGAAGAGTTCGGTGTTGCGCGTGTAGTCGACGTGCACGTCGATGATGGTGACTCCGGGTTCGTTCAGAGACTTTTTGAACGCGGACTCGAACTCGATGATGCCGCTGACCCGGATACCTTTGGCGCCGAATGCTGCGGCGTAGTGCACGATGTCATAGTCGCCGAGTTGTACTCCTGAGGTGCGCCCATACTTGAGCTGCTCCTGAAACGCGACCATATTGTAGGTGTTGTCGCGCATGATCACGTGAGTGAAACTGAGCCCTAACCGAGTCGCGGTTTCCAATTCCTGTGCGCTGAAGAGGAATCCACCGTCACCGGACACCGACACCACCTGTGTGCCGGGACGGACCATCGCGGCGGCCATAGCCCACGGCAACGCGACACCGAGAGTCTGTTGGCCGTCGGAGAACAGCAACCGCCGAGGTTGGTAGACGCGAAAGTGTCTGGCCATGTAGATGTAGTGCGATCCAATGTCGCAGGCGATGGTGGCGTCGTCGTCGATCAGGTCGCGGATCTTGAGAACGAGCGCCGCCGGGTTGACACCGACATCGGTCTGCGGGCGGTTGTGTGCCTCCGCGTCGATCTTGCGCAGCGCGGCACGTTGTTCCGCGACGCCGGCGCTAACGACGTCGTTCAGCCGCAACCCTGACAGGGGCTGGATCATCGCGGTCAGCGTCGCGGCGATGTCGCCGCGTAGTTCGAGCGTCGGCTGGTAGTGGTTGTCGATGTCAGCTGGAATCTCGTCGATGTGGATCAGCGTCCGGGTCGGATACGAATTCCAAAACCGCGGATCGTATTCGACCGGGTCGAACCCGACCGTCACCAAGACGTCTGCGTGGCTGATCAAAATGTCGCCGGGCTGATTGCGGAACAGCCCCACGCGCCCGACGAAGTGATCCTCGAGTTCTCGCGACACCACACCGGCGGCCTGGAATGTCTCCACTACCGGTAGGTCGGCGACCGCGAGCAACTGACGCAGCGCCGCACACGGCTCCGGATCGCCGGTGCGAACACCGACAAACAGGACCGGGCGCTGTGCTGCCCGAATCATGTTCACGGCCTGTGAAATTCGGTCTGCCGGTGCCGCGCCCAGCGGCGGCACCGGCGACGGCTCCACGATCGCCGCCGACGTGGCAGCCGCCGACACGTCAGCGGGGAGCACCACCGCAGCGGCGCCACGGGGTGGGGCGAGCGCGGCGCGGATGGCGTTGGCGACCGCTTCCGGCACGTTATCGGGGTCGTTGACCTCTCCGGTGTATTTCGTGAAGGGCGTGAGCGCCGCAACGGCGTCCATCGATTGGTGGGTGCGCTTGAGCCGGTCTGCGCGGTTAACGGCCCCGCAGATGGCGACCATCGGGTCCTGCTCGGTGGTCGCCGTGATCAGGCCGGTGGCCAAGTTGGTGGTGCCCGGTCCCGACGTCACCAGCGCCACGCCGGGCGTTCCGGTGAGCCGGCCGACGGCGGCGGCCATGAACGCCGCGTTCTGCTCGTGGCGGCAAACCACCAGTTGAGGGCCGACGTCGGCCAGCGCGTCGTAGACGGGGTCGATCTTGGCCCCTGGCACACCGAAGATGTATTGGATGCCGTATGCGGAGAGCGTCTCGAGCACGCGTTGGGCGGCTCGCACGTCGCTTTCGCTCACGTCATTCTCCCTCGGTGCGGCGGATCTGGGTGTCGAGGTCGGCCTTGTTCAGTTCGGCGGCAAGGAATTCCGGGGTGCGCGGCAGACTCAAGTGCAGATCGGAGCGGAGACAAATCTCGACTCTGCCGCGGGCTAACTGGTAATCGAGGGCGTGGCCGCCGTGGTGATGCTCGGCGTCGACGAAATGGGAATGGTAGCCGGCCACTGAAATTCCTTGCTCGTAGTCGGGCATCCGGAATCCGGCCAGCGTGCCGGTCACGTCGGTGAAGGTCAGCTCCTGCTGGTCTTCGGTGGCCTCGGTGAATGGTCGGTACGGGCGATGCTGCTCGGTCACTGTGCGGGTACGAATCGCGCTGAAATCACCGGTGACACGAACAGCAACGATCAGATTGGCGCTCGGCAGCGACTCGTCGATGCGCGCTTTGAGCTCGACGCGGTCGACCGGCGCGGACACGTCGAATGCGCGGTCGGCAGCGAACCAGGTGACAACGGCGAACGGGGTGCGTTGCTCCGGATCGGCGACGCTTGCACTGCCGTCGCCGCGCAATTGATAGCATACCCCATCGACCACCAGCATTTCGCCGTCGAGGCCATTGAAGGTGCCCAGGCCAAAGTCACCGTGCCGCAACAGCTCCCGGATAGTGACGTCGCCGTCGTACACGCCATCGAGCAACGCTCCCATCGTCGAGGTCTGATAGACCTCGCTGCCATGCCGATGCGTGAGCATCGCGCGCATCCAACCGCGCAGGACGCTCGCTGCAGACTCAGCTGGATCAAAGGCCACGGTGGGTCTCCCCGCAAAATGCTGGTGGTATGCCCCAAAGCAGTAAGGATTGTTTCGCTCATTCGCGGCGTCGTCAACGCGAGCGCTCGCGGAGTCGCATCGCGACAACGGCTCTACCATCCACTCATGGCGATCTGGCCGGTCCGGCGGGCGTTGGAGCGGTTGCACACCAAGGACCCGGACCGCGACGGGTTGCGACGGGCCATCCGTGCGGCGATCGTGGTGCCGCTCGCGGCCGGGTTGGGTCGCGTTCTAGTCGGCGGCACGGCTACCCCACTGTTTGCGGCGCTTGGCGCCTACTGGCTGATGGTGGTTACTGATTTCCCCGGTAACCGCCAGAACCGTGCGGTGGCCTACCTCGGCCTGGGCCTCAACGGAAGCATCCTGATTGTCCTGGGCACCTTGGTTACGCGGGTGGCCTGGCTGGCGGTGATGCTCACATTGATCCTGGGTGTGGCGGTGACCCTGGCGGGCGCGCTCAGCGAGACGATGTCGGCCGGTCAACGCACGACATTGTTGTGCTTCGTCTGGCCGGTATGCACACCGGCCGGGCCGGCGGGCGAGCGGCTGCTGGGTTGGCTGATCGCCCTCGCGCTGTGTGCGCCGGCGTCGTTGTTCCTGCTCCCCCCACGGCATCACGACGCGCTGCGCCGCAATGCGGCGCAGGTGTGCGCCGCATTGGCCGACCGGATCGAGGGCATCGGGTCGACGGTTGAGGTATCCACCGCGATGGACAGGCTGCGCGCCACCTTCTTGGCCGCCAGCTCCCGCCCGGTAGGCCTGACCGCAGGCAGCCGGGCTCTCATGCGTGTCGTCGACCACCTCGGCTTGGTTAGCGAACGCGTCGACGACGACACCGGGACCGCGTTGGGCCCAGTACGGCAGCCGGCCGTCGACGTGATGCGCTACTGCGCACGAGTGCTCGACGCCTCACACCTGACCGACCGAGCCGCGAAGCGGGCGGCCCTCGACCAGGCATTGCCGCGATTGCAGTCGCTGGCAAGAGGTCGCTATCGCCACGACGTCAGGCTGGTCCTCAGTGCGCCGGACGACGCAGCAGCAATCGCAATTGGCCGCCGATTGCTGACCTGTCGGGTGATCGCGACAACCATTCGTCTGGCCGGCAGCCTCATCGCCGGGGCAGCGGCGGCCGACGCGCGACCGGTGTGGGCGCGGGCCTTGGGCTTGCGATTGCCGCCCACCGGTTTCGGCGACCGGATCTTGCCCGAGACTGTCACCATCACCGCCGTCCCGGCCGGGTTTCTGCGCATCCACTCCGTCGTGGCACGCAACGGTCTGCGCACCGGCGTGGGGTTGGCGCTGGCCGTCGCCGTCAGCCATCTCTTCCCGATGTTGCACGGCTTCTGGGTCGTCCTGGGAACGATGGCGGTGCTCGCCAGTAGCGCGCTCGTCACGAGAACCAAAATGGTTCAAGCGGTGACGGGCGCCGCCGTCGGCGTCACCGTCGCCGCGGTGCTCATAGCCGCTTTCACCATCGCACCGCCGGCGCTGTGGTCGCTGCTGCCAATCGCGGTGTTCGGATCGGCCTACCTGCCGCGGCTCTTCTCTTTCGCTGTTGCTCAGGCAGTGACCACGTTGACAACGTTGATCATCCTCGACCTGATGGTCCCGACCGGTTGGCGGATCGGTCTGCTGCGCATCGAAGACGTCGTAATGGGCGCCGGGGTGGGCATGGTTGTATCGCTGCTGCTGTGGCCAAGGGGCGCGATAGCCGCGATGTCGGCCGTGATCAGTGCCGCACTCGACGTCAATGTGCCCTATCTGCGCGCGGCCGTGCGGCGTGTCACCCGTGATCGTTCAGACGAAGCAGATCTGCATGCACTCAGCCGCGATGCGATGGTGGTCAGCCGGACGGTCGACGACGCTGTCCGCCAATACCTTTCGGAAACCGGCAGCGGGGCCAACCTGCGGACCCCGGTGGTCAGGGCGGCCAATAGGACGACCTTGGTACGGTCCGCGGGAGACATGATCGCCGATATCAAGAAGTTGCCGCCGCCGGGCGTATACCCGGCCACCCGCGCCTTGTTGGAGACCTACGCGGACTCGCTCGGCGATCAAGTGACCAGGCGGCGTGATGCAACGGAACACCCCATCACCGAGGAATTTGTTCGATCATTGCGCGCCGAGGCGACCGGGGAGAGCATGGCTGTCGAAGCCGCGCAGCCTCTCGTCGCCGTCGCAGCCAACCTTGCGGAACTCAACTTCGTCTGTTTCGCGACGTCGGATAGCGGCGCAGCCGACCGCTCGCCAGTCGGGTGAGAGCACTAACATCCAATGATGCTGTCGTGCGGCTCGCGCCCGCGGCGCATTAGAGCGACGGTGAGGTGCAGTATGGAGTTAGACCGGCGATCAATACTGGCCGCGGCACCGCTCTTGATGGCGGCGATGGCCGCCGGTGACAAGACGGCCAAACTCGACAACATCAAGTTGGCGCCGGCACCTGAAGCCGGCCCGGATCCAAGCGAAACGTTCGTCCAGCCGTACCAGGACACCACTTTCGAGCCATGGGGCAACTTGCCGCAGCACAGCGGCGAAATGGCCAAGCTGTACGGAGATTTCAACAAACCGGGGCCGTACCTCGTGTTGATGAAATGGAGTCCGGGTTGGTTCAGCGCGCCGCACGCCTATGCGACTGACCGGATTCAGGTGGTGGTATTCGGTACCTGGTTTGTCAACAGCGGCAATGATTTCCAACCGCAAGATGCGGTTCCGGTCGGACCGGGTGGCTACGTTAAGCGCACCGCGCGAACCCCGCACTACGACGGCGTACCAGCCGGCCAGCCCGACCCGGCGGTTATTGCGATCTTCGGCCTTGGTCCCGTCGACGTGCAGCTGGTCGACCCGAGCCAGCCATCATGGCGTCAGGTGTGACGACGCGCGAACTCTTTCGTCACCCGCCCCCGTCGCCGCTTTGGGCCGGATGCTGGACGGCAAGACCAAGCGTGCGCATCGTGCTCACGAGGTGCGTCCGCAAAACCTCCTCGGTGCGTTCGAGATCTCCGTCGCGCACCGCTTCGGCGAAGAGGCGATGCTCTTCCAGGATCGTCGTGATCCGTTCCTCGTGCATCACCAATTCACGGTTCATCCGCATCTGACGGTCGCGCAGTGATGAGTAGAAGCCGGCCACGATCGCGTTTCCTGACGCTTGAAGGGTGACGTCATGAAAGGCGCGGTCGGCGTCTGAGAATTCTTCCCAGTCAGCTTTAGCGGCCGCGTCGCGCTGCCGTTGCAGTTCCGCCGATAGCCGTTCGAATACCGATGCGCGCACTGCCGCGCCACGTCCGATGACCTTGCGTGCGGCGAACTGTTCGAGAACAAGCCTGGCCTCGATGACCGCGCGGGACTCCCCCGAGGAAACCGGCACCACGAGCGCACCGCGCTGCGGGTACAGCCGGAGTAGCCCTTCGGCCTCCAACCGCAGGAATGCTTCGCGCACCGGAGTCCGCGACATCCCCAGGGCACCCGCGACCTCGCCCTCGCTGATCAGTTCCCCGCCCGGAAAGGCTCCGGTCAGCACCTGGCGCTTCACGTAGTCATGCGCGCGGTCCTTGGCAGCAACCCGGCCACCACCATTTGCCTTGGTCGCCATCAGCGCCCCTCCCCTGCAGCTAAGCCGTATCCCACATGTGTACATCACCGTACACCAGCGTGTCGCCACTACTCGGTAGGCGCAGCTGTGACCGATCTCGCAGGTCCAGCAGCTTAGATACAAGATAAACTACAGTCATATCTAGCAAATATCTAAGAGGTGCGCAAAGAGGGAGGCCCGCCATGTACACCGCAGAAACTCGCATGGATCTCGACCGCATCACCCGCCCGCTCAGGTTGGCCAGAGGATCCCATCAACCGGGATCAGGTAAGGGGTGCGCGATGAACGTCATCTCCTACACCAACGGAGATGAGTTCATCACGGACTTCCCTACCTGCTCGGCCCGGCCTCTGGCGGTCGTCGTCCAGGCCTGCAACGACCTACTGGCCGGATCCAGTGGCTACCTGTCGCCGGAACGCAGCGTGCTGGCGATCGAACTCGCCTGGCAGACCGTCGGAACGGCCGGTGTCGCCGACGCCGTTGTCCACGCCTGGCTGGCCGAACTGCTGACCAACCCCGTCTGGGGCGTTGTGCAGTACGCCAGAATCACCGAGGTGAAGGCGATCCTCGACATCGCCGAGCTGCACCGCCGGGCTGCGCGCGGCGACATGCCTGCGATTGCCGCCTGGGACGCCGCCGACCGTGCCGCACGCGCGGCCGCCGACGCGATGGGCGCCACGTCAAAGGCCGCCGGCGCATTCGCCGTCCGGGCCGCATACGAGTCGACCGCACTCGTCAACGTGCGCCACTATCAGTCGACGCTGGACGCCGCGACCGCATTCGCCATGCGCGCGCATGCCCGGGCCGCCGCGGACGCCGCAGCCAGCCGCACGCCGGAGCTGGCCCGGCAGGCGATCAGCTCGTGGCGCCACCTCGCCGGGCTGGACGACTCGGCCAACGTGGCGACTTCGGTGAACAATCGACGCGAAGTCACTTCCCAGGCCGAGTTTGTTCTGGCGCGGTGACGGGCAGCCACAACCACGATCGCAACCACCGGGATCGCCAGGAGGTCACACTGATGAGTTCTGTCCCATCGATCACGCTCAACGACGGCAACACCATCCCACAATTGGGTTTCGGCGTATTCCAGATCAAACCGGATCAGACGGCCGCGGCGGTGCGTTCGGCGCTCGAGGTCGGGTACCGGCACATCGACACCGCCGAGATGTACGGCAACGAAAAGGAAGTCGGTCAAGGAATCCGCGATGCCGGCCTGGACCGCGGTGCGGTCTTCGTTACCAGCAAGCTCAACAACGGGTATCACCGGCCGGACGATGCGCGACGCGCGTTCGACGCCACATTGAGCGCGCTGGGCTCTGATTACGTTGACCTGTTCTTGATCCATTGGCCGCTGCCGACGCTGTATGACGGTGACTTCGTCTCGACCTGGAACGTGCTCGAGGAGTTCGCCAAGGACGGCCGGGCACGCAGCATTGGCGTGTCCAACTTCCAGGTCGCGCATCTCGACCGGCTCGCCGACGGATCGCAGACCGTGCCCGCGGTCAATCAGATCGAGGTACACCCGTACTTCGGCAACGAGCAGGTGCGCTCCTACGACCACAAGCACCGGATTGCGACGGAGGCCTGGTCACCAATCGCGCAAGGCAAGGTGCTCGACGACCCCGCCATAACCGGCATCGCCGATGCGCACGGTAAAACTCCTGCGCAGGTGGTGCTGCGCTGGCACATCCAGCGCGGCGACATCGTGTTCCCGAAGTCGGTGCACCGCAAGCGGATGCAGTCGAATTTCGACATCTTCGACTTCGGCCTCGGCACCGACGAAATGGACGCAGTCACCGGATTGGATCGTGGCGAATCGGGCCGCACCGGTCCCAACCCGGACAAGTTCGACTACATCCCCGACTAGAGACGACATCGCGTCCGGGCCTCTGTCGAGGGGTAATCGGCAGCGGTTGACAACTGAGATACAAGATAGATACTATCGGCGTGCAAGCGTTACGGAGCACTAAAAGGAGGCCCGCGATGTCCCTCGCGAAACAAGAAGCGGCAGTCAACTTGGACCCGACAGTTCCAGCGCCGATGACCAACGTCGCCGAGTACGGGTTCGAGGGTCGGTTTGAAGAGTGGGCCGATGACGCCCGCTTGTTCGAGTACTCCAAGGCCGCCAACCCGATTGGCTCGGGGCACGCGCCGCAAGTGCCGATCGTTCAGTTCGGGCCAGAGATCTACCTGGACCAGCCGACCGGTGTGGTGCCGCTGGATTTGTCCAAGGAGCTGGGCGTCATGGCCGGCACGGCGACCAGCCCGGCGCTGTTGGCGAACTTCCTGAGTATCCGCGCCGGTGAGCAGATCGACACCAGCCCGAACGCCACCAGCCAGCTGTACTACGTGCTGTACGGGCGGGGCTTCGCGGCCATCAACGGCCATCTGGTCAAGTGGGAAAAAGGTGACTTCTTGACGCTGCCAGCCGGATTCCACTCGGTGTTCTACGCCAACGCCGAGGCGGCCATGTACTGGGTGCACGACGAACCGCTGCTGCGCTACCTCGGCGCCGACGCGACACAGCCCCGGTTCCGGCCAACAAAGTTTCGCCGCGCCGACGCCGTCGCAAAACTCGAGGACATCGCCGCTCGCCCCGGCGCCAATGACAAGAGCCGGGTCAGCGTCCTGCTGGCGAACGCCGACCAGGAGCAGACGCTGACCATCACCCACGTGCTGTGGGCCATGTTCGGTGTGCTGCCCGCCGGCCAGGAGCAGCGCCCACACCGGCACCAGTCGGTCGCCTTGGATCTGATTCTCGATGCGCCACCCAGTGGCTGCTACACCCTGCTGGGCACCCGCCTCGACGAGCGCGGCGAGATCGTCGACCCGATCCGGGTGGACTGGCAGGCCGGCGGCGCCTTCACGACTCCGCCAGGCATGTGGCACGCCCACTACAACGAGACCGATACCCCTGCGCACCTGATCCCTATCCAGGACGCCGGGCTGCAAACCTATTTGCGCAGTCTCGACATCAAGTTCACCCAGCGCCGCGATTTGGTTGCCGGCTGAACCACCGAAGCTGGGACGCACAGTGATCTACTGGGCTGCAATGATTTTCGGTTCGTACTGCGTCTTGGTGATTGAGGCAGTGAAGTCTAGGTTGGATCCCATCAGGTAGTCGGCGCGTCAACAAAAGAGGAGAATGTCATGGCCAAAGTACTGCTCGTGTTGTACCCGGATCCGGTCACTGGTTATCCGCCGGTGTATGCCCGCGACAGCATTCCGGTGATACACGGGTACCCGGGTGGCCAGACCTTGCCGACCCCGTCGAAAATCGATTTCACTCCCGGCGAGCTGCTGGGATGCGTGTCCGGTGCACTGGGCTTGCGCAAATTCCTCGAAGAAGGCCACCACCAGCTAGTCGTGACGTCGGACAAGGACGGCCCGGACTCGGAGTTCGAGCGTGAACTGCCCGACGCCGATATTGTGATCTCCCAACCGTTTTGGCCGGCGTATTTGACCGCCGAGCGGATCGCCAAAGCTCCCAATCTGAAGCTGGCCCTCACTGCCGGGATCGGTTCGGACCACGTCGATCTCGACGCCGCGATTGCCCGCGGGATCACGGTCGCCGAGGTCACCTACTGCAACAGCATCAGCGTGGCCGAGCACGCTGTCATGCAGATCTTGACGCTGGTTCGCAATTTTGTCCCCTCCCACAAATGGGTCACCGACGGAGGCTGGAATATCGCCGATTGCGTCGAACACGCCTACGACCTGGAGGGCATGGACGTCGGTGTGATCGCCGCCGGCCGCATCGGCCAAGCGGTGCTGCGCCGGCTGGCACCCTTCGACGTCCGGCTGCACTACGCGGACACGCGCCGACTGCCCGAGGAGGTCGAACACGAACTGGGTGTCACCTACCATCCCGACGCCGCGTCGCTGGTGCGCGCGGTCGACGTGGTTTCCATCCACGCTCCGCTGCACCCACAGACCTATCACCTGTTCGACGAGAAGCTGTTGGCGTCCATGCGGCACGGCTCCTACATCGTCAACACCGCTCGCGCGGAGATCTGCGTGCGCGACGCGGTCGTGGCGGCGCTGAAGAGCGGTCAGCTGGCCGGGTACGCCGGGGATGTGTGGTACCCGCAACCACCGCCAGCCGACCACCCGTGGCGCAGCATGCCGCACAACGCGATGACACCGCACACCTCGGGAACCACGCTGTCGGCCCAGGCCCGCTATGCCGCAGGAACGCGCGAGATCCTCGAAGACTGGTTCGCCGACCGTCCCATCCGTGACGAATACCTGATCGTGTCCGGCGGCGGGTTGGCCGGTACCGGCAAGGCGTCCTACACCGCGGGCACTGGCGCCAGTCCAGGCAGCAGCGGTAAGTAGGTCAGCTGATCAGGGAGTCGACGCGTTTGCTGCCGTCCCAGCGGCGCAAACCGGCCAGGGCGCCGTGAATCTCTGACGGTCGACCCGCGATACGCAAGGCTCGGCCGAGTTGAGCTCCCCCAACTCGGCGGGCCAGCGTGACATGCGCCGTCCACTGACCGGGCAGGCTGTTCGGCATCGGCCCGGGCGCCAGATACGGGCCGCAGATTCGGTGCACCTCGGCGTGTAACTCCAGCAGCTCACTGGTCGGCACGATGAGGCGGGCCAGCACAGCGTTGGATCTGCCGAACAGCAGCGACGCCCCGACGGCGCACGCCAAGGGCAGTCGCTGCGCCACCGGCCTCAGCAGTGCGTCGACGTCAGGCGCGATCCGCTCGGCCACCGCCAGCGTCACGTGCGGACGACTGGCCGGCGCCTGGCTCGGAATGCCCGCGCTGGCCAGGTCGTCCCAGATGTGACGGATCGCCGCCTCGGTGTCGCGGTCGAAGAGCAGCTCGATCGAATGAACCATCAGGCGACCAGTGCGGTGACCCATTTTCGGTCGAAGGCGTGCGCGCTCATCGCGGCGAACTCGCCCGCGTCCATCCATCCCGCACCGGCGGGCAGCGCGGCGCGCAGCGGCGCCAGGCGTGCCAGGGCAGAGCGGTTGGAGGTCTCCACCACACCCGGCTGCACCGGCCAGGTGCCGATCACCAGCCCGGCGCAGGAAATTCCTTGTGATACAAGCGATTCCACTGTCAGCGCGGTGTGATTAAGAGTGCCGAGCTCGGCGGTGGCCACCACCAGCACCGCGGCGCCCAGGTCGGTCGCGAGATCCCGCAACGTCACGCCTTCCTCGGCGAGTTCGACCAGCAGGCCTCCGGCACCCTCGACCAGCGTCAGCTGTCCCGGGCGGTCGATTGCGCGGATGAGTTTCAGCACGTTCTTGCGGGTGGGCAGCGACGTCCCGGCCTGCTCGGCAGCGGCCAACGGCGCCAACGGCTGTGGGTACCGTGCCAGCCCGACCACCTTGGTCAGCCCCGATAACCGGGTCACCTCAGCGAGGTCGTCGTCACCGGCGGCGGTGCCGGTTTGCACCGGTTTGCACACCGCGACGTCGACCCCCGCCTGCCGCGCGGCCGACGTCAGGGCCGCAGTCGCGACGGTCTTGCCAACCCCGGTTCCGGTGCCGGTGACGATCAGGACCGTCAACGCCGTGCCGCGTGAAGCACGTCGGTCAGCACGGTCCGGGCCAACTCGAGGTCGTCGGCATCCAGCGAGGCGCGCGCGGTGAGCCGCAACCGCGACATACCGGCCGGCACAGTCGGTGGCCGGAAGCAGCCCACCCGAACCCCGGCATCCAGGCAGGCCGTGGCCGCGGCCAGCGCCACCTCCGGCTCGCCGAGGATCACCGACACCACCGCCGACTGCGGCACGTCGGCTACGTCACAGATCTGCGCCAGCGCGGCCGCGTGCCGCAGTACCGCCTCGGGGCGCCACGGCTCCGCGCTCAACACGCGCAGCGCGGCCAGCGCCGCGCCCACCGCCGCCGGCGCCAGACCGGTGTCGAAGATGAACGGTCGAGCCGCGTCGATCAGGTGATCACGCACGGCCGCCGACGCCAGCACCGCGCCGCCCTGGCTGCCGAGCGCTTTGGACAGTGTCGTGGTCATCACCACGTCGGGCGCTCCGGCAAGCCCCAGCTCGTGCAGCAGCCCGCGCCCACCGGCGCCACGCACACCCAGACCGTGGGCCTCGTCGACAATCAGCAGCGCCCGATGACGGCGGCATACCTCGTGCAGCCGTCGCACCGGAGCCAACGCGCCGTCGGTGGAAAACACCGACTCGCTGATGACGACAGCACGCTCCTCGTCGCGCGACGCCAGCGCCGCGTCCACGGCGTCGACATCGCGATGCGGGGTCACCACCACCCGGGCGCGCGAAAGCCGGCACCCGTCGACCAGCGAGGCGTGTGAGTAGGCGTCCGACACCAGCAGCGAGCCAGGGCCGGACAACCCGACGACCGCCCCAAGGTTGGCGGCATAGCCGGAGGAGAATACCAAACCGGCTGCAGCGCCGACGAATTCGGCGAGCGCGGATTCGAATTCCTCGTGCAGCAGGGTGTTACCGGTGACCAGCCGCGAACCGGTGGCGCCGGCACCCCAGGTGCGCAGCGCGTCCACTCCGCCTTCGATGACTTGCGCGTGCTGCGACAGACCCAAATAGTCGTTGGACGCCAGGTCGAGTTCGGTGGCCACTGCCGGACGCGGACGTAGCGCGCGTCGCAGCCCGGCCTGCCGGCGCTGCTGTTCCACCGCCTCCAGCCAAGCCAGCGGTGAAGTATCGATCTGCGTCATCGCACTAGAGCCTACGAGAGCCTACGACTCGTGCCACCTCGACCACCGCGGAGGTGACCTGCGCGATCTCCGCTACCCCCAATTCAGGGGGTCACGACCCAATGAACTTGACGTTCGGCAAGGGACCAAAGCAAATCGCTTGAGCTAGTTCAATCCCGGTATCGCGTACCAGAATTTTTGCAGGTAAGGGGCGATTTTCGACGCGTTGAACTGAAGGCGTGCCAGATACGCGCTCAATGGGGAGTTGATTGTGTGGGTCGGGATCCGAGGAGATAAGGACGGTTCTGATTGGGGCCATTCTCGGACCCATCCGTGGCCGGCGTCACTCCGAATTACTTGCGTTTAACAGGGAGGACGGCGGCAAGGCTGTGTGTAGCAAAGGAATCGAATTCAATGATGAACGTTCAGGCAAAGCCGTTGTGGCCAATAAGCTGACGCCGCACTTCACCGATGTACAGGCGCACTATGACCTATCCGACGACTTCTTCCGCCTGTTCCTGGACCCGACCCAGACCTACAGCTGCGCCTACTTCGAGCGCGACGACATGACGCTGGAAGAGGCCCAGCTCGCGAAGATCGACCTGGCGCTGGGCAAGCTGGGCCTGCAGCCGGGCATGACGTTGCTTGACGTCGGCTGCGGGTGGGGTGGCACCATGCGTCGGGCCGTCGAGAAGTACGACGTCAACGTCGTCGGCCTGACGTTGTCCAAGAACCAGGCCGCCCACGTGCAGAAGTCGTTCGACGAGATGGACAGCCCGTGCAGCACGCGGGTGTTGCTCAACGGCTGGGAGCAGTTCGACGAGCCCGTCGACCGCATCGTGTCTATCGGCGCCTTCGAGCACTTCGGCCACGATCGCTGGGACGACTTCTTCAAGATGGCCCATTCCGTGCTACCGGCTGACGGCGTGATGCTGCTGCACACCATCACCGGCTTGACGAAACAGCAGATGATCGACCACGGCTTGCCGATTACGTTGTGGCTGGCCCGCTTTGGCAAGTTCATCATGACCGAAATCTTCCCCGGGGGCCGGCTGCCGACGATCGAGATGGTGGAGGTGCACTCGGCGAAGGCGGATTTCACCCTGACCGGCCGCCAGTCGCTGCAGCCGCACTACGCCAGGACCCTCGACCTGTGGGCAGCGGCGCTGGAGACGCATAAAAGCGAGGCCATCAAGACCCAGTCCGAAGAGGTCTACGAGCGCTACATCAAATACCTGACTGGCTGCGCCAAGATGTTTCGGGTCGGCTACATCGACGTCAACCAATTCACCCTGGCCAAGTAGTGATCGCGCCGTTCCGATTAGCCGGCTGGCAAAACGGCTCTGAACTGCGGTTTCAGCCTACGACTCGTGCCACCTCGACCATCGCCGAGGTGACCTGCGCGATCTCGTCCGGTGTACAGATGAACGGCGGCATCGCGTAGACCAGGTTGCGGAACGGCCGTAGCCACACCCCATGTTCGATGGCCGCCGGGGTGGCAATCGCCAGGTCGACCGGGCGGTCGCACTCGATGACGCCGATGGCCCCACACACCCGCACGTCGGTCACCGACGCCCACGCCCGCGCAGGTTCCAGACCTGCCGCCAGCCCGGCGCTGATCTGCGCAACCGACGACCGCCAGTCTTGGCTGAGCAGCAACTCCACGCTGGCCGCCGACACGGCGCAGGCCAGCGGGTTGGCCATGAAGGTGGGCCCGTGCATCAGCGCGCCGGCCTCGCCGGAGCTGATGGTGTGCGCGACGTCGGTGGTGCACAGCGTCGCGGCCAGGCTGAGGTATCCGCCGGTGAGTGCCTTGCCGACGCACATGATGTCGGGGCTGACGCCGGCGTGGTCGGCGGCGAACAGCTCGCCGGTCCGGCCGAACCCGGTGGCGATCTCATCGAACACGAGCAACACGTCGTGCCGCCGGCAGATCTCCCGCAGGTCGGCCAGGTAGCGGGGATCGTGGAAGCGCATCCCCCCTGCGCCCTGTACCACCGGCTCGACGATGACGGCCGCCAGTTCGTCGGCGTGGCCGGCCAGCTGCGCCTCGAACGCCGCCACGTAGGCGGCGTCGTAGTCGCGCGGAACCTGCGGCGCGAACACCTGCCGGGCCAGGATGTCGGTCCACAGCGAGTGCATGCCGCCGTCGGGATCGCAGATGCTCATCGGGGTGAACGTGTCGCCGTGATAGCCGCCGCGCCAGGTCATCAACCGGTGTTTGTCGGTTCGGCCGCGGCTGCGCCAGTACTGCAGTGCCATCTTCACCGCGACCTCCACCGACACCGATCCGGAGTCGCTGAAGAACACCGTTTCCAGCCCCGTTGGCGTGATGTCGACCAACAGCTGCGCCAATCGCGCGGCAGGCTCGTGGGTCAGTCCGCCGAACATGACGTGGTTCATCGTCGCCAGCTGCGCGGCCATCGCCGCGTCGAGGACCGGGTGACCGTGCCCGTGAATGGCGGTCCACCAGGAGCTCATTGCGTCGAGTACCTCGACGGGCCCACCGTCGTGAATCAGCGTCAGCCGGGCGCCACGGGCACCGACCGCGACCACTGGGGGCACTGCCTCGGCGCCGATCGTGCTATAGGGATGCCAGAGATGCGCCGCGTCGATCGCGCTGATCTGCTCGGGGGTGAGCCCAGACGTCCCTGCGGCCGCAGAAGTCATAGAGAACGAGGGTATAAGCCTTTGGTCGGCGCGCGGGCCGAAGGCTTCGGTCGCAGAAACGCCGACCATCCGGCAGCATTGAGCCACCATGGCTGCGCCGCGACAGTTCGACGACCCGTCCAAACGCGACTCCCCGCCACCGGTACTGCGGCTAAGACTCGTGCCCTGGGACGTCACCTGCGCCATCGCGCTGCTGGCGGCGCTCTTGCTCGCGGCCACCGCGACGGACTGGGGATCGCGGCTCTTCGGCTTCGTGAAGGACGTCTGCACGGGTGACGATTGCCCACCGGTGCCCTACGGCGTCGACTTCTACATCTACCCGCTGGCGTGGGGTGGTATCGGTGCGGCGATCGCGGCGGCCGTGGTCGGCCCGGTGGTGTCCCTGCTGAAGGGTTGGTACCTGTACTTCTGGCCACTCCTGGCGATCGCGATCGTCGTCTTGAGCTCGGTGGTGGGCCACGCATTGACCGGCTATTGCAGCCAATATTGGCACTGAGCGATGAGACCGAAATCACAACCGCCGGCTGAGGATTGAGGCGGCGGGCGACAAGCGGTCACCGTTCGGTCACGGTACGACAAAAAATCCCTCGTGAAGCGCCTGCGGTATGGCCATCGCGGCCATTTGTTGCCAAAGTGTCCGTAGTGACTGTTGTGAATTCAGCGGTTCACCGAGGGTCCACGGCGGCACCGGGGCAGGTGGCGACGTGCGGCTCCCAACGGGGCGGGCCAGCGCATGAGTCTCAGTGGTGAACCGGCAGGAATGACGGCAGATGCGCGAGGTCACCGCGCTGACGCCACAGAGAGGTGATCCCCATGAGACGCAGCTACGCAGTCCCGATCAGCCTGGCCCTGTTGCTGACGCTACCGATGCTGAACCCGACTTCCGCGACCGCTGACCCGCAGGGGCCGACCCTGCCGGGACCGTCACTGCAGGGTTCGACCCTGCCGGGACAGTCAGTGCAGGGTCCGAGCCTGGTGGGCTACCAGCAGTCGACCACCTACGTGATTCAGCGCGCGCTCGCGCAGCGCGGTGTGCCGTTTCTCTACGGCGGCGGCAATGCCGCAGGCCCGACCCGCGGGACCGGACTGAAAGCCAACATCGTCGGGTTCGACGCGTCAGGTCTGATCCAGTACGCCTATGCCGGCGCCGGGCTCAAGATGCCGCGGACCTCGGGCGAGCAGTGCAACGTCGGCCGCAAAGTTGCGCCGTCACAGGCGCGCCCCGGCGACCTGCTCTGCTACGGCCCCGGCGGCACGCAAAGCGTCGCGATGTACCTCGGCAGCGGCCAGATGATCGAGGCCACCGAACCCGGCGTGACGGTCTCGGCGGCGCGCACCAACGGGATGGTTCCCTACTTGACCCGAATCATCGAGTCCTGACCGGGACGGCGCCGGCGCGCCGTTAGCGCACTGTCGGCGGTCGGCCGGTTGGGTAGATTGTCTGTCAATCATGTTGACCGTCTCCCCGACCCGTCCGGCCGACGCCACCATCGCGGAATCCGCCCAGTCCGCCATGGGAAACCGGAAAGCAGGGTTCTACCGCCACGACCTCGACGGGCTACGCGGCATTGCCATCGCGCTGGTCGCGATGTTCCACGTGTGGTTCGGCCGGGTTTCCGGTGGGGTGGACGTGTTCTTGGCGCTGTCGGGCTTCTTCTTCGGCGGGAAATTGCTTCGCGCGGCGCTGAATCCGGCTGGAGGTCGAACCGGGTCATTGTCGCCGGTGCCCGAAGTGATTCGTCTGGTCCGCAGGTTGCTACCGGCTCTCGTGGTGGTGCTGGCCGGGTGCGCACTGCTGACCGTCCTGGTTCAGCCGGAGACCCGCTGGGAGACCTTCGCCGACCAGAGCCTGGCCAGCCTCGGTTACTACCAGAACTGGGAGCTGGCCAGCACGGTGGCCGATTATCTACGGGCCGGCGAGGCGGTCAGTCCGCTGCAGCACATCTGGTCGATGTCGGTGCAGGGGCAGTTCTACATCGCGTTTTTGGCGCTGATTTTCGGGTTCGCGTTTCTGTTCCGGCGCCGTCTCGGCAACCGGCTGCGGACGACGTTCGTCCTGCTGCTCAGCGCGCTTGCGGTGGCGTCGTTCGTCTACGCGATCTTTGCCCACCAAGCCAACCAGGCGACCGCCTACTACAACAGCTTCGCGCGGGCCTGGGAATTGCTGCTGGGCGCGCTCGTCGGGGCGCTGGTCCCCTACATCCGCTGGCCGATGTGGCTGCGCACGGTGACGGCCACCGTCGCCCTGGCCGCGGTGCTGTCCTGCGGCGCGCTCATCGACGGCGTCAAGGAGTTCCCCGGACCGTGGGCATTGGTACCCGTCGGGGCAGCGGTGCTGTTCATCCTCGCCGGCGCCAACCGATACGCCCATCCGAGCACTAGCGACAAGCTGCCGCTGCCCAACCGGCTGCTGGCGGCCGAGCCGTTGGTCAAGCTCGGCGCGATGGCCTACGCCCTGTATCTCTGGCACTGGCCGCTGCTGATCTTCTGGCTCGCGTACACCGGTCACCGGCATGCCAACTTCATCGAGGGCACGGCGGTGCTGCTGTTCTCCGGTGTGCTGGCCTATCTGACCAACCGTTTCGTCGAAGAGCCGCTGCGACACCGCGGGGCCGCCGGATCCGAGTCCGTTCGGGTCATCCCGTGGCGGGCCCGGCTGCGCCGTCCCACCATGGTGCTCGGATCCACGGTGGCGATGCTGGGCGTGACGCTCACTGCCACGGCGTTTACCTGGGTCGAGCATGTCAACGTGGAACGTGCCAGCGGCAAGGAGCTGACCGGGCTCAATTCCCACGACTATCCCGGCGCCCGCGCCCTGGTCAAACACGTGCGCGTGCCCAAGCTCCGGACACGGCCCACCGTGCTGGAAGCACAGACGGACTATCCGCCGTCCACCCGCGACGGCTGCATCGGCGACTTTGCCAACACGTCGGTGATCGCATGCACGTACGGCGACAAGAAGGCCACCCGCACCATCGCGCTTGCCGGCGGTTCGCATGCCGAGCATTGGCTGACCGCGCTGGACATCCTCGGCCGCAGGTACCACTTCAAGGTGACCACATACCTCAAGATGGGCTGCCCGCTGTCCACCGAACAGATGCCGTTGGTGATGGGCAACAACGCGCCATACCCGGAGTGCCGCGACTGGGCGCCCAAGGCCATGGCCAAGGTGGTGGCTGACCACCCGGACTACGTGTTCACCACGTCCACCCGGCCGTGGAACATCAAGCCCGGAGACGTGATGCCGGGAACCTATGTTGGGATCTGGCAAACGTTCTCCGACAACAACATTCCGATCCTCGCGATGCGTGACACCCCGTGGCTGGTCAAAGACGGTCAACCGTTCAACCCGTCGGACTGCCTGGCCAAAGGTGGCGACGCAATCTCGTGCGGCATCAAGCGCTCCGACGTGCTGGCTGACCGCAACCCCACCCTCGATTGGGTCGAGCAGTTCCCGCAGCTCAAACCGCTGGACATGAGCGATGCCGTCTGCCGCCCCGACATCTGCCCCGCCATCGAGGGAAATGTGTTGGTGTACCACGACACTCATCACCTGTCGGCCACCTACATGCGCACGATGACCAATGAGCTGGGTCGGCAAGTCGGGGCGGCCACCGGCTGGTGGTAGCCCGGGCCCCGAGAGGCAGCAGAGCGACCAGATACGGCCGCCGATAAGGTCGAAGGATGCCGCCCGCAGACCCGACCAACGGCGCCGCCGGAAGCCCGCCAACGCTGGCGACCACATGGCCCGGAAGTAGCTATCCGCTGGGCGCCACCTTCGACGGCGGCGGCACCAACTTCGCGCTGTTCTCCGAGATCGCCGAAAAAGTCGAGTTATGTCTGATCGACGAGGGTGGTAGCGAGTCTCGGATCGCCCTTGATGAGGTCGACGGATACGTGTGGCACGCGTATCTGCCCACCATCAGCCCGGGCCAGCGCTATGGGTTTCGCGTGCACGGGCCGTTCGACCCGTCGACCGGTCACCGATGCGACCCCAGCAAGCTGTTGCTCGACCCGTACGGGAAGTCGTTCGACGGCGAGTTCACCTTCGGCCAGGCGCTGTACTCCTACGACATGGCCGCCGCTCTTCACGATCCGGCCGAGACCGGTACTCCCCCGCAGGTCGATTCGCTCGGACACACCATGACCAGCGTGGTAATCAATCCGTTTTTCGACTGGGCGACCGACCGTGCGCCGCGCACGCCGTATCACGAGACAGTTATCTACGAGGCGCATGTCAAAGGGATGACCCAGACCCATCCCGCCATTCCCGAAGCACTCCGTGGGACTTACGCCGGGCTGGCTCACCCGGCGATCATCGATCACCTCAAATCGCTGAATGTCACCGCGATCGAACTGATGCCGGTGCACCAGTTCCTGCACGACAGCCGGCTGCTGGACTTGGGGCTGCGGAATTACTGGGGCTACAACACCTTCGGGTTCTTCGCCCCACACAACCAGTACGCCGCGACCCGGCAGGCCGGCGCTGCGGTGAATGAGTTCAAATTCATGGTCCGGACATTTCATGAGCAAGGTATCGAGGTCATCCTCGACGTGGTGTACAACCACACCGCCGAAGGCAACCAGCTCGGCCCGACGATCAACTTCCGCGGCATCGACAACGCCGCGTACTACCGGCTCGTCGATGACGATCTACGGTTCTACAAGGATTTCACCGGCACGGGCAACAGCCTCAACGCGCGCCATCCACACACGTTGCAGCTGATCATGGACTCGCTGCGTTATTGGGTGACCGAGATGCATGTCGACGGCTTCCGCTTCGATCTGGCGTCCACGCTGGCCCGTGAGTTTTACGACGTCGATCGGCTGAGCGCGTTCTTCGATCTGGTGCAACAGGATCCGGTGGTCAGTCAGGTCAAGCTGATCGCCGAGCCGTGGGACGTCGGCGAAGGCGGCTACCAGGTCGGCAACTTCCCGGGTTTGTGGACCGAATGGAATGGGAAATACCGCGATACCGTGCGTGACTACTGGCGGGGTGAGCCCGCGACCCTTGGCGAGTTCGCGTCCCGGCTGACCGGGTCGTCGGACCTCTACGAGGCGACGGGTCGGCGCCCCAGCGCCAGCATCAATTTCGTCGTCGCCCATGACGGATTCACGCTCAACGATCTGGTGTCCTACAACGAAAAGCACAACGAAGCCAATGGCGAAGACAATCAGGATGGCGAAAGCTACAACCGGTCCTGGAACTGTGGCGTCGAAGGCCCAACCGATGATCGGGAAATCCTGGACTTGCGCCACCGACAGATGCGCAACATCATCGCGACGCTGATGCTCAGCCAGGGCACTCCGATGATCGCGCACGGCGACGAGATCGGCCGTACCCAGCACGGCAACAACAACGTCTACTGCCAGGACTCCGAACTGTCTTGGATGGACTGGTCACTGGTCGACAAGAACAGCGACCAGTTGGCGTTCACCCGCAAAGTCACCGCCCTGCGTAAGAGCCACCCGGTGTTTCGCCGCCGGCGGTTCTTCGACGGTGAGCCGATCCGGACCGGCGATGAGGTTCGTGACATCGCCTGGCTCACACCGGCGGGCAAGGAAATGACACATCAAGACTGGGGCGCCGAGTTCGACAAGTGCATCGCGGTCTTCCTCAACGGCGAAGCGATACCTGAACCCGATGAGCGCGGCCAGCAGGTGGTCGACGACTCGTTTCTGTTGTGCTTCAACGCCCATGACCACACGGTGGATTTCATCGTGCCCGATGACGACTACGCCAAGGAGTGGACGGCGGAACTGGACACCACTGATCCCACCGGCGAGGTGAAGCTGGTCGTCCACGACGGCGACGAAGTCTCGCTGCCCGGACGGGCGGTGCTCGTTTTCCGTAAGACCCGGTAGCGCATGGCTTTTCCCGTCCTGTCCACCTACCGGTTGCAGCTGCGGGGTGAGTCGAGCGGTTTCGGGTTCACCTTCGCCGACGCCGAGAACCTGCTCGACTATCTTGCCGAACTCGGGGTGTCGCACCTGTATCTGTCGCCGATCCTGACCCCGGTCGGCGGGTCGGCGCACGGCTATGACGTCACCGACCCGACGACGGTGTCGGCCGAGCTCGGCGGCTCCGAGGGCCTGGAGCGGCTGTCGGCGGCGGCGCGCGCCCGCGGCATGGGCCTGGTCGTCGACATCGTCCCCAATCACGTCGGCGTGGACAAGCCGGAGCAGAACCCGTGGTGGTGGGATGTGCTGCGGCACGGCGAGTCGTCGGCCTATGCGTCGTACTTCGACATCGACTGGGACCTGGCTGACGGCCGAATAGTGTTGCCGGTATTGGGTTCCGACGACGACGTCGCCGACTTAACCGTCGACAGCGATCTGTTGCGCCTGGGCGATCTGGCCTTCCCGGTCGCGCCGGGCACCGCTGGCGGCACCGGCGCGCAAGTGCACGACCGCCAGCATTACCGGCTGATCGGTTGGCGGAACGGGCGGTGTGGTTATCGCCGATTCTTTTCGATCACATCGCTGGCCGGGCTGCGCCAAGAAGACCGGCCGGTGTTCGACACCAGTCACGCCGAGGTGGCCCGCTGGTTCGCCGAGGGACTGGTCGACGGCGTGCGCATCGACCATCCCGACGGCTTGTCGGATCCGTCGGGCTATCTGCAGCGGTTGCGTGAACTCATCGGGCCCGATGCGTGGATCGTGATCGAGAAGATCCTCGCCGTCGACGAGGCCTTGGAGCCGACGCTGCCTATCTCCGGCACAACCGGGTACGACGTACTGCGCGAAGTCGGCGGGGTTTTCATCGACCCGAACGGCGCGCCGGCGTTGACGGCGTTAGTCGAATCCGCCGGCATCGACTACCACCAGCTGCCGGCCATGCTGGCCGACCTCAAGACCGCCGCCGCCACCGAAACGCTGGCCGCCGAGCTGGGCAGGCTGCAGCGCAGCATCGTCGCGGCGGCCGGCGCCGACCATCCGCAACTGCCCACGGCGGTCGCGGCGCTGCTCACGCACATCGACGTCTATCGCAGCGATTACCGCGGCCTGGCCGCGATACTGCCCGCCGCGCTGGCCGCGACACAGTCCGCTGCACCGGAATTGGACGTTCCGCTGCAGCTGATCGCCACCGCATTAGCCCGCGGCGGCGAGCCTGCCAGCCGACTGCAGCAGCTGTGCGGCGCCGTGACGGCCAAGGCGGTCGAGGATTGCCTGTTCTACCGCGACGCCCGGCTGGTATCGCTGAACGAAGTTGGCGGCGTACCACACCGGTTCGGCGTCGGCGCCGCGGAATTCCATCACCGCGCGGCCACCCGCGCCCGACTGTGGCCGCAGACCATGACGACGCTGTCCACCCACGACACCAAACGGGGCGAGGATGTCCGGGCCCGCATCGGCGTCCTGTCCCAGGTACCGTCGCTGTGGGCCGAATTCGTCGCCCGCTGGTCGACGGTAGCCCCAGCCCCCGACCCGGCGACAGGATTGTTTCTGTGGCAGAACATCTTTGGTGTCTGGCCGACCAGCGGCGAGGTCACCGGGGAACTGCGCGACCGGTTGCACGCGTACGGGCAGAAGGCGATGCGGGAAGCGGCCTGGCACACGTCGTGGCACGACCCGGACGCCGACTTCGAGGGTGCGGTGCACGGCTGGCTAGACGCGGTGCTCGACGGGCCGGTGTCCCGCGAGCTGACCAGTCTGGTGGCCCGGCTTCAACCGCACGCCGAGAACGATGCGCTCGGCCAAAAGCTGCTCGCGCTGACCGTGCCCGGCGTACCCGATATCTACCAGGGCACCGAATTGTGGGACGACAGCCTGGTCGACCCGGACAACCGCCGCCCGGTGAACTACACCGTCCGACGGCAGGAACTGAAGTCGCTGCAGCACGCGAAGATTCGCGTCGTCACAGCGGCCTTGCAGTTGCGCCGCGCCCGGCCGGACACCTTCCTGCGGGGTGGCCACCACCCGGTGCTCGCCGCGGGAGCCGCTGCCGGCCACGTGGTGGCGTTCCGGCGCGGCGACGACGTGCTGGTCGCGGTCACCCGCTGGACGGTGCACCTCGAACAAACCGGGTGGGGCGACACTGTGGTAGAGCTGCCGGACGGTTCGTGGACCGACGCGCTGACCGGCGCGGCGGTCACCGGGACCGTACCCGCCGCCGACTTGTTCGCCGAATTGCCGGTGGCGCTGTTGGAGCGTAGTCGTGGCTGAATTCGCGGTGTGGGCGCCCAAACCCGAGAAGGTCCGCCTGGACGTCGACGGCGAGGTCTATCCGATGATGCGTGACCGCGACGGCTGGTGGCGGGCCACCGTCGATGCCGCATCAGCCGCCCGCTACGGGTATCTGCTTGACGACGATCCGAAGCCGCTGCCCGACCCCCGGTCCCCCCGCCAGCCCGACGGCGTGCACGGATCCTCGCAGTTGTGGGAGCCGGCGGCACAGGCATGGACAGACGAGGGCTGGGCAGGCCGTTCGGTGCAGGGCGCGGTGATCTACGAACTGCACATCGGCACCTTCACACTTGAGGGCACCTTCGACTCGGCCATCGAAAAGCTGGACTATCTCGTGGATCTCGGTGTCGATTTCGTCGAGTTGATGCCGGTCAACGCGTTCTCCGGCACGTACGGCTGGGGATACGACGGGGTGCTGTGGTACGCGGTGCACGAACCCTACGGCGGACCCGACGGGATGGTCCGGCTCGTCGACGCCTGCCATCGCCGCGGCCTGGGCGTGCTGATCGACGCGGTCTTCAACCACCTTGGCCCGTCAGGTAACTACCTGCCGCGGTTCGGTCCCTACCTGTCGTCTGGGAGTAACCCGTGGGGAGAAGGCATCAACATCGCCGACGCCGACTCCGACGAAGTCCGCCGCTACATCATCGACTGCGCGCTGCGCTGGATGCGTGTTTTCCACGCCGACGGGCTGCGACTGGACGCCGTTCATGCGCTGGTGGACACCACCGCGATCCACATCCTGGAAGAGCTGTCGGCCGAAACCGGACTACTGGCCGAGGAACTGGGCCGTCCGCTGTCCCTGATCGCCGAGAGCGACCTGAACGACCCGCGGATGATCACGCGCGGTCGCAGCGGCGGCTACGGGATGACGGCGCAGTGGGATGACGACATCCACCACGCCATCCACACCGCCGTGTCCGGGGAGCGCCAGGGCTACTACGCCGACTTCGGTTCGCTGGCTACGCTGGCAAAGACGTTGCGCAACGGCTTCTTCCATGCAGGCACCTATTCGTCATTTCGAAAGCGGCGGCACGGACGGCCATTGAAGACAGCGGAGAGCTCAGGGATTCCGGCCACCCGGCTGCTGGCCTACACCTGCACTCACGACCAGGTCGGTAACCGTGCACTCGGAGATCGTCCGTCACAGACCCTGACCTATGGCCAGCTGGCGGTCAAGGCCGCGCTGGTGCTCGCGTCTCCGTACACCGCAATGCTTTTCATGGGCGAGGAATGGGGCGCGTCGACCCCCTTTCAATTCTTCAGTTCTCATCCGGAGCCGGAGCTGGCGCGAGCCACCGCCGAGGGACGCAAGAAAGAGTTCGCCGATCACGGCTGGGACGCCGACGAGATTCCCGACCCGCAGGACCCGCAGACGTTCCAGCGCTCGAAACTGGACTGGACTGAGGCCGACGCCGGTGACCACGCACGACTGCGCCGCCTCTATCACGACCTGATCGCGTTGCGGCGCAGTGAAGCTGACCTGACCGACCCGTGGCTGGACCACATGGCGATCGACTACGACGAAGACCGGCACTGGATCGTCACGCGCCGTGGCCGGTTGGTGGTCGCCTGCAATCTGGGCGCCGAGGCGGTGCGCGTCCCGTTCACCGGCGAGGTGGTGTTGTGCTCCACGTCGCCCGGCGTCGGCGCCACGACCGAGCTGCAGCCGTATTCGTTCGCCATCCTGCGGACTGTGGATAACTGACTACCCGCGGCGCCGCCGAGCGCTGATGATGCGCTGATGAGTCATCCCGATCTGTTGCCGATTCCGCCGATTGAGACCGCCCGCGATCCTGTTTACTCGGCCGCCGATCTGCGCCAGCGGTGGCGCGCGCTGATGGGGCCGCTGGGATTTGAGGAACGGCTGCTGTGGTTCGGCCTGATCGGGCCGGACCGTTGCTTCGCCAAGAAGCTGAGCCACGTGCCGGTCTGCCCGCGGCCACAGGGCCGAATCTTGTGGAACCTGATGTCCGCGTTGCGTACGCTGCTCGACGACCTCGGACCGAGAAACACGGTGGCGCTGTTGCTCACCCGGCCCGGGCGCGGTCCCGTCTCCCCGACCGACCGGGTGTGGTCGAAAACGCTGACGGACATCGCCGATAGGTTCGCCGTTCCGTTGGAACCGATCTTCCGCGCTAACGACGAATCGCTTGAACTGGTCGACTAGCCTGCGCTGGTGACCAACCAAGAAACCAGCAGGACAGCGAGAGTCGCACAGTGAGCGAGATTGATTACGGCGCCAGAGCCCGCCTCGACTACATCGAACAGCAGCTCGAAGCTCTATTCCCCGGTCGCTACGTTCCTTTCGCGGCGGCCGGTGCCCACGGGATGCCACCGGGAGTGGTCGAGCTTGTCCGCGCCGGCAAGACAATCGCGGCGATCCAGGAATACCGCAACGCCACCGGCGCCGGGTTGGCGGACGCGAAACGCGCCGTCGAATCGATCCGGTGAACCCGGCCGGCTACAGCAGATAGCGATAGGCCGGCGAGCCCGGCTCGATGGTTTCGATCTGCATCTCGGTGGCACGCATCCGCGCCAACAGGCCGTCGAAGTCCGCGGCCGAGCCCA
>DATFYT010000261.1:0-4466 GCA_035314925.1 Mycobacterium sp. | reverse complement strand
CGATCGTGGGTGCGCCGATGGCGGGCGGCCCCGGTACGCCTGCCCTGGCGGCGGCGGTGTCCAACGCGGGCGGCCTCGGCTTTCTGGCCGGTGGCTATATCAGCCCAGACCGGTTGGCCAATGACATCGCGGCGGCGCGCGCCGCGACCACCGGCCCGATCGGTGTCAACCTTTTCGTGCCGCAGCCCAGCGTCGCCGACATGTACCAACTCGACTATTACGCGGAGGCTCTCGACGAGGTGGCTGAGCACTACGACGTCGAGATCGGCTACCCGAACTTCGGTGACGACGACGGGTGGCAGCAGAAGCTCGAGGTGCTGGCCGACCTCCGGCCCGAATTGGTGTCGTTCACCTTCGGCGCCCCGTCGCCGGATGTGCTGCGCCGGTTCGGCGCGCTAGGAATGCTGCTCTTTGTCACGGTGACGTCGGCGTATGAGGCGGGGGTGGCGATTGGCGCCGGAGCGGACGGTCTGGTCATCCAGGGGCCCGACGCTGGTGGGCACCGTGGCACGTTCGCGCCGGACATGAGTCCTGGGACCGAATCACTCACTGAACTGCTGCGTCGCATCGGCAGGGCCCATGACGTTCCGCTGATCGCGGCCGGTGGCCTCGGCAGCACCGAGGACGTCGCCGCCGTGTTGCGCACGGGAGCGGTGGCCGCCCAGATCGGGACCGCACTGCTGCTCTCCGACGAGGCCGGCACCAACGCCGCACACCGCTCGGCGCTCGGGCATCCGCAATTCGACACAACCGTTGTCACCCGGGCGTTTTCGGGCCGGTATGCCCGCGGTCTGGCGAACGATTTCACCCGGATGCTCGACCACATAGCGCCGCTGGGCTATCCCGAGGTCAACCAGATGACCTCGCCGATCCGCAGGGCCGCGGTCGAGTTGGAAGACCCGCACGGCACCAATCTGTGGGCGGGGACGGCGTACCGGCAGGCACAGAACGGGCCGGCGAAGGACATCGTCAGCACGCTCGGCCACATATAGGTCAGCGACCGACGTCGGGAGTGCGGTGCGCCCACGGCTTTGCGGTTTCCAGCTGGCCGGCCACCCGGAGCAGAACATCCTCGCGACCGTAGGCGGCCACCAGCTGCACGCCGACCGGCAGCCCGGTGTCGGTCCACTCGACCGGCACATTGATCGCGGGCTGACCGCTCATGTTGAACGCCGGCGTAAAGGGAATGAACTGGAACGCGCGTTCCATCGCCTCCAACGGATTGTCGGGGTTGTTGGCGATGACGCCCAGCGGCAGCGGGAGCTCGGCGACCGTCGGTGTGAGCAGCAGGTCCCAGCCATCGGTCCACCACGCCTGCAGCGCACGGCGGAAGTGGGTGGCGGCGGAGAATGCCAGCGCATAGTCGACGGCGGTGAAATGTGCCGCGATCTCGGCCTGCACGCGGTTCACCGGTTCGAATTCGTCTGCGGTGAGTGGTCTTCCGATTTGTTCTTCGAATCGCCGAAGCCCGACCCCGATGTTCGTGCTCCACAGTGTGGCGAAGTGCAACCGCAGCGACGTGTCGGCCAGCGCTGCGGGCCACGCCGGTTCGACGGTGTGGCCGAGCGATTCGAGCAGTGTCGCGACCGAACGGGCGGCGGCTGCGCACTCGGGTGCGACGGCTCCACCCTGCGGGTGGTGGTCGAGCAGGCCGATCCGCAGCCGGCCGGGTTCCGCGCCGAGCTCGAGGACGTAGCGGCGGGCCGGAAGCGCCGCGATGACCGTGTCACCGATGCCGGGCCCGCGGACCGTGTCCAGAAGTGTTGCGGTATCACGTACCGTGCGGCTGACGCACAGCTCGACCGACAGCGCGGTTTCGTCGCGGATCGGGCCGAGCGAGATCCGGCCCTGGCTGGGCTTCAGACCGACCAGTCCACAGCACGACGCGGGGATGCGGATCGAGCCCCCGCCGTCGCTGGCATGCGCGAACGGGACCATGCCGCTGGCGACCGCGGCTGCGGAACCGCCGCTGGAGCCGCCGGGCGACCGGCTGAGGTCCCACGGGTTGTGGGTCGCGCCCCAGGCGATCGGCTCGGTGGTCGGGACGCTGCCGAGTTCGGGGCTGTTGGTCCGGCCGGCGATCACCAGGCCGGCGCCGCGGAAGCGGGTCACCAGCGTGGTGTCGGCGTCCGAGACCACCGACGCGTTCTTCAGCGCGAAGTTGCCGTTGGTGACGGGCTGGCCGGCGTATCCGGCGAACAGGTCTTTGATGAGGAACGGCACACCGCGAAATGGCCCGTCGGGCAGCGCAGCTCGGGCAGTGTCACGCGCGTGGTCGAACCAGCGGATCACCACCGCGTTGAGCACCGGATCGATGCGTTCGATCCGCTCGATGGCCGCGTCGAGCAATTCCAGCGGCGTCACCTCGCCGTCGTGGACCAGGGCGGCCTGGTCGACCGCATCCATCCATCGGGTCTGAACCGCGAGTGAACTCACGCGGCTTGTGTAGCACGCAAACGCGTGTCAGACCAGCGATGCCGCCGGATCGGTGAAGGGCAACCCCAGGTCAGCGGCCACCCGTTGGGACAACAGCGCACCGTCATGAGTCGAAAGCCCCTTGGCAAGAGCAGGATTCGAACGGCAGGCGTCTCGCCAGCCGTTGTCGGCGAGTTCGATGGCATACGGCATGGTGGCATTGGTCAAGGCATATGTTGACGTCTTGGGCACCGCCGCGGGCATGTTCGCGACGCAGTAGAACAGCGTGTCGTGCACCGCGAACGTCGGGTCGTCGTAGGTGGTCGGGCGTGAATCCTGGAAGCAACCGCCCTGGTCGATGGCGATGTCCACCAACACTGCACCCGGTTTCATTTGCCCAACAAGGGAATTCGATACCAGCGTGGGAGCTTTGCCGCCTGGCAACAGCACGGCGCCGATGACCAGGTCAGCCTGCTTGACGGCTTCCTCCACCTCCAGGGCGGTCGAGTAACGGGTCTGCACCCGGCCGGCGAACATGTAGTCGAGCTCGCGCAGTTTGTTGACGTTGACGTCAAGCACGGTGACCGAGGCACCCATTCCGATGGCAACCCGGGCGGCGTTGTATCCGGCGGTTCCCGCGCCGATGACCACCACCGCCGCCGGTTCGACGCCCGGCACGCCGCCCATCAGCACGCCGCGGCCGCCATGGGTGCGCATCAGGTGATACGCCCCGACCTGAGCCGACAGTCGCCCGGCGACTTCACTCATCGGGGCCAACAGCGGTAAGGCGCCGTCGGGGGTCTGCACTGTCTCGTAGGCGATCGAGGTGGTGCCCGCGGCGAGCAGTGCCTCGGTGCATGACCGCGAGGCGGCCAGATGCAGGTAGGTGAACAGGGTCTGGCCATGCCGCATGCGCGAGTACTCGATTGGCGTCGGCTCCTTGACCTTGAGCACCAGGTCGGCGTCCGCCCACACGCCCTCTGCGGCGGCGATCAGTTCCGCGCCTGCGGCCTTGAACTCAGAGTCGGGGATCGACGAGCCCTCACCCGCGCCCGCCTGGACCAGAACCTCATGACCACGACGGGTCAACTCGGCGACGCCGGACGGAGTGATCGCCACGCGGAATTCGTTGTTTTTCGTTTCGGTTGGGATGCCGACATGCATGACTGCGATTGTGAAGAAAGTTCAGCGATAGTGCAAAGATGACGAAGACACGCGTTTAAGATAAGCAAGTGGCCGAAGAAATTACGGAATACCAGGATCGTGAGCGGCTGTCATCGAAGGATCTTCGGCCAGCGGATTTGGACCGTACGGACCGCCAAATCGTGAGCCTGCTCCATGCCGATGCCCGCATGACCAACAGCGCGCTGGCTGAAGAACTCGACATCGCCGCGTCGACCTGTCATGGCCGGGTGCGGCGACTCGTGGACTCCGGTGTGATCCGCGGCTTCTATGCCGATATCGACCCGGCCGCAGTGGGATTGCCGCTGCAGGCGATGATTTCAGTCAGCCTGCAATCCAACGCCCGCGGCAAAATCCGCGAATTCATCCAGCAGATCCGGCGCAGGCCCCAGGTGATGGATGTCTATTTCCTCGCCGGTGCCGATGACTTCATCTTGCACGTCGCCGCGCGCGACACCGAAGATCTGCGCTCGTTCGTGGTGGAGAACCTCAACGCCGACGCCGACGTCGCGGGCACCCAGACGTCGCTGATCTTCGAGCACCTGCGGGGAGCCGCGCCCGTCTGACCGCGAGGAGTTCCCGATACCGGGGGTACCGGGTATGCTCCTGCCAATGTTCACGGTCAACGACGAGGCTGTCGGTCCGCACCTGCCAGTTGCCGGGGCCGGGCTTGATGAACGGCCCGATCACGAGCGATTGGTCCTCGAAGCGCGCGATGTCGCGTTCGACTGGGCGAAGCTGCCGTTTCACTACGTGCCCGGCGAGCCGTTCACTACCCACATGCTCAACGTGCTGCACCTGCTGCTGCCGGCCGGCGAAGAGTTCTTCGTCGACCTGTTCAAGCAGGCACTGCCGCTGATCAAGGACGA
>DATFYT010000260.1:0-3181 GCA_035314925.1 Mycobacterium sp. | reverse complement strand
TCGGCGAGCCTCCCACGCATACCAGCAGGCATTCGAAAACCTCAGCAACACAACAGGACTCGCTGTCTAACCACACTCATCTGAACCGACCAACACAAAACTTGACTCAAAATTCCGGCTTCGCCGGCTCTAGCAAGCTAGTGAAATCCGTCGACTTTGCGGCCTTTTCCGGTCACCCCGTCGTCGTAGAACTAATTCCGTGTGAACGGACCTAGTTTGGGGTTTGCAGCCCCTTCCCCGAGCAAACCACCACCATCTCCATTTCCATTACCGCCGTGCACTGCTGGTTGAGAGGTGTCGATGCGCAGGATGTTCTGACTGATAGCGCACGCTGGGTTTCAGGCAGCCGAACTGTCGGCGGAATCATGCAACTCGCGCCGGGGAGTGATTACTATCCGCGTATCGCTGATCGCGCGGCGATAGCTCGAGTACATGGGCTGCTGGGGGGTTAGATGTCGTTCGTGATCGCCGCCCCGGAAGTGGTGACGGACGCGGCAACAAATTTGGCGAGCATCGGCTCAACGATCAGCGCGGGCCAACGCGGCGGCAGCAGTGCCTACGACAGGGGGTGCTGGCGGGCGGTGCTGATGAGGTGTCGGCGGCTATTGCGACCCTGTTTTCCCAGCAACGTCGGCATTTCAGGCGCTGAGTGCGGAGGCCGAGGCGCCTCCGGACACCTCGACGCCCGGTCGGCCCTGGCACAAACGGGGTAGCCGCGATGCCCTGCGTCATGGCATCGCCTCGGCCCATGCGATATGCTCCTCGAAGCCAACCGTTTTCGCCATATCGCGGTAGCGATCCCGGTAGTCACGATAGGCGGCTTCGTCGCCGTGCGCCCGCCGCCAGTAGAGCCTTCAGTCGCAGCAGCCAGATCTCACGCATCACCAGACTCTCATCGGCTGGCGCGGCCGCTAACCGCTCGATTGCGGCCTCGGCTTCGGCCACGTCACGTTCGGTCCCGCGGTCGAGCAGTGTCTCCACCAGAACACCCGTCGCCAGAACGCCCCACGACAGCAGTTGTCCGTCACGGGCGAGATGGTCGACGGCGGCGCGCATCAGCGGTATCGCCTGGTCGCGATCTGCACGGCGAGCCGTCTCACGCGCCACGTACACGTCAAGCATCGGTAGATCGCACAAGAAGTGTCCCCCGCGCCGGAACACTTCGCGGACCTCCGCCAGCAGCTGCTGTCCGCGATCACGCTCGGCATCCGTGTGGCGGTGCACCAGCGCAAGGCCCAAGGTAAGCCACGCGACACCCAACTGGAGGTTGTCGCCGGATCGTTCGGCAATCGCTAGCGCATCCTCGATCTCGCGCACCGCGGAATCGTCGGGCCGCAGCGCGCCAGCCGGTATCCCCGCGGTGTACACGTAGCTGACGACCGTGACGTAGGACAGGGAGTCGGCGCCGTGCGCCACGGCCAGGCCGCGCCGCAGGTCGTCTCGCCATCCGGAACGACCCAGGGCGTAACGGGCGATGGCCCGCTGCGCGAAGGCGAGCGCTAAGGGAGACCAGAAAAGGAAGTTGCCCTTAGCCTGAATCCACGGATCGAAGTTCTCGCGTGAACTGCTGATTATTGATGGTGATCTGGCGGGTGGCGGGCATGGAAGGTCGGCTGGTTTGCCCAGCTTTTCCTGTTTGTCCTTGGGTGGTCGGGTCCGGTGGTGTGGGGGTCAAGCGGTGGATCGATGACCGATCGTGTTGTGCCACAGGGTGAGCCATGCGGGTTTCCAGGGCCAGTGGCTGGGTAGGTGCAGGATGGGTTTGCGTTGGGGGCGGGCCAGTCGGGCGGGGATGTTGATCAGGGTTCGGCGCAGGGTGGCTCCGCGGGCTTTGCCGTGCCGGGTGCCGGCGAGGACTCCGGTGGCGCGCAACAGGTTGTGGGCGATCGCGGCGCACAGGACCCAGGCGGAATTGGCCCCGAAGTGCCCAGAGGGGATATGGGCCAGTGGCCCGTCGATCAGGTCAGCGAACACGGTTTCGATGATGGCGTGGCGGCGGTGGGTGATGTCGGCGTCGGTGACGGGTTCGGTGGAATCGGTGAAGAACGGGTGATACCGCCATACCGGGAATAGTCCCTCGGGTTGGTTGGCGTCTTTGACGCGCCGCACGATGAGCCGTGCGGTCACCGGCTTCTTTGTGGACGTGAATGCGGTGTAGGGGATTTCGGCGACCTCGGCATCGGAGATCCAGGCGCCGGTGTCGGGGTCACGCACCGCGCCCGGATAGGCCACCGGCGTCCACACGCTGTCCTCGATGGCCTCGATCGCTGTCCGTACCGCGGCGTTCTTGGTCAGCACCAGGGAGAACTGGGCGCCGGCGCGGCGGCACGCGCTCACCACCGCGCCGCTGCCGTAGGCCGAGTCGCCGCGCACCAGGATGGTACCGGTGACCCCGGCGGCGCGGGCGGTGCCGATGGCCTGGGCGACCATGCGTCCTGCACCCTTGCCCGAGCCGGTCTTGCCCGCCCGTAGTCGCATCCCGGTGATCACCGGGGCGGCGATATCGGTGCTAAGCGTGCTCACCAGCGGGGCCAAACCCTTGCGCAGCACCTGGCGGCCGGCGATCTTCGAATGGCCGTAGGACGCGCCTTGTTTGGCGTGACCATAGACCGGGCGCAGCAGCGAATCGATGTCGACGAACGCGCGCACGTCGGCGCCGGGCAACACCTCAACGCGTTCACACAGTGCCCCCAGGTGCGCGCCGAGCACCGATTCCAGCTGTTGGGCGTGTCCGAAGCTGAACTCGCGCAGCAGTGTTCCGATCGTCGAGGGCGCGTACACGCCGCCGAACAGTGTCTTCATCCCACCGCAGCGGACGATGTCGGTGTCATCGATACAGTCCGCCCCGGCGCACATGCCCGCGATCAAGGTCGCCAGTTTCGGGGCGGGGTTGGCCGCCCCCGACCTGATTTTCGACTCGGTGATGCACACCTTCTTCGCCAACAGTTCGGGCAGGCCGGTCCGCTCGGCCAGGGCCATCACCGGCACCAGTCCCGCGCACGACACGAGATTGTCCTCATCGAACACCGCCGAGTCCGCGGTGAACCTATGCGAAACTTGCACCGAGAGTGCCTTTCCGAACTGGACCGATTAATGCGTCAGAACATCAATCATCCCAGCTCAGAGGGCACTTTCTTCATTTCAACACCCGAACCAACGCCAATTCCTCCGTGGATTCAGG
>DATFYT010000259.1:0-14068 GCA_035314925.1 Mycobacterium sp. | reverse complement strand
GTCCAGGCGGAGCGCATCGACGAAGCGCACCAGCCCATCCAGCGCGGTGATCATCGGGTGGCCACCGAAATCGTCACTGACGCCGAAGCCGGGGAACTCCAGGATCAGGCAGCGAAAAAACTCGGCGAATGCGCCCACCACACCGCGGAAGTTGCGCCATCCCGTCACGCCCGGACCGGAACCGTGCAACAGCACCAAGGGTGGGCCCGTGTCGATCAGACCTGCCTCGTGATAGCGCAGAACGCCTGCGTCGGTGGTGATTTCACGCAGCGTGTCTTCGTAGGTCAGATCGGCTGTCACGCGTGTGTTCCGCCGTCGACCCGGATTTCGGTGCCGGTGATGAACGCGCCGTCGTCGGACACCAACATCGCGATGACGCCGGCGACCGCCGACGGATCGGCCATTCCGGCGCCGCTGGATTTCACCGTGGTCGGCATGATCGGCATCAGCCGGGTGAAAAGCGTCCAGTCCGCGTCTTGCGGGATGTATCCGGCGGTGGCATCGGTGAGTGCGGACTTGATACTGCCGGGTGCCACGCACACCGCGCGCAGTCCTTTGCTCGCGTATTCGAGCGCCAGCGCATGGGTGAAGGACTGCACCCCACCCTTGCTCGCCGCGTAGGCCGCCATGTAGGGATGCGCGAACGACGCCGAGGTCGAGCTGAAGTTGACGATCGCGCTGCGGGGATTTTGCAACAGCGTCGGCAGCGCCTCGCGGACCACCAGGAACGTCCCGGTCAGGTTGATCCCGATGATTTGGTTCCACAGCTGCAGGTCCATCTGATCGGTGTGCGCGGCGCGCAGGATTCCGGCCGCGTTGACCAGCGAATCCAGGCCGCCCAGCGTGTCGACCGCTGAGCGCACACCGTCGACCACCGACCGCTCGTCGCCGACGTTCATCTCCAACGTGGTCAGCCGCTCGCCGGCTCCGATCTCCGCGGCGCGCGCACGAGTCTTGTCCAGCCCGTCGGCGGCGACGTCGGCGGCGACCACCGCCGCGCCCTCGTCCAGCAGGCGCAGCGCGGTGGCCTGCCCGATGCCCGAGGCGGCGCCGGTCACCAGGATCCGGTTCCGTTCTAATCGCTTCATCTGCACTCCTGTCTGGTTCTACTGCCCCATAACGTATTTCAGCGTCGGCCCGGCAGTCCAGCCACCGTCCACCGCAATCTCCGCGCCGGTGACATATGCGGCGTCATCGGACAGCAGATAGCCCACGGCTCCGGCGATCTCCTCGGGCACCGCGACCCGTCCCATTGGCGTGTTGGGATAGTTGCCTTCGCCGACCTGGATCCCGACGTTGACCGTCATCGGGGTGTATGTCATGCCGGGGTGCACCGAATTGACCCGGATGCGATCGGGGCCCAGCTCGACCGCCGCGATCTTCGACAGTCCGCGCACGCCCCACTTCGATGCGCCGTAGCCCGCAGTGAACGCCAGACCGAACAAACCCGCCGCAGAAGAGATGTTGACGATCGACCCGCCGCCCTCCGAGCGCATCGGCCCGATAACCGCCTGCAGACCGTTGAACACTCCGACCAGGTTCACCTCCAAGACCATCCGGAAGTGCGCGAGCGGCTCGTGCTCGAGGTACTGACCGGTCGACACCCCGGCGTTGTTCACCAGGCCGTTGAGCGTGCCGAACTCGGCGAGGGCGAACTGCACCGCGTCCGACCACTGCTCGGGGTCGGTGACGTCGAGATGGGTGTAGCGGGCCTGCGTGCCGAGCTCATCAGCCAACTGCTTGCCGTCGTCGTCGAGCAGGTCAGCGAGCACCACGTTGCCGCCGCGCGCGATGATGTGGCGCGCGAACGCCGCGCCGAGCCCACCCGCGCCGCCGGTGATGATGGCAACCTTTCCGGCCAGCTGCCCTGAATTACTCCCCATCACAACAACTTTCTGTAGTTATTGGCGCCTCCGCTGCAGGCCCCGGCATCAAGACGCTTTCACCAAAACGAATCCCTTGTAGCCGGCGTCGGCCACCTGGGCGCAGATGTCGTTGTATGTCGCGAACCCACCAATGAACAACATGAAGCCCCGCGGTTTTCCCGGCACGTTGGCGCCCATGTACCAGGAGTTCGCCTTGGTGAACAGCGTCGCTTCGGCACGCCGGGCACATTCTGCGCCCCAGCCGTCGACGGCGTCGCTGGTAGCTTCCATTGCCGCATAACCATGGTGGTCGAGGTAGGTGATGGCTTCTGCGATCCAGTTCAGTTGCGCCTCCGCGTGCAGCACCATGTTTGCCAGCACCGCGGGCGCTCCGGGACCCGAGATCAGAAATAGGTTGGGGAACCCGTCGACGCCTAACCCCAGGTAGGTGCGCGGTCCGTGCGCCCAGTTGTCACGTAGGGTCGCGCCGTTACGGCCGACGATGTCGATCTTGCTCAGCGCCCCAGTGAGCGCATCGAAACCCGTTGCCAGCATGATCATGTCGAGGTCGTAGTGGGCGTCGGTAGTGTTAATTCCGTCGGCGTCAACGGATTCGATCGGGGTGGCGCGCACACTGATCAGCGACACGTGCGGCTGATTGAAAGCCTGGAAGTAGTTGCTGTCTGTGCAGATTCGCTTTGTTCCGATCGGGTGATCGTTGGGAATCAGCATGTCCGCCACCACAGAGTCGTCGATCACGGCGCGGACCTTCTCGTCGTAGAACTTGCGCGCCTCCTCATTGGCGGCCGGGTCGATCATCTGGTCCGGGAAGGTTTTGGAGAACAGCACACCCCCCAGCTGCCATCGAGTTTCGAACGCCGCGCGGCGCTCCTCCAGCGTGAACTCCATCGCCGGCTTGGGGGCGGTGATGTGCGGTGAACCGCCGCCGCTGCGCCACGAGACACGACGTCGCTCCGCGTAAGTGGCCTTGATTTCGTCCATTTCCGCACCGGACAGCGGCTTATTGCCTGCGGGGACGCTGTAGTTGGGGGTGCGCTGGAAGACATAGAGGTGCGCGGCCTGCTCGGCGATGATCGGAATCGATTGGATGCCGGACGATCCGGTGCCGATGACAGCGACTCGCTTGCCGGTGAAGTCGACCGGATCGTGAGGCCACGCGGCGGTGTGATAGATCTCGCCGGCGAAGCTATCCAGGCCGCTGAACTCTGGGGTCATCGCGTCCGACAACGGGCCGGTCGCCATCAAACAGAACCGTGCCGAGAGCTTCTGTCCGCCGTCGGTGGTCACTGTCCAGCGCAGCGTCGTCTCGTCGAGCACCGCCGAGACCACGCGAGTGTTGAGCGCGATGTCACCGCGCAAGTCGAGTTTGTCCGCGACCCAGTTCAGGTAGCTCAGGATCTCGGCCTGGGTGGCGTACTTCTCGGTCCAGTTCCACTCCTGCTGCAGTTCGTCGGAAAACGAATAGCAGTAGTCCACGCTCTCGACGTCACAACGCGCGCCCGGATAGCGGTTGTAGTACCAGGTGCCGCCCAGCTCGGGTGCGGCCTCTAGGACCCGCACCGAGAGACCCTGGGTGCGCAGCTTGTGCAGGGCATACAGACCGGCGAACCCGGCGCCCACCACCATGACGTCCAGAGGTGCATCGAGGTTCACAAGCATTCACTGTAGGTAGATCCGTCGCATCGCGCGGTTCCCTTCCCGGTCACCGGGCGGTGCGAGCCAGTTTTCCCGGCCATTGGGCGGGCCTGTGCGCAGTCCTGTGTCGATCGCAGACCATCGGCTTATGCCAGAAGTCATACACGTGAACGTCGACCTGGACGGTCAACGGCATCGTCTGAGCTGGCCGCGCGGCCAGACCCTGGTCGACACATTGCTCGATGCGGGCATTGACGTGCCCCACTCATGCCGGGAAGGCCGCTGTGGGTCGTGCGTGGCGACCGTGGTCGAGGGTGAAGTCGCCATGGCGGCGTGCGACATCTTCGGACCCGAGGATCTACGGGACGGCCTGATTCTCGCGTGTCAGGCCAGGCCGGTGAGCGGCGATGTGCGCATCGAGTTTTGATCCGTTTGCGTCCGCTCACCGGGATCACCTTCGGGTTCGGCACTGACTGCGGTAGACCATTACTAAGCCCCCACACGTAAGGACGAACAATATGACCGAGCGGGTTCTTGACCGGGTAATGGCCACGGCTGACCAGTTGCGCGAGCAGGCCGCGGAAGCCGAAAGAATCGGTCGGCTCACCGACGACACCGTCAAAGTCATGAAGGCGGCAGGCCTGATTCGGCTGCTGCAGCCGAAGAGCTACCAAGGGTTTGAGGTCCACCCACGCGAGTTCGCCGAGACCGTAATGGCCACCGCGGCGTTGGACCCGGCCGCCGGCTGGATCGTCGGTGTGGTGGGCGTTCACCCCTACCAACTGGCTTACGCAGACCCGAAAGTGCCCGCCGAAGTCTGGGCCGATGACGTGGACACCTGGATGGCCTCGCCGTATGCGCCACAGGGCGTGGCCAAGCCCGTCGACGGCGGCTACATCTTCAACGGCCGCTGGCAGTTCAGCTCGGGCACCGACCACTGCGACTGGATCATCCTGGGCGCGATGCTCGGCGACGCGAATGGCGTACCGATTATGCCGCCCCAGATGCTGCACATGATCCTGCCCCGCAAGGATTACGAGATCGTCGAGGACTCGTGGAATGTGGTGGGGCTGCGCGGAACGGGCTCCAAGGACGTCATCGTCAAGGACGCGTTCGTCCCGGCCTACCGGACGATGGACGCGACAAAGGTGATGGATGGCACTGCCCAGCGTGAGGCCGGGATGACCGAGCCGCTGTATCTGATGCCGTGGTCGACGATGTTCCCGCTGGGCATCTCGGCGGCCACTATCGGCATCGCCGAGGGCGCACTGGCCGCGCACCTGGACTACCAGCGGGAGCGCGTCGGCGCGATGGGAACCGCAATCAAGGACGACCCTTACGTCATGCACGCCATCGGCGAAGCCGCGGCCGACATCAATGCCGCTCGCCAGGAATTGCTGACCAATGCCGATCGGATCTACGACATCGTCGCCGCCGGCAAGGAGGTGTCGTTCGCGGACCGCGCCGCCGGTCGCCGCACCCAGGTGCGCGCGGTGTGGCGCGCAGTATCGGCGGTCGACGAGATCTTCGCCCGCTCGGGCGGCAACGCGGCGCGGATGGACAAGCCGCTGCAGCGGTACTGGCGTGATATGCACGTCGGCCATCTGCACGCGATCCATGTCCCTGGCACCACGTATCACGCAGCGGCCCTCAGCTCGTTGGGCATCGATCCGCCCGAGGGTCCGCTGCGGGCGCTGATTTAGGAGACCAACGTGACTGACTTGAAAAGCCTTGGGTATATCACGATTTCGACCAATGACATCGGCCGGTGGCGACAGTTCGCCTTCGGCGTCCTGGGCTTTGCGGAAGGCAAGGGCCCCGACCCGTCAGCGTTGTACCTGCGGATGGACGAGCGCGCTGCCCGGCTCATCGTGGTGCCGGGCGAGACCGACCGGGTGCTCACCGTCGGCTGGGAAGTGCGCGACCACCCGGCACTTCAGCGCCTCAAAGCAACGCTGGACGGCGCCGGAGTGCCGTTCAAGCAACTGTCCAACGATGAGGCCGAGGCCCGCAGGGTCGAAGAGGTGATCGCGTTCGAGGATCCGGCCGGCACCACCCTCGAGGTGTTCCATGGTGCGGTGCTTGACCACAGCCCGGTCATCACCCCGTTCGGTGCGAAATTCGTCACCGGCGATCAGGGAATGGGCCATGTCGTTGTGCCGGCCACCGATCCCAACGGGTTGTTCGACTTCTATACCGAAGTCTTGGGTTTCCGTTCCCGTGGCGCGTTCCGGGTACCGTTGCCGAAAGAGTTTGGCCCGGTGCGGGTTCGCTTCCTCGGGATCAACGAACGACACCACAGCATGGCGATCTGCCCGGCCGCACATCTGCGCGATCCACGCCTGGTCCACATCATGGTCGAGGTCGACACTCTCGACGCCGTGGGTCGTGCACTGGACCGCGTCAACGCCGAGGGGTTCCAGTTGTCGTCGACCCTTGGACGCCACACCAACGACAAGATGGTGTCGTTCTACGTCCGCGCGCCCGGCGACTGGGACATCGAATTCGGCACGGACGGCATGCGTGTCGACGAAACCTATTACACCGCAGAGGAAATCACGGCAGACAGCTACTGGGGCCACCAGTGGGTCGGTGAGATGCCCGCGGCCATGCAGCCGTGAGCGCCGATTTTGACGTCACACCCGTTGCGGCGTCGTCGATCGCATCGTGGGAGGACGAGGCCGACGTCGTCATCGCCGGGTACGGGGTAGCCGGTGCGGCAGCAGCAGTCGAAGCGGCTCGCTCCGGCGCAGAAGTGTTGGTTCTGGAACGCACCGGCTCGTGGGGTGGCGCGGCCGCCATGGCGGGCGGGTTCATCTACCTCGGCGGTGGGACTGCGCTGCAAAAGGCCTGCGGTTTCGACGATTCCGTCGACAATATGGCGGCATTTCTCAATGTCGCCATGGGTCCCGGATCCGACGACACCCGGATCGCGGATTACTGCGCCGGCAGCGTCGCGCACTTCGACTGGCTCGTCGGGTGCGGCGTGCCATTCAAAGCCGAATTCTTCTCCGAGCCCGGCTGGGAACCGATGGGCGACCAGGGGCTGATGTATAGCGGCGGCGAAAACGCCTACCCTTTCAACACCATTGCGACGCCCGCCCCGCGGGGACATGTCCCGCAAATGCAGAACAAGAAGCAGGGCGAAGCAAGCGCGGGCTACATGCTGATGAAGCCGCTCGTCGAGACCGCGACTGCCGCCGGCGCGCGTGCGCTCTACGACGTGCGAGTGCAGCGCCTGGTCGTTGAATCCGACGGCCGGGTGGTCGGCATCTGCGCCCGCATGTACGGCAACGATTTAACGATCCGGGCGCGCCGCGGCGTGGTGTTGGCGACTGGCAGCTTCGCCTATAACGACGCGATGGTGGCGCGCTACGCTCCGCGGATCGCCGGGCGCCCGGCGGCCTCGATCGAGCAGCACGACGGTCAGGCGATCCGGATGGCCCAGGCACTGGGCGCCGATCTGGCCCATATGGACGCCACCGAGGTGGCGATCTTCATCGACCCGCAACAGTTGGTGCGCGGCATTCTGGTCAACGGCCGCGGTCAACGCTATGCCCCAGAGGACACCTACCCGGGCAGGATCGGGCAGCTCACCCTCTACCAGCAGGACAACATTGCGTACCTGATCATCGACAGCGATGGCCAAGAGGAGGCAATGGCCTCGTGGTCACCGAAGTTCATGCTGCGACCGGCAACCTGGGTGGCCGACAGCGTTGCCGACCTGGAACGCGACATGGGCCTGACACCCGGTTCGCTGCAGGCGACAGTGGCCGCATACAACGAGGGCGCGACCCGCGGCGAAGATCCGCTGCTGCACAAGAAGCCCGAGTGGGTGAAACCGATCGGTTCCCCGGTGGGCGCCATCGACCTCCGAGAAAGCACCGGCGGGTTCACGTTGGGCGGGCTGGCCACCACGTTGAATGCCGAGGTCCTGCACGTCAGCGGTGAGCCCATCCCGGGGCTCTTCGCCGCAGGCCGTTCGACCGCCGGACTGGCCGCCTGGGGTTACGCCAGCGGCGTCTCGCTCGGCGACGGCAGCTTCTACGGTCGCCGGGCGGGCCGCTCTGCAACCAAGGGCTGAGCTTCCTCATCCGTTCTTTCCGTTCGTACGCCGCGCTCTGATCCACGGCAATTCTCGCGTGCCTAGTGACAGCGGCCACACCCTTGTGCTACAACTCACTATTACTAATAGTAATATGCCGCTCAGATATACAGAGGTTGGTGAACCGATGTCCGAGACCCTGGACGCCATTGAGACCGTTGAGACCGTTGAACCAGCGACCCCTAGCGCCGTCATCGACCGCATCTCGCTGGTTCTCGATGCATTCGATGGACCAGGACGACTGACACTGGCCCAGCTCGTCCGCCGCACCGGATTGCCTCGCTCGTCGGCGCACCGGATGCTCGACCGGCTGGTGCAGCTGCGCTGGCTGCGCCGCAGCGGTCGTGACTACGAGCTCGGCATGCGGCTGGTGGAGCTGGGCTCCCTTGCTGTATACCAGGACCGCCTCGTTCGGGCGGCCGGTCCGCTGCTGGGCGAACTGCATCGCGCCACCGGGCTCGTCGTGCATCTCGCGGTTCTGGACGGATCCGATGTCGTCTACCTCGAGAAGGTCGGTGATCGGACGATCGGCGCAATCCCCACCCGGGTTGGCGGACGTCAGCCCGCGCACTGTACAGCCGTCGGCAAGGCGATCCTGGCCTACAGCGATGAGGAGGCCGAGGTGGATCTGCACGTCCGCAAGACCAAGTATTCGATCTCCAGCAGCTCGCACCTTGCAGTCGAACTGGCCAAGGTGCGGGCTCACGGTATCGCCTTCGAGCGCGAGGAGTCGCTGCTCGGGTTCGGGTGCGTGGCAGCCCCAATCGGAAGCCTCGGGGAAGCAGTCGCCGCGGTGTCGGTGTGTGGTCCGATGAATCGCATGATGTTCGATCAACGGCTGGCTGCACCGGTCCGGATGACTGCGATGGCCATCTGGCGCAACGTCGAGGACGGCCCGCAACGGGTTGCCCCGACCTTGCAACCCCTGCGGCCACTGCTCCCCCGGCGTCCCGCTCCCGCGTCGCGACCGGCCTTGCAGTACGCGTGAGGCTCGATCCACAACTCGCCCCGCTGATCGAGGCGCTGGACGCCGGTTTCCCGCCGGTCCACACCATGACCGGCGCGCAAGCCAGGGCGACCATTCGCTCCCGGTTCGTGCCGCCGGCCGAGCCCGAGCCCATTGCCGAGGTCCGGGACGAGACCATCCCGGGGCCCGGTGGCGACATCCCAATACGGATCTACCGGCCTGACGGTGAAGGCCTGCCGATCCTCGTGTACGGGCACGGCGGCGGTTTCGTGTTCTGCGACCTCGACAGCCACGATGGACTGTGTCGTGACATTGCCAATCGTGTTCCTGCCGTGGTGGTTTCGGTGGCCTATCGATTGGCTCCGGAGAATCAGTGGCCTGATGCAGCCGAGGATGTCTATACGACAGCCCGATGGGCCGCTGACCACGCCTCCGCGGTTGGCGGCGATGCGCGTCGCGTTGTGGTAGGTGGCGACAGCGCAGGAGGGAACCTGGCCGCCGTCACCGCGTTGATGGCGCGCGATCGCGGCGGTCCTCCCATCGCCGGTCAGTTGCTGATTTATCCGGTGATTGCCCCTGACTTCGACAACGAGTCATATCGGTTGTTCGGCAAGGGTTTCTACAACCCAAAGCCAGCACTGCAGTGGTATTGGGACCAGTACGTGCCCGCGGCCGCCGACCGGGAGCATCCCTACGCCTCGCCGCTACATGCCAACCTGGAGGGACTACCGCCCGCGATCGTCGTCGTCGCCGGCCACGATCCACTTCGTGACGAAGGCATCGCCTACGCCGACGCGCTCGAGGCGGCGGGCGTGGCCACCGTGCGCTGCATCTTCGCGGGGGGCATCCACGGGTTCATGACGATGCCGATGCTCGACATAGCGCACGAAGCCCGTCGACGGGCGTGCCTGGAGCTGGCTCAACTGCTTCGCTAGGAGGTGGCTTCGGCGCGGACGCCCTATCGGCGGACACCGTCGGTCACAGCGGTCATGACCTCAACCAAGGACTGGGAAGCGTCGTTGTGCCGCAAGATCATTCAATGCTTCCTGCATCAGCGAGCGCACGTGGGCATCGACTGCTTCCACGTCGGGTTCCGCACCGAATGTCGCCTCGATGTCGATGGGTTCGAGAACCTGGGTGACCACCTTGGTGGGCAGCGGCAGGTTGATTGGAATCAGCGTCAGTCCGAACGGCAGGCCCAATGAGATGGGCAGAATGTCGGTGCGCATCCGCTCTTTGATTCCAAGCTTCTTCGCCAACCACATGCCGTGATTCAGGTAGAGCTGGCCCTCTTGGCCGCCGTTGGACACGACGGGCACGATGGGTACACCGGACTCGATGGCCGTTCTGACGTATCCCATCCGTCCTCTAAAGTTGATGGTGTTCTGCTGCCAGCTCGGCCGGTACGCGTCATAGTCGCTGCCGGGGAAAACCAGCACCGCACCGCCGCTGCGCAGAGCGCTTGCGGCATTGGCACGATTGGCGCGGATGAGGCCGAGCCGCCGCATGAGTCCGGATGTGGGCCCGCTCAGGATGATGTCGTGAGCGAGTCCGTACAGTGGCCGGTCGAAGCCGAACTTCTTGTAGAAGTCGGAGGCGAATACCGGCATATCGGTGGGCAGGGCGCCGCCGGAGTGGTTTGAGACCAGCAGTACGCCTCCGGGTGGGATGTGGTCCAAACCCCTGACCTCGGAGCGCAACCACGCCTTGACAGCGGGCCGTAACACCGCCATCCAGCGTTGTACCAACAGTGGATCGAATTTGGCGATCTCCGGCGTATCGATATCTGACGCGTTCATCATTTCTCCCTCAACATGATTGGCCGCCACGCTAACGACCGAATTCTGCTGACGGAGGGTCTATATCCCCTGGCTGGGATGCTTTCGACGTTTGTGCCGATCACCGGGAGGATTGCATCGGGACGGGGCTTCGACGGCCCGCCTCAAGCGGTCAGGTGTCGATCTGCAGCGCGGCAACCGGAGTCGCCGCAGCGTCCCCGATCTTCGCAAGCACCGGACCGTAGCGTTGTTGGGGATCGAGCACGCAGTGCGTGCGCCCGAAAACGGTGACCATGCACTTGTTGTTGTGGTTGCACCGGCTGCGTGTGGCGGGATCAACGGTCATCTTGTTGACCAGATCGGGTTCGCGCAGCAAGGCTCGGCCCATCGCCATGAAGTCGAATCCCTCGCGCATCCCGGTCTCGAGATGGTCGCGGTTGGTGATGCCGCCCAGCAGAATCAGCTTGGTGTTGCGCACAACCGGTACGAATTGCCTTGCGGCCTCGAGCATGTAGAGGTCGGTATACGGGTAGCTGCCCATCACCCGCTTGCCGGCCAGCCTGATCCCGGGCCGCAGAGCGGCCGGCATGACGCGGGCGAACTCCCGCACCGGCACATCACCTCGGAACAGGTACATCGGCTTGAAAACCGAGGAGCCCTGGGTCAGCTCGATCGCGTCGAGCGTGCCGTCGGCGTCGAGCAGCTGCGCAGAGCGCAGCGCCTCGTCGATCCAGATGCTGCCCGGCAGTCCGTCGTCCATATCCAGCTTGGCGATGACGGCGACCTGGCCGCTCGACACATCGCGGACACGTTCGGCGATCTCACGCGCGAAGCGGGATCGGTTGTCGACGGACCCGCCGTACTCGTCCTTACGCCGGTTTATGAGCGGGCTCATGAACGAGCTCGGCAGGTAAAGGTGCCCGAAATGCAATTCGACCGCGTCGAAGCCGGCATCGACCGCCAACCGCGCCGCGGCACCGAACTGATCGACGACGATCCTGATCTCATCCCGCGTGATCGCTCGGCAGTATGCGAAGGAGGTCGGGTTGACGAACCGGCTCGGCGCGACCGCCGTGACCCCGGTCAGCGCCTTCGGCGCCACTACCCCCGCGTGGCCGAGCTGGGCGGAGATCGCGGCACCGGACCCGTGGACGGTATCGGTGAGCCTGCGCAACCCCTGCAGGGCCTGTCGGCTCATCACGATCTGGCCGGGCGCGCTGGCACCCTCGGGCGACACGCAACAGTAAGCGACCGTCGTCATGCCGACCCCTCCGACGGCGAAGGACCGATGGAACGCGATTAGATCGTCGGTGACCAGTCCCTCGGGCGATCGCCCTTCGGATGTGGCGGCCTTGATGATCCTGTTGCGCAGCATGACGGGCCCGAGCTGAACGGGGCTGAACGGATCGCTCATCTAGCCACCGTCACCCGCATCCAGGTCGGGGTCAACGAGTTCTCCCGATGGCCGGGAGTGCACCCGTCTGATGTCTCGCCGGGTATCTATGGTTGGGCTATGGCTGACGGTCGGGTATTCGTCATCGACAGGGTGCTGACCAGGCCCGGATGCACCAGGAAGTTCGTCGACACCTACCTTGCCGAGTACGCGCCCGGTGCCCTCTCTCGCGGCATGACGCTGTGCGACGTCCTCGTCAGTCCCCCGATCTGGTTCGAGGATCAATCCAATACCGTCACCATCACCTGGACGCTGCCCAGCGCCCAGGCATGGTGGGAGATGACGTGGAACGGCCGGCCGGACCCGGCACTGGGCGAATGGTGGTCCCAGATAAGCGAACTGGTCGCGGAGCGGTCCCGGTCGGTCGCCGCGACCGCAGACGACGTCGACGCGTTCTGCAATGTATAGCGTCACCCGCCTCCTCGACGTCGCCGACGAAGATCGGGACCGGGTGCTGGCTTCCGTGCGTTCGGGGGCGGAAGCGACCCACGCACAACACCAGCTCGTCGAGCCGACGCTACCCGGGGCGCGCAACGGCGGCGACGTCCTGGTCCACTTGAGGTTCGACTCCAGGGGTCAATGGCTCTCGGCGGCGGGCGGTTTCGCTGCGATCCTGGAAGACCCCGCGATCACTCGGGTCAACGGAGCCACTTACCCGGGCGCCCCGACGCGCAACGACAGCGGCGCGGGCACGGTATACCGCGCTCTGTTGTTGCGAGTTCTGCCCGATACGGACACGGACACGGTGGCGCGTTTCGAGGACGAGCTGTCCTCGATGCCGCGCTTCGTGCCGGCCATCAGGGCGTGGCAGCTGAGTCGTGTCGACGATGCGATCGGGACATCGCAATGGACTCATGTATTCGAGCAGCAGTTCAGTGACGTCGACGGACTGATGGGCCCCTACCTGATGCATCCCATTCACTGGGCGGTGGTGGACCGCTGGTTCGACCCGGAATGTCCCGACGTGATCATCCGGGATCGCGTGTGCCACAGCTTCTGTTACTGCGACGAATCAATCCTGACCCAGGGCCATCCGTCGTCGTCTGGCAGGCCTGCGCCATGACGGTGTCGACGCAAGGCTGCCATCGCTGAAGCAATTCGGGGGCGCGGGAAGATGTGCGTCGTCCGGTCCTAACTGTGGCGACAATGTTCAAACGCTTGCGAGTCAACCCGAGCGCATTCCCGCTTGCTGTACTCCTATGTATTCCTTGATGTTCCAGTCAGATCCCAGCGGCCTGAATGTTCGGGTTAGCGGTGGCGGGCGGTTCCAACGGCGGCAGCTGGGACGAGCCGTCCAGGCTGTGCACCGGCAGCTGCTGCGACCACGGGTAATGCAGGCTGAATGCCACCAGGCCGGTGCGTTCGGCGGCCGGCAGATGGCACATTGCGAGCACGGTCTCGGCCAGGTACTCGACCGGCTCAGTCGGAAAGGCGTCCGGAATCAGCTGGGCTGCACCGGGAGTACGGATCGCCGTCGACGGGCCCACACAGTTGACCGCGATGTTGTCGTCGAGCAGTTCGGCGGCCACCCCCTGGGTGAAGCGATGTAACGCGGCCTTACACGACGCGTAGATGACGTCGCCGGCGGTCTTGTTGTACTCCCGATACGGCAGCACCGGAGCTACACCGGTGACCGATCCGATGTTCACGATCCAGCCGCCACCCTGCTTCCGCATATGCGGCGTTGCGGCCTTGGTCAGGACGAACGGCGTCCGCAGATAGTGCTCGACGGTCCGGTCGAAGGTTTCCAGCGACATGTCCTCGACCAACGCGTAGTCAGCGAAACCTGCATTGTTGATCAGGATGTCGATGCGGCCCGCACGGTCCAGCACCGCGTCCACCAAACCGCAGCGCGCCGCGGCGTCCTCGAGGTCGGCCGTAAGCCCGAACGCCGATCCGCCGGCCTCCTCGATCAGCGCGATAGTCTCGTCGATGGTGCCGGGCAGCGCCACGGCACTCCCGGCCCGGGTTGATCGTGACGCTGTGTGGGCACGTGCGGTCACCGCGACCGTAGCGCCCTCGGCGGCCAGCCGCTGGGCGATGGCACGTCCGATTCCCCGGCTGCTGCCGGTGACCAAAGCTGTTTTGCCGGTGAGCTTTCGGTTCATCGCAGCGTGAACTCGTCTTCGATCGGCGCCCGGTGCTGCTGCCAAACGTCGACCAGCCGATACGGTGTGGCCACCACCACCCGGCCCGAACCCGACCGGTAATAGGTGTGCGCATTCGGCGTGTGGCACCACACCG
>DATFYT010000258.1:0-15033 GCA_035314925.1 Mycobacterium sp. | reverse complement strand
ACATGACCGCATCGGCAGGCTGGCGGTGCGCTTAGATGTGTCTCGACTCGTTGTCGTCGGAATGGGGAGGTCTATGAGCGCCATGCACCACGGCGCGGCCATGGAAGGCTCGTGGGGCGGCGAAGCGGCTATTGTCAGCGACGCCGACGCCGCCCTGACCCTGCTGCGGGCTCAACTGCAGCCCGGGGACGTGGTGCTGGTCAAGGCTTCCAACGCCGCGGGCCTGGGGGCACTGGCCGACTCGCTGCTCGCCGACACCGCTGACGGCCGGGGCGATCTCGGATGATCGACATCCTCGTCGCCGTGGCCATTGCGCTGACGGTGTCCATCCTCTTGACCCCGATGCTGATCCGGCTGTTCAACAGGCAGGGCTTCGGTCACGAGATCCGCGAAGACGGCCCGCCGAGCCACCAGACGAAGCGTGGAACGCCGTCGATGGGTGGGGTGGCGATTCTGGCCGGCATCTGGGCGGGCTACCTGGGCACCCACCTGGCCGGTCTGGCCTTCAACGGCGAGGGGCCGTCGGCGTCGGGTCTGTTGGTGCTGTTTTTGGCCACCACGCTTGGCGCGGTCGGGTTCCTCGACGACCTGATCAAGATCCGTCGCTCGCGCAACCTGGGGTTGAACAAGACGGCCAAGACCGTCGGGCAGATCGCCGCCGCGGTGCTCGTCGGCGTGCTGGTCTTGCAGTTCCGCAACGACGCCGGCCTGACGCCGGGCACCTCCGAGCTGTCCTACGTGCGCGAAATCGCCACCGTCACACTGGGTCCCGCGTTATTCGTACTTTTCTGCGTGGTTGTCGTCAGCGCCTGGTCGAACGCGGTCAACGTCACCGACGGGCTGGACGGGCTGGCCGCCGGCAGCATGGGCATGGTCACCGCCGCCTACGTACTGATCACCTTCTGGCAGTACCGCAACGCCTGCGCTTCCGTGCCGGGGCCGGGCTGCTACAACGTGCGCGATCCGCTGGACCTGGCGATCATCGCGGCCGCGACGGCGGGCGCCTGCATCGGGTTTCTGTGGTGGAACGCCGCGCCGGCCAAGATCTTCATGGGAGACACCGGATCGCTGGCCCTGGGCGGCATCATCGCCGGGATCTCGGTGACCAGCCGCACCGAGATCCTCGCGGTAGTGCTCGGATCGCTGTTCGTCGCCGAAATCACCTCGGTTGTCGTGCAGATCCTGGCCTTCCGCACCACGGGTCGCCGGGTGTTCCGGATGGCGCCCTTCCACCACCACTTCGAGCTCGTCGGCTGGGCCGAAACCACGGTGATCATCCGGTTCTGGCTGCTCACAGCGATCAGCTGCGGGCTGGGGGTGGCGCTGTTCTACAGCGAGTGGCTCGCGGCCACCGGCGGCCGCTGACATGAGCCGCGCCGACGACGATGCAGAGCGCAGCGATGCTGAGGAGCGGCGCCGATGAGCCGCGCCGACGACGATGCAGGGCGCAGCGATGCTGAGGAGCGGCGCCGATGAGCCGCGCCGACGACGATGCAGGGCGCAGCGATGCTGAGGAGCGGCGCCGATGAGCCGCGACACCGCGCGCGGTTCGATATCCGATCTCAAGCCCGGCACGCCGGTACTGGTCGCGGGCGGCGGTGTAACCGGGCGCTCGGTGCTGACGGCGCTGGCACCGCTGGGTGTGACGGCAACACTCTGCGATGACGACCCATCGACCCGGCAGCAGTTCGCCGACGCCGGGACGGCGACGGTGGATTCGTCGACCGCGGCACAGCACATCACCGACTACGCGCTGGTCGTGACAAGCCCCGGCTTTCCGCCGACCGCACCGGTGCCGGCCGCCGCCGCGTCGTCCGGTGTACCGGTCTGGGGCGACGTCGAGCTGGCCTGGCGGCTCGACGCGTCCGGTCACTACGGGCCGCCGCGGCGCTGGCTCGCGGTCACCGGCACCAACGGCAAGACGACCACCACGTCGATGCTGCAGGCCATGCTCACGGCCGCGGGCCTGCGCAGCAGGCTGTGCGGCAACATCGGCAGCCCGGTGCTCGACGTTCTGCGCGAGTCCGCCGACCTGCTGGCCGTCGAGCTGTCCAGCTTCCAGCTGCACTGGGCGCCGTCGGTGTCGCCCGAGGCCGGCGCGGTGCTCAACATCGCCGAGGACCATCTGGACTGGCATGGCACCCTCGCCGACTACGCCGCCGACAAGGCACGGGTACTGACCGGCCGGGTGGCGGTCGCCGGGCTGGACGACCCGCGCGCCGTGGCGCTGCTGGCGGCGACCCACGCCCCGCTACGCGTCGGCTTCCGGCTCGGCGAACCCGCCGTCGGGGAGCTCGGCGTGCGCGACGGCATGCTCGTCGACAGAGCCTTTTTCGAAGCCGGCTCCGCCGCCGTGCCGGACGGCTTAGCGCTGGCCGCCGTCTCGTCGATCCCTGTGCCGGGGCCGGTGGGCGTGCTCGACGCGTTGGCGGCCGCCGCCCTGGCGCGCAGCGTCGGGGTGCCCGCGGCGGCGATCGCCGACGCGTTGGCGACGTTTCGGGTGGGCCGGCACCGCGCCGAGCTGGTCGCAGTCGTCGATCAGATCAGCTACGTCGACGATTCGAAGGCCACCAATCCGCACGCCGCCGAGGCATCCGTGCTGGCATACCCGCGGGTGGTGTGGATAGCCGGCGGTCTGCTCAAGGGCGCGTCGGTGCAGGAGACAGTGGCCAGGATCGCTCCGCGGCTGGTCGGGGCGGTGCTGATCGGCCGTGATCGGGCGGCGGTGGCCGAGGCGTTATCACGACACGCGCCGGATGTCCCGGTCGTACAGGTTGTGACAGGCGAGGATGCTGGTATGCATGCGACTGCTGAGTCTCCTGTTACTCATGTGACAACAGTGATTCCTGCGTCGGACGAGGCTGTCGGCATTCGCGTGATGAACGCTGCCGTCGCTGCCGCCCGAGACCTGGCCCACCCCGGCGACACGGTGCTGCTGGCACCGGCCGGGGCCTCATTTGACCAGTTCACCGGCTACGCGGATCGCGGCGACGCGTTCGCGGCTGCGGTGCGCGCCACGTCTGGATAACTGGCGTGACCAACAGGTTGACCCGGTTGCTACGCCGGGGAACCAAGGACGGGCAGCCGACGGAGAGCATGCCGAGCGAGTCGGGGGAGACGAGCGCGCCGGAGCCGGACGAAAGCCCTGCGGTCTCCGCCAAACCGGCAGCCACCGCAACGGCCGGACCCCGCACCCGGTTCGGCGCCTGGTTGGGCCGACCCATGACGTCGTTTCACCTGGTCATCGCCGTGGCCGCGTTGTTGACCACGCTGGGACTGACCATGGTGCTTTCCGCGTCCGGCGTGCGTTCCTATGACGACGACGGGTCGGCGTGGGTCATCTTCGGCCGCCAGGTGCTGTGGACCATCATCGGGCTGGTCGCGTGCTATCTGGCGCTGCGGCTGCCGGTGCGGTTCATGCGGCGCATGGCGTTCTCCGGTTTCGCGGTGACCATGGTGATGCTGGTATTGGTGCTGATCCCGGGAATCGGCAAGGAGGCCAACGGCTCTCGAGGGTGGTTCGTGATCGCGGGCTTCTCGATGCAGCCGTCCGAACTGACCAAGATCGCGTTGGCAATCTGGGGTGCTCACTTGTTGGCCGCGCGGCGCATGGAGCGGGCCTCGCTGCGGGAAATGCTGGTCCCGCTGGTGCCGGCCGCGGTGATCGCGCTGGCCCTCATCGTCGCGCAGCCCGACCTGGGGCAGACGGTCTCGATGGGCATTATCTTGTTGGGGCTGTTCTGGTACGCCGGCCTGCCGTTGCGGGTCTTCCTGAGTTCGCTGTTCGCCGCGATCGTGGCCGCGGCGATCCTGGCGGTGTCCGCGGGTTACCGGTCCGACCGGGTGCGCTCGTGGCTGAACCCCGGCCAGGACCCGCAGGACTCGGGATATCAGGCCCGGCAGGCGAAGTTCGCGCTGGCCAATGGCGGTATCTTCGGCGACGGTCTGGGCCAGGGCACGGCCAAGTGGAACTATCTGCCCAACGCACACAACGACTTCATCTTCGCGATCATCGGCGAGGAACTCGGCCTGGTCGGCGCTCTGGGCCTGCTGGCTCTGTTCGGCCTGTTCGCCTACACCGGGATGCGCATTGCGCGACGGTCTGCCGACCCGTTCCTCCGACTGCTGACCGCGACCACCACGATGTGGGTGATCGGCCAGTCGTTCATCAATGTCGGCTACGTGATCGGCCTGTTGCCGGTCACCGGTATCCAGCTGCCACTGATCTCCGCCGGTGGAACATCAACGGCCACAACACTTTTGATGGTCGGCATGATGGCAAATGCCGCTCGCCACGAACCCGAGGCCGTCGCTGCGCTGCGAGCCGGGCGCGACGACCGGATGAACCGACTGCTGCGGTTGCCACTGCCCGAGCCCTATGCGCCGACCCGGGTCGAGGCGCTGCGCGACAGGTTGCGAAGCCGGGGGCAGCCTGCCAAGCCGCCCGCCGCTCGTGCCGCACGGCCGGCGAGAAAGCCTGCGGTGGATCGGCGGACTGCGCGGGCAGGGCATCATGGAGGCGGACAGCGGTACACCGGCCAGCGTCATGCACACGGCCGTCGAGCACTGGAAGGTCAGCGCCACGGGTGAACGACTCGGTCAGGGAGCCAACCGGGGACTCCTCGTTGTCGGTGGTGCTCGCGGGCGGCGGTACAGCAGGCCACGTCGAACCCGCGATGGCCGTCGCCGACGCCCTGGTCGCCCTTGATCCGCAGGTCCGGATCACCGCACTGGGCACCGCGCGTGGTTTGGAGACCAAGCTGGTGCCCGAGCGCGGTTACGCGCTCGAGCTGATCACCCCGGTGCCCTTGCCCCGCAAGCCCACCGGCGATCTGGCCCGCCTGCCGCTGCGGGTATTCCGTGCCGTCCGGCAGACCCGTGCGGTGCTGGACAAAGTCGAGGCCGACGTCGTGATCGGCTTCGGTGGATACGTGTCGCTGCCGGCGTATCTCGCCGCCCGTGGCACGGCCCGGCGGGGGCGGCGCGTGCCGGTGGTGATCCACGAAGCCAACGCCAGCGCCGGGCTGGCCAACCGGATTGGCGCGCGCAGCGCCAAGCGGGTGTTGTCGGCGGTCCCCGATCCCGGCCTGCCGCACGCCGAAGTGGTCGGTGTGCCGGTCCGCGCGGCCATCACCTCGCTGGACCGCGCGGCACTGCGATCGGAGGCGCGCGCGCATTTCGGCTTCGCCGACGACGCGCGGGTGCTGTTGGTGTTCGGCGGCTCGCAAGGAGCCGCCTCCGTCAACCGGGCGGTCGCCGCGGCAGCCGGCGACCTGGCGGCCGCCGGGGTGGCGGTGCTGCACGCCCACGGCGCCAAGAACACCATCGAACTGCGCACGCCGGAACCGGGCGACCCGCCGTACGTTGCGGTGCCTTACCTGAGCCGGATGGATTTGGCCTACGCCGCCGCCGATTTGGCGATCTGCCGGTCCGGCGCGATGACGGTCGCCGAAGTCACCGCCGTCGGCCTGCCTGCCGTCTATGTGCCGCTGCCGATCGGCAACGGCGAACAGCGGCTCAACGCGCTACCGGTGGTCAATGCCGGCGGCGGGCTGCTGGTCGCCGACGCCGAGCTGTCGCCCGCTTTCGTGGCCGATCAGGTCGGCAGGCTGCTCAACGACGGGCTGCGGCTGGCGGCTATGACGAAGGCCGCCGCGCTGGTCGGTCATCCGGAGGCCGCGCAGCACGTCGCCCAGGTTGTCCTGGACGTCGCGAAGCAGGCGCGCAGCGGAGGAGGCCGACGGTGAACGTCCCTCCGCTGCCCCCCGAGTTGCAGCGGGTCCACATGGTCGGCATCGGGGGAGCGGGCATGTCGGGCATCGCCCGCATCCTGCTGGACAGGGGCGGACAGGTGTCGGGGTCCGACGCCAAGGAGTCGCGCCGCGTGCGCGCGCTACGCGCACGCGGCGCGCTGATCCGGATCGGCCACGACGCGTCGTCGCTGGACCTGTTGCCGGGTGGCGCGACCGCCGTCATCACCACGCACGCCGCGATCCCGAAGACCAACCCCGAGCTCGTCGAGGCCCGGCGACGCGGCATTCCGGTGGTGTTGCGGCCGGCGGTGCTGGCCAAACTGATGGCCGGGCGCACCACGCTGATGGTGACCGGCACGCACGGCAAGACGACCACCACGTCGATGCTCATCGTGGCCCTGCAGCATTGCGGCCGCGACCCGTCCTTCGCGGTCGGCGGTGAGCTGGGCGAGGCCGGCACCAATGCTCACCACGGCAGCGGCGACTGCTTCGTCGCGGAGGCCGACGAGAGCGACGGCTCGCTGCTGGAGTACACCCCGAATGTCGCGGTGGTCACCAACATCGAGGCCGACCATCTGGACTTCTTCGGCAGTTCCGATGCCTACACCGCGGTGTTCGACTCGTTTGCGGAGCGAATAGCCCCCGGTGGAGCGCTGGTGATCTGTGTCGACGACCCCGGGGCGGCCGCGCTGGCCAAACGCACTGCGGCGCTGGGAATCCGGGTGCTGCGGTACGGCGCTGGGTCCGATACGGGTCCCAATGGCCCCGCGGACGAGTTGGACGCGGCGCTGTTGTCTTGGGAACAGCAGGGGACCGGCGCGGTCGCGCACGTCAAGCTGCGCGGCGAAATCCATCCGTGGGTGATGCGGCTGTCGGTGCCGGGCAGGCACATGGCGCTCAATGCGTTGGGCGCGCTGCTGGCCGCCATCGAGATCGGTGCTCCCGCCGACTGCGTGCTCGACGGGCTGGCCGGTTTCGAAGGGGTGCGTCGTCGCTTCGAGTTGATCGGCACTGCGGCTTCGGTGCGGGTGTTCGACGACTATGCCCACCACCCGACGGAGATCAGCGCCACGCTGGACGCGGTCCGCACACTGCTTGAGCAGAGCGGCTCCGGCCGGTCGTTGGTGGTGTTTCAGCCGCATTTGTATTCGCGGACAAAGGCTTTCGCTGCTGAATTCGGTCACGCGCTCGACGAGGCCGACCAGGTTTTTGTGCTCGACGTCTACGGCGCGCGTGAACAACCACTCGCCGGTGTGAGCGGGGCAAGCGTCGCCGAGCACGTCAGTGTGCCGGTGCGGTATCTGCCCGACATGTCCTCGGTCGCTGTCGCGGTGGCGGAGGCCGCCGGCCCCGGTGATGTCGTTGTCACGATGGGCGCAGGCGACGTCACCATGCTCGCGCCCGAGATCGTGACCGCGCTGCGGGTGCGGGCCAACCGCGGCGCTCCCGGCCGGCCGGGAGCGTTGTCGTGACCGAGCACGACGACGGCGCGGTGCCGGGTGAGCCCGGTGGCGATACCGGCGAGGACCCGTTACGGGAAATAACGGTCACCGAACCGATCGCGGCCGCCGAATCCGGCGACGACGCGGAACAGTCGCAGGCCGAACAGTCCGACGTGGTCGAGGGTCCGCGTCGGCGGGCGAGGCGGGAACGCGCCGAGCGCCGCGAGGTGCAGGCACGTGCGATGGCGATCGAGGAGGCCCGCCGGGAAGCCAAACGTCGCGCCCGCGGGCGCGCGGCGGACCCGGCCAAACCTGCTCCGCGCGGGGCTGTTCGGGGTTTGAAGCTCGCGCTCGCGATATTCGGGCTGACCGTCCTCACCGTGGCACTCGGGTTGGTCCTCTATTTCACACCGGCGATGTCGGCCCGCAGCATCATCGTCGTCGGGACGGGGGCGGTGAGCCGTGACGAGGTGCTCGGCGCCGCGCAGGTCCGGCTCGGCACGCCGCTCCTGCAGATCGACACCGACGGCGTCGCCGACCGGGTGGCGGCCATTCGCCGCGTGGCGAGCGCACGGGTGCAACGCCAGTACCCGTCGGCACTGCGGATCACCGTCGTCGAGCGGGTTCCGGTGGTGGTCAAGGACTTTCCCGACGGCCCGCATCTCTACGACCGCGACGGCGTCGACTTCGCGACCGCACCGCCGCCGCCGGCGCTGCCCTACCTCGACGTCGACAACCCCGGGCCGACCGACCCGGCGACCAAGGCCGCGCTCGCGGTGCTGACCGCTCTGCGCCCCGAGATCGTCGCCCAGGTGGGCCGGATTGCCGCGCCGTCGGTCGCGTCGATCACCTTGACGCTCGCCGACGGTCGCACCGTGATCTGGGGGACCAACGAACGCACCGACGAGAAAGCACAGAAGCTGGCCGCGCTGTTGACCCAGCCGGGCCACGTCTACGACGTGTCGAGCCCGGACCTGCCCACCGTCAAATAGCGACCCGCCGGACACCGTGCGCTCGGCGTCGGCCCTGGGAGAAATTCGCCCGAAATTCGCCCGCCGCTTCTCGGCGCGCCTGCGTCGATCGCGCGCGCGGCGGCAATACCGTTCTGTTTGCGCGGAACAACTTGACATAACTCTAACCCTTTAGTTGAGGTTGAGGTTTGCCAGGTCGTTACGCAATAGACCAAATCCCACCAGGGAGGAACAACAATGATGACCCCGCCGCACAACTATCTGGCTGTCATCAAAGTCGTAGGGATCGGTGGCGGCGGCGTCAACGCCGTCAACCGGATGATCGAGCAGGGACTCAAGGGCGTGGAGTTCATCGCGATCAACACCGACGCCCAGGCGTTGTTGATGAGCGACGCCGACGTCAAGCTCGACGTCGGGCGCGACTCGACCCGCGGGCTGGGCGCCGGTGCCGATCCCGAGGTCGGCCGCAGGGCCGCCGACGACGCCAAGGACGAGATCGAAGAGCTGCTCCGCGGCGCCGACATGGTGTTCGTGACGGCAGGCGAAGGAGGCGGCACCGGCACCGGCGGGGCGCCCGTCGTAGCCAGCATCGCCCGCAAGCTGGGCGCGCTGACCGTCGGCGTGGTGACCCGGCCATTCTCCTTCGAGGGCAAACGGCGGGGCAACCAGGCCGAAACCGGCATTGCGGCGCTGCGGGAAAGCTGCGACACCCTGATCGTCATCCCCAATGACCGCTTGCTGCAGATGGGTGACGCGGCGGTATCGCTGATGGATGCCTTCCGCAGCGCCGACGAGGTGCTGCTCAACGGTGTGCAGGGCATCACCGACCTGATCACCACCCCGGGCCTGATCAACGTCGACTTCGCCGACGTCAAGGGCATCATGTCGGGTGCGGGCACGGCGTTGATGGGCATCGGTTCGGCCCGCGGCGACGGCCGCGCGCTCAAGGCCGCCGAGATCGCGATCAACTCGCCGCTGCTGGAAGCCTCCATGGAGGGCGCACAGGGTGTGCTGATGTCGATCGCCGGCGGCAGCGATCTGGGGTTGTTCGAAATCAACGAGGCCGCGTCGCTGGTGCAGGACGCCGCCCATCAGGATGCCAACATCATTTTCGGCACCGTCATCGACGACTCGCTCGGCGACGAGGTGCGCGTCACGGTGATCGCAGCGGGCTTCGACGCGAGCGGGCCTGGCCGAAATCCGATCGTCGGCAGTAGCGATGCCTCGACGACGATCGCTTCGGGTAAGCGCGGAAAGGTCAGTACGAGCTTGTTCGAGCCTGCCGACGCGGTCAGCGTGTCGGTGCCGACCAACGGCGCAACCTTCGACATCGGCGGCGAGGACGACGACGTCGACGTGCCGCCCTTCATGCGGCGCTAGCCGGATACTGGATGTGTGAGCGTTCGCGTCCGGCGTGTGACCACTACGCGCGCCGGCGGCGTCTCGGCGCCGCCATTCGACACCTTCAACCTCGGTGACCATGTCGGCGACGACCCGGCCGCGGTGGCGGCTAACCGCAAGCGGCTTGCCGCTGCCATCGGCCTTGGCGTCGACCGGGTGGTGTGGATGAACCAGGTTCACGGTGACCGCGTCGAGGTGGTCGACGGGCCGCGCACTACCGCGGTCGCGGACACCGACGCATTGGTGACCAGCACGCCGCGGCTGGCCTTGGCGGTGGTAACCGCCGATTGCGTGCCGGTGCTACTGGCCGACGCGCGGGCGGGCGTCGCCGCCGCCGTGCACGCCGGTCGGGTTGGAGCTCGCGACGGTGTGGTGGCCCGGGCGCTCGAGGCCATGGTGGCCGCGGGCGCGCGTGAGCCGGACATCTCCGCGCTGCTGGGCCCCGCGGTCAGTGGCCGCAATTACGAAGTGCCTGCGGCGATGGCCGACGAGGTAGCAGCGGTGTTGCCGGGGAGTCGCAGCAGCACCTCGACCGGCACGCCCGCGCTGGACCTTCGCGTCGGAATCGCCTGTCAGCTCAAGGCTTTGGGCGTGAGCGCCGTCGATATCGACCCGCGGTGCACGGTGGACGACGTCAGTTTGTTCAGTCACCGCCGCGACGCCCCCACCGGGCGGTTGGCATCGGTGGTGTGGATGGAATGAGTGCGGCGGCGTTAAAACTTTCACCCCGACCGGAGCGGGAATCGGAATTGGCCGATGCTTTGACAGCGTTACGATCGCGGCTCGCAGCGGCCGCCAAAGCGGCCGGCCGCAAAGTCGACGAAATTCAACTGCTGCCGATTACCAAATTCTTTCCAGCAACCGATGTCGCGATTTTGTCGAGTTTGGGATGCGCCGCCTTCGGCGAATCCCGCGAGCAGGAGGCGGCGGTGAAGGTGGGCGAAGTCGCGAGGTTGCTGGGCGCCTCATCGGGTGGCACCTCGACACCGGCGACATCACCGCGGCTGCACTGGCACATGGTGGGCCAGATCCAGCGCAACAAAGCCCGATCGTTGGCCAACTGGGCGCACACCGCCCACTCGATCAGCAGTCCCCGGTTGGTGCGGGCGCTCGATCGCGCCGTGGCGGCTGCATTGAGTGAGGGCCGTCGGGAGAATCCGCTGCGGGTCTACGTCCAGATCAGCCTCGACGGCGATGTGTCCCGGGGCGGTGTCGACGTTTCCGACTCCGGTGCCGTCGACGAAATCTGTGCGCAGGTCGAGGCCGCGGAATCCCTGGAACTGGTTGGCCTGATGGGCATCCCGCCGCTGGACTGGGATCCCGATACGGCGTTCGGGCTTCTGGAATCGGAGCATCAGCGGGTGCGCCGAGTGCATCCAGGTGCGGCGGGGTTGTCGGCCGGAATGTCGGACGACCTCGAAAGCGCGGTCAAACATGGTTCGACGTGTGTGCGTGTCGGTACCGCGTTATTGGGAAGGAGACCGCTACCGTCACCCTAACTAGTCACTCCAGTCACATCTTCATCACAGACACCGCAACTCCCAGAGCCTAGAAGGGGTCCAGGCGATGAGCACACTGCATAAGGTCAAGGCCTACTTCGGTATGGCTCCGATGGAGGACTACGACGACGAGTACTACGACGACCACGGACCGAGCCGGGGCAGCTACCCCCGGCAGCGGTTCGCTGACGACGGGTACGGCCGCTACGAGGGGCGCGAATACGACGATCCACGTGGCGAGCCCGGTGATTTCGCCACGGGCGGCTATCGCGGCGGTTACTCGGACGAACCCCGGTTCCGGGGCCATGAGTACGACCGCAGCGACTTGGCCCGGCCGCGGTTCGGGTCGCTGCGCGGCTCGACCCGCGGTGCACTGGCGATGGATCCGCGCCGGATGGCGATGCTCTTCGACGAGAGCAGCCCGCTGTCGAAGATCACCACGCTGCGGCCCAAGGACTACAGCGAGGCCCGCACCATCGGGGAGCGGTTCCGCGACGGCACCCCGGTGATCATGGACCTGGTCTCGATGGACAACGCTGACGCGAAACGGCTGGTCGACTTCGCGGCGGGGCTGGCCTTCGCGCTGCGTGGTTCGTTCGACAAGGTCGCGACCAAAGTGTTTTTGCTCTCACCTGCCGACGTCGACGTCTCGCCCGAAGAACGCCGTCGCATCGCTGAGACCGGTTTTTACGCCTACCAGTAGTCGCCGGCCGGCTCGGACTCCCAGTCGGCCCGTTGCCGGGCGAATGTATACGGCCCGCTCGAGTCGGTAGGCTGGCGTTGCCGCGCTGGCTGCAGCCGGGGCGGTCGTCAAAGTCACATCTGCTTCATCACTAAGGTCGGGCTCTCGTTGACGCTGTTCGTGCACATCGTTGGTTTTGCGCTGTTCATCTTTTGGCTATTGCTGATCGCTCGGGTCGTCGTCGAGTTCATCCGATCGTTTAGCCGGGACTGGCACCCGCGCGGCGCCACCGTGGTGGTCCTCGAAATCATCCTGTCGGTCACCGATCCGCCGGTGAAGCTGCTGCGTCGGCTGATACCGCAGCTCACGGTGGGTGCCGTCCGTTTCGACCTGTCCATCATGGTGCTGCTGCTCTTGGCGTTCATCGGCATGACAATGGCGCTGGATTACCACGCCTGAACCGCGAACCTGCCGCGGGTTGTCGAGTACTGCGGGCCTGGAACGGTTTGCGGCGCCGGATTTCGTTCGATTAAGGCGTTGATTTGTCGGCTCTTAAACTTTGAAATTCGGTCTTATTTATCGGGCGAATCGGCAACCGCCGGGTCTGGTGTGACAGGATGGGCGGCAGTTGCAGTATGGCTACAACAACGTTCGCGCCGACCTACACTTTCCTAGTCGGTTTGATCGTCCACACTCAAGGGGGCTAAGAATGCCGCTGACACCCGCCGACGTCCACAATGTGGCGTTCAGCAAGCCGCCGATCGGCAAGCGTGGTTACAACGAAGACGAGGTCGACGCCTTCCTCGACCTGGTGGAAACCGAGCTGACCCGGCTCATCGAGGAGAACTCCGACCTGCGTCAGCGGGTTAACGAGCTGGACCAGGAGTTGGCCAGTACAAAGGCCGGCGGCGGCGTCAGTGCGCAAGCCACCCAAGCCATTCCGCTCTATGAGCCCGAGCCTGAGCCCGTCAAGCCGCCGCAGCCCGCCCCGCAGCCAGCCCCCCAGCCAGCCCCTCAGCCAGCCGCCCTCGGCGAGGAGCAGGCGTTGAAGGCGGCCAGGGTGCTCAGCCTGGCCCAGGACACCGCCGACCGGCTGACCGGCACCGCCAAGGCGGAGTCGGACAAGCTGCTGGCCGACGCCCGCGCCAACGCCGAACAGATCGTCGGCGATGCACGTCGCGAGGCGGAGACCACCGTCACCGAAGCCCGCCAGCGCGCCGACGCGATGCTGGCCGATGCGCAAACCCGCTCCGAGACCCAGCTGCGCCAGGCTCAGGAGAAGGCCGATGCACTGCAGGCCGACGCCGAGCGCAAGCACTCCGAAATCATGGGCACGATCAACCAGCAGCGAACTGTGCTCGAGGGTCGGCTGGAACAACTGCGCACGTTCGAACGCGAGTACCGCACGAGGCTCAAGACATATCTGGAGTCTCAGCTCGAGGAGCTTGGCCAGCGCGGATCGGCGGCACCAGTCGACTCCAGCGCCACCAATGAAGCCGCGGGGTTTAACCAGTTCAATCGGGGCAATAACTAACTCGGCCGAAGATGCCGGCAACGGCGGTGCGTATCCTGCTGTGTTGGCAGTCTTGCCCAGTCGGCTGGAGGTTTACCGATGCTGATTATTGCGCTGGTCTTAGCGGTGATAGGCCTTGCCGCGTTGGTGTTCGCGGTTGTCACGAGCAATGAGCTGGTCGCCTGGGTATGCATCGGGGCCAGTGTGTTGGGCGTGGTGCTGCTCATCATCGATGCACTCCGGGAACGTCAGCGACGCGAGGCCGGTGCACCCACCAAGGAATCCGGCCCGGCAGAAGAACCCGCGGACTACCCTGCGGAAGCGGTCGACGAGGACGATGAGTCGTCAGCAGCTGCTGCGGATTCGGAATCCGACGCAGAAGCCGCGGAGAGCGTCAGCGACGAGCACAACACGCATTAGCAGCAGCCGTTAGGGCTCGCCCTGCCGCGGTGGGGTGGCGAGCAGTTCACGGACCTCGTCGTCGGTGACCTGATGGAAGTCGACGAAAACCTGTCCCACCGCCTCGAAGTCGCTGGGCATGGTCGCGCACACCACGTCGTCGGCCTCCCGCGCCAGCTCCTGGCAGACTGACAGCGGACCCACCGGCACTGCGACGACGATCGATCGCGGATTACTGGCCCGCAGTGCGCGTACTCCCGCGAGCATGCTTGCGCCGGTGGCGATCCCGTCGTCAACCAAAATCACGGTCTTGTCGCGCGGGTCAGCGACGGGCCGTCCGCCGCGATAGGCACGCTCCCGCCGATCGAGTTCGATCGTTTCGCGGTCGATAATCGCGCGCACCTGATCGTCGCCGATGCCAAGGCTGGACACCACGTTGTCGTTCATGACGACGCCGCCGCCGCTGGCCAGCGCCCCCATCGCCAGTTCCGACCAATGCGGCACGCCGAGCTTGCGCACCAGGAACACGTCCAACTCCGCATGCAGGGCTGCGGCGACTTCCCAGCCGACCGGAACGCCGCCGCGAGCCAGCCCGAGGACGAGCAGTCCGTCCTTGTCGCGGTAGGCCGCCAACTCCTCGGCCAGCACGCGGCCAGCTTCCCGACGGTCGCGGAAGGTGCGTCGGGGAGCTCGTCGCAAAAAGCCACCGGGTCGGTTCATGCGTCGTACTCGCGTTGTCTGTCCTCGTTGCTAAGTCGCAGCTTACGACCGGTTTCGCCGTGCCGAGCCGGCTTGCGTTATTCCAGTCGTGGGTTTCCCGCGTGGGCCCGACGGGAAACCCGATACCGGTCCGGCCCCGCTCGAGTGCTTCCTTGAATATTGGCACACAATATGCCAATATCTGTGGTATGACGACATCTGTCGAAGAGTTGATCCAAGCCGCCACCGATGCCAGGCGCATCGCTCAAAAGGCGATCGAGTTGGCGGTGCGGGAGGCTCGTGCTGCTGACTGGTCCTGGGATCAGATCTCTGCCGCGTTGGGCGGGAAGCCGAACGGGGAGACGCTTCGGCGCAACTTCAGCTCCGAATGACGGTCGGCGTTTCCAGCTGTGCCGCATCGATTAGCTTGCCGCACAGTAGATTTGGTGGCGCTTCCAGGAGTAGCGCCGCCGGCGAGCAAGAATCGCTGTCGTTGAAACCGGCGTCGAAGTCACCGGATCCGTTGCGAAGTATCTTGTGCAAGTGAGTGATTCGCAGCGTGATGCCCGTCTTCCCTCACCGCGCGCGGGGCACCACGCCCAGTCGGTGGACGTCGCCGCGAGCACCTCGCTAGATCACCTGGCGTCGAACTGCTTCGACTTTCCAGACCACAG
>DATFYT010000257.1:0-3682 GCA_035314925.1 Mycobacterium sp. | reverse complement strand
TCAGATCGCCGCAAGATGCGTACGCGGTGTCCGCCACGGCATGAGCGTACTGCTGATCCCACCGCTCGCCGGGGTACCAGTGATAGTCCGCCAGGTAATTCCACTTAGTGATTGCTCAGGCAGCTGGTGACACCGGGGATGACCAGCGGCATGCGTAGAGACAGGACGTAGCGGGCCGATCAATTGCTTAGACGCCGCCTGGGTCGCTCGGGTTCCACGTCCCGGTGTCGGGGTCGTACCGGAATCCGCAGGCCATCATTTGCCGCAAGCACCGCGGCGGGTAGACCTGGGCGCCGGGGAACTCCGGCCCTGATGGACTTGGGATCTGATATCCCGGCGATGGTGGTGGTGTCGGGTCGGCGCCGGCCCGTACCGGCCGACGCCACCGCCGCGGTAACGAGCGCGGCCAACGTAGCCATCGGGCGCGTCATGGGAGCTGTTCCTTGGTTGGCGGGAACCAATAGCTCAGATCCTTGTTGGCGGCCTTCCGCCTGCGGGTGTCGCCATCAATGCTGATGATTGACGCGACCACGGCGGCGGCACCGATCACTGACAGCACTAGGAACATTTCTCGATCATCCTCTCGGGTTCTGACAACTGGTTGTGACATCTGCGAGAAGTCTTTGGTTAGCGGCGGTGCCGTGCCCACACCGTGCATCCCGCCTCCGGGTGTGGTCCGACACTACGGTGGGTATTGGGCGCGAAGAGCTTTACGCCTGAGCAGCAACTCGCGAACCGGAAGGAAGTGGCGGTGCCCGGTCGGGTCGAGATCGATGACGTCGCGCCCGTCGTATCGTGCGGCGCGTATCCGGCAAAAGCTGTCGTCGGCGAGGTGGTTCCGGTCCGGGCCGCGGTGTGGCGGGAAGGCCATGACGCCGTCGCGGCGACGCTGGTGGTGCGTTACCTCGGACCCCGGTACCCGCTCGCCGGCGAAACCCGGAGGGTCAAGGCGGTGCAGGCCCCTGCGGTGGCCGAAACCGTCGCCGATCCGCTGCCCCGGGTCAAGCCGCTGCTCCTGTCGATGCAGATGGGCGAGGAGCCATACGTGTTCCATGGTCAGTTCACTCCCGACAGCGTCGGGTTGTGGACGTTTCGGGTGGACGGCTGGGGTGACCCGATCCATACCTGGCGGCACTCTTTGGAGGCCAAGCTGGAGGCCGGCCAGGGCGAGACCGAACTGTCCAACGATCTGCTGCTGGGTGCACAGCTATTCGAACGCGCCGCGACCGGTGTTCCGCGTAGTCAGCGCGACCCGCTGCGCGCCGCGGCGGCGGCCCTGCAAGCGCCGGGCGATCCGGTTTCGCGGGCCGCGCTGGCGCTGACCCCCGAGGTCGACGAACTCTTGTCGCAGTACCCGCTGCGTGAGCTGATAACCCGCGGCGAGCAGTACGGGGTGTGGGTGGACCGGCCCCTGGCCAGTTTCGGCTCGTGGTACGAGATGTTCCCGCGGTCGACTGGCGGCTGGGATGCCAAGGGCAACCCGGTGCACGGCACCTTCTCCACCGCGGCGGCGGCGTTGCCGCGAATTGCGAAAATGGGCTTCGACGTGGTCTACCTGCCGCCAATTCACCCGATCGGCAAGGTGCACCGCAAGGGCCGCAACAACACCGCGACCGCGGTCCCCGGTGACGTCGGGTCGCCGTGGGCGATTGGGAGCGACGAAGGCGGCCATGACGCGGTGCATCCGCAGCTGGGCACGATCGACGACTTCGACAAATTCGTCGCAGCGGTGCACGACTTGGGCATGGAGGTGGCTCTGGATCTGGCGTTGCAATGCGCGCCCGATCACCCATGGGCCAAACAACACCGCGAGTGGTTCACCGAATTGCCCGACGGCACCATCGCCTATGCCGAGAATCCGCCGAAGAAGTACCAGGACATCTACCCGATCAACTTGGACAACGACCCCGCCGGACTCTACGACGAGGTGCTGCGCGTCGTGCTGCACTGGATGGACCACGGGGTCAAGGTCTTTCGAGTCGACAATCCGCACACCAAGCCGCCCAACTTCTGGGCATGGCTGATCGGTCAGGTCAAAGCAATCGATCCGGATGTGCTGTTTTTGTCCGAGGCCTTCACACCGCCGGCCCGTCAGTTCGGGCTCGCCAAGCTGGGCTTCACCCAGTCCTACTCCTACTTCACCTGGCGCACGTCCAAGTGGGAGCTCACCCAATTCGGCGAGGAGATCCCGTACGTCGCCGACTTCCGTCGTCCCAATTTGTTCGTCAACACCCCGGACATCCTGCATGCCGTCCTGCAGCACAACGGCCCGGGCATGTTCGCGATACGCGCGGTGCTGGCGGCAACGATGAGCCCGGCCTGGGGCGTGTACTCGGGCTATGAACTCTTCGAGCACGAGGCCGTGTGGGAGGGCAGCGAGGAGTATCTCGATTCCGAGAAGTACGAGCTCCGACCGCGCGACTTCGAGGGCGCGCTGGAGGCGGGACGATCGCTGGAGCCATTTATCGCACAGCTGAACAAGATTCGCCGACTCCACCCCGCTCTTCAGCAACTGCGGAACATCAAGTTTCACTCTCTCGACAACGACGCTCTGATGGCCTACAGCAAGTTCGACCCGATCACCGGCGACTGCGTGCTGGTCGTCGTGACGCTGAACGCGTTCGGGCCGGAAGAGGCGACGTTGTGGTTGGACATGGCCGCATTGGGTATGGAGCACTACGAGCGGTTCTGGGTCCGAGACGAGATCACCGGCGAGGAATACCAATGGGGACAAGCCAACTACGTACGCATCGACCCCGGTCGCGCGCCCGCCCACATCGTCAACATGCCGCTCATACCGTCCGAATCACGAATGACGCTGCTGCGCCGGAGGTGACGCCGCGATGAAGCCCACCGACCAAATCGCCAGGACTCACCTGGCGCCCGAACCCCGCGACTTGGCCCGCCTGCTGGCCGGCGAGCACTACGACCCGCACAGCATCCTGGGCGCCCACGAGTACGGCGACCACACCGTCATCCGGGCCTTCCGACCGCACGCCACCGAAGTTGTCGCGCTGGTGGGCGACGACCGGTTTCCGCTGCAGCACATCGACTCTGGATTGTTTGCGGTAGCACTGCCGTTCGTCGATCTCATCGACTATCGCCTCGAAGTCAGTTACCACGGCTCCGACCGGCACACGGCCGCCGACGCCTACCGCTTCCTGCCGACGCTGGGTGAAGTCGATCTGCACCTGTTCGGCGAGGGACGCCACGAACGCCTGTGGGAGGTACTGGGCGCCCACCCACGCTCGTTCAAGACCGCCGACGGTGTGGTCGAGGGGGTGTCGTTCGCCGTCTGGGCGCCCAACGCCAAGGGCGTCAGCTTGATCGCTGAGTTCAATGGCTGGAACGGCAACGATGCGCCGCTGCGGGTACTGGGCTCGTCGGGCGTGTGGGAGTTGTTCTGGCCGGACTTCCCAACCAACGGTCTGTACAAGTACCGGGTGCACGGCGCTGACGGCTCCGTCGTGGACCGGGCCGACCCCTTCGCGTTCGCCACCGAGGTGCCACCGCACACAGCGTCGCGGGTGAACGTAAGCGACTACCGCTGGTCCGATGACGGCTGGATGACAGCACGCGCCCAGCGTAATCCGGTGTTCGAGCCGATGAGCACCTACGAAGTCCATCTGGGCTCGTGGCGACCGGGGCTGTCTTATCGCGACCTTGCCCGCGAGTTGACAGA
>DATFYT010000256.1:0-4306 GCA_035314925.1 Mycobacterium sp. | reverse complement strand
ACAGCGGCCTGAAGAGCGGCACGAAGACGGGATCCGACGCATCGCCGGCCGACTCAAACTGGACGGTCACCGGCATCCCGATCGCGATCTGCTCGTTGGAGCATCCGACAATGTTGGTGGTAAGCCGCAGTCCGGGCTGCTCGATCAGTTCGACTAACGCGACGTTGTACGGAACCTCGACGCCAGGACGCCACTGCTGGTGATTGACCGTGAAGGTCACGACGTGACCGCGGCCACTGACCGCGGCAACTTCGATGTTGTCCGAGAAGCACTTTCGGCACAACGGCGCGGGCGGGTGAAGGTAGTAGCCGCAGTCCACACACCGCAGGAACTTCAGCTCGCCGGCTGCCCCGCCCGTCCAGAAGTGCCGGTTCAGCTCGGTGATCAGTGGCGCGACGCGGCTCATCGTTCAGTCCTCGGGCCCATGGCTCTAACCGTCACCACCCGACGAATCGGGCGGACCGTCGCTCCCGGAAGCTGGCGATCCCCTCAGCGGCGTCCTGAGTGCTCTTGTTGATCTCGACGGCAGCCGCCTCGTCGTGCAGCGCGACGTCCCACGTCGATTCGAACGACCGGTTCAGCAGCGACTTGGCGAGCCCGAGCGCGGTGGTCGGCCCCGATGCAAGTCGTTCCGCCCATTCCCGTGCCGCAGCTTCCAATTCGTCCGCGGGAACCACTCGGTTCACCAGGCCGATCCGTTCGGCGTCACGCGCAGGCAAAGCATCGCCGAAGAACACCAGTTCCTTCGCCCGCTGCATGCCCACCAGCCGCGGCAGCAACCATATGCCCCCGGCGTCGGGCACGATGCCGCGGCGGACGAAGACCTCGATGAACCGCGCCCCTTCTGCCGCCAGCACGAGGTCACACGCGAACGCCAGGTGCGCACCGATTCCGGCGGCCGTACCGTTGACGGCGGCCAGCACCGGCTTGTCGCAGTTAAGTACTGCGTCGATGAACCGTTGCGCCCCGGCGCGCACACTGCGCATCGTCGATCCGGCGGGGCGCGCGGGGGCTTCGGGGGGCATGTCGGTGGCCGGCGGTGGCAGCTGTGCGCCGAGGTCTGCGCCCGTGCAGAACGCATCGCCGGTCGCCGTGATGACTACGGCCCGGATGGCCATGGACGTGTTCGCGCGGGCGAGCAGTTCGATGACCCTGGCCCGCTGTAGGGGGCCGACGGCGTTGCCGACCGCCGGCCGGTTCAGGGTGATCCATAACGCGCCGTTCTCGATTCGGTGCAAGACCTCTTGGTCGACCTCGTCGTCGACCCCACCTGCTGGCAGGTTCACGCTTCACCCTCGACATCGTCGTTGTTCGATCCGCCGCATCGCGCCGCTGAGCACAGGATGCCACGGATGGTAAATTAACTTACAGCCTAATTATGATCTGCTTAGGGACGAGAGCCAAGGAGTGCCCGCCGTGACGACCACCCGCCACGATCTGCCGACCCCCGACGAAACCACCGAGGACTTCTGGGCGGCGACCGCGGAGGGGAAGCTGCTGATCAAGCGTTGCGTCGAGTGCGAGCGCTTTCACGCCTATCCCCGTCCGTTCTGCCCGCACTGCTGGAGCGATCAGGTGGAGTGGGTGGAGGCCACGGGACGAGCCACGCTGTACACGTTCTCCATTGTTCGGCAGAACGATCTTCCACCGTTTGGCGACCGCGTCCCTTATGTCGCGGCGATCGTCGATCTGGAGGAGGGGCCGCGACTGATGACGAACGTCGTGGACTGCACCGTGGAGGACGTGCGCATCGGCATGGCGCTGCAGTTCAGCACGCGCGCGACCGAGGAATTCGCGGTGCCGGTGTTTGGTCCAGCGCAATGAGTTCAGCGGCGCACCCGACGGGTGCCGCCGACTGCGTTCACTGATCCGGGCCGCCGGCTGTCACCCCGCCCCCGTTCGCGCCGGCCGGGACGGCGCCGCCCGAGACCACCTTGCGCACCTTCTCCCACCGCCCCTCCGACGAGCGTGGCACCGACGCGAAATTGCGGGTCAGCGCCTCGCCGAGGGCATCCAGATCCCACGGTTGAGCGCTGTCGACCTGACGGACTATCTGCGGATCCGAATACAGACTGACCTCACTGCCGGAGACGCCGATCACCCGTCCGGTGCACCACGACGACTCGGTGCTGGCCAGGTATGCGACGACGGTCGCGACATCCTCGGCGCGGCGCGGTTTGGCCGCGCGGGACTCGACCACCGCCTTGGGCGTCATCCGGGTATCCGCCGACGGAGCGATGGCGTTGACCGTCACGCCGTACTTTCCGAGCGTGTTGGCTGCGACGTAGGTCAGCCCCACGACGCCCATCTTCGCTGACGCGTAGTTGGGTTGACTCGGCATCCCGAATAGGCCCGACGTCGAGGCGAAGTTCACGATCCGGTTCTGAGCCGACTCGTCGCGCTGATTGCGCCAGTACTCAGCGGCGTGGCGGATCGTGTTGAAGGTGCCTTTCAGGTGGACCTTGATGACCGCGTCCCATTCTTCTTCGGCCATGTTGAACAGCATTCGGTCACGGATGATGCCCGCGGTGTTCACCACAATGTCGAGCTTGCCGAACTTGTCGATGGCGCCCTGGATCAGTCCCGCGGCGGAAGCGAAGTCGGAAATATCGCTACCGTCGACCACGGCGGTGCCGCCCTGCTCGCTGATGGCGGCGACGGTGTCGGAAGCGGGACTAGCGTCGGCGCCCGAACCGTCGACCGCTGCCCCCAGATCGTTCACGACGACACTGACACCATTGCTGGCCAGCGTCTTTGCGACGGCCGCACCGATACCGCGCCCCGCTCCGGTGACGACCGCGACCCTGCCTCGTAGTCCAGCCACTGATGCTTCCCTTCGATCCGAGCAAAATTAACTTGCTATATGATTCTTTAACACTAGCAAGCGCCTGACGACGGGAGAAACGATGGGTGAGCGACGGGTAGCCATCGCCGGTGTGGGCCTGTCCGACTGCGGGCGGGTGCCCGACAAGACCCGCCTGCAACTGATTCATCAGGCCTCGCAGGCAGCGCTCGCAGACGCCGGATTGACCCGCTACGATGTCGAGGGCTTCGGTTCGGTCGGCACCGTCCTGCCGCCGACCGATATCTCCGAGTACCTCGGGCTGCGACCCACCTGGGGGGACTCGACCAATGTCGGCGGGGCCGCTTGGGAGGTGATGGCCCAGCACGCCGCTGCCGCGATCGCCGGCGGTGAGATCGATGTCGCGCTCCTGGCGTATGGCAGCACGGCGCGTTCCGACGTCCGGCGGAAACGGCGCACCGGCAACATGTCGATCGGCAGCGCCGGAGCGCTTCAGTTCGACGCGCCCTACGGACACACCCTTATCTCGAAGTACGCGATGGCAGCCAAGCGTCACATGCACGAGTTCGGCACCACCGTCGAGCAACTCGCGGAGGTGGCCGTCGCAGCCCGGCAGTGGGCGACGATGAATCCGCAGGCCTTCGCCAGGGACCCGCTCACGATCGAAGAGGTTCAGTCGGCGCGAATGATGGCGGACCCGTACACCCAGTTGCACTGTTGCCTGCGAACAGACGGTGGCGGCGCGGTAGTGCTGGTCGCCGAGGACCGCGCCAAGGACCTCGCCAAGCCACCGGTGTGGATCATGGGCGCTTCGCATGCGCTGTCGCACACCACGATGAGCGAATGGGCGGACTTCACGGAGTCGCCGTGCGCAATCTCGGGGCCGAGGGCGTTCGCCCAAGCCGGGGTGATCCCTGACGACATCGACGTGTGCCAGGTGTACGACTCGTTCACCGGGACCGTGCTCATCACGCTGGAGGGTCTCGGCTTCTGCAAGAAGGGCGAAGGCGGACCCTTCATCGCCGAGGGCGTACTACGCCCCGGCGGCTCGCTACCCACCAACACCGATGGCGGGGGCTTGTCGTCGTGCCATCCCGGCATGCGCGGAATGTTCCTGATGGTCGAAGGCGTTCGCCAGCTCCGTGGGGAAAGTGGCGATCGTCAGGTGCCCGACGCTCGACTGTGCGCGGTGAATGCCACGGGCGGCTGGTTCAGTACGGCGGCAACGATGATCCTCGGCGCGGCGTGATCGCGAATACCCTTCTCGTCGTCGGAGCCGGCCCCGGGCTCGGGTTATCAGTGGCAAAGCGGTTCGGGCTGAAGGGGTTTCGGGTCGCGCTGATAAGTCGCACCGCGACGAACCTCGACGCGCTGGTGGCCGGACTTCAACAGCGCGGGGTCGACGCCGCGGGATTCACCGCCGACGTTGCGGACCAGGAGGCACTGCGAGCCGCGATCGGCGCCGCCAGAGCCAGATTCGGCACGGTCGACGTGCTCGAGTAC
>DATFYT010000255.1:0-8925 GCA_035314925.1 Mycobacterium sp. | reverse complement strand
GCGAAGGCACTCCGTCGTGCTGTGGTCGGTTTGATTGCGAGTGCCGGCGCGTTTTTGGCGTTCGGCATGACCCCGTTGGCCATGACGCCGTCGGCGCATGCTGATGAGTTTGACGTGATTATTGATCCGATCATCAACTCTATTTCGAGCATTGACCCCACGCTGGCCGTGGATATGACTGGCTGGCTCGCGAGTCTCGACTCCGCATTGGCCGCGGCGTCAACCTTCGATCCATCGAGTGCGGCCGCTGCGGACTCCAGCAGTCTTGGCTCGCTCTCCGATCTCTCCGATGTCAGCTCTGCGTCTGCGGCCAATCCGTCTGACACGTTCGTGCAGGGGCTTGAGCAGGACTGGATGAACAGCTCGTTTGGTCAGCAGGTTGACACTGCGCTCAATGATTGGTTTAACCAGGCAGATCCCGCCGCGGCCAATCCCGCCGACGATTCCGCCGCCGGCGCCTGCGGGTTGATTTGTAACGGCGCCAACGGACTCCCGGGCACCGGAGAAAACGGCGGAGACGGCGGATTGCTGCTCGGCGACGGCGGCGCTGGCGGCTCCGGCGCGCCTGGCACCGGCGAGGCCGGCGGTAATGGCGGCGCTTCTGGGCTGCTGGGCTACGCCGGCTCCGGCGGGGCCGGCGGAAGCTCAGCGACCGGCGACGGCGGGGCCGGCGGGGCAGGCGGTAATTCCGGCGACCCGCTGACGGGCTACGGCGGGGCCGGCGGCGCGGGTGGATTGAGCACGGCGCCCGGCGGGGTCGGCGGGGCCGGCGGACATGGCGGCAATGGGGGCCTGCTGTTCAGCCACGGTGGGGCCGGCGGGACCGGCGGGGGCTCGATTCTCGGCAACGGCGGGGCTGGCGGGGACGGCGGGACCGGCGGGCTGCTGTCCGGCATCGGCGGGGTCAACGGCGGGAACGGCGGGGCCGGCGGATTCAGCGATGCTGGCGTTGGGGGTGCTGGCGGGACCGGCGGCAATGCGGGTGGGCTCGTCGGCCCCGGCGGGGCCGGCGGGGCCGGCGGATTCAGCGATGCTGGCGTCGGGGGTGCCGGCGGGGCCGGCGGCAATGGGGCTCTGCTCGCCGGCCCGGGCGGGGCCGGCGGGGCCGGCGGGGACGGCGCGACCACCGGGGGCGCCGGCGGGGCCGGCGGTGAGGGCGGCTCGATCTCCGGCAACGGCGGCGCCGGCGGGGCCGGCGGGGCCAGCGCGGCCGGCACCGGCGGAGCCGGCGGGACCGGCGGCAATGCGGGTGGGCTGCAGGGCGCCGGTGGGGCCGGCGGGGACGGCGGGTTCGGGGCGACCGCCGGCGGGAACGGCGGGGCCGGCGGCAATGCAGTGGCGGTCACCAACGGCGGCGGTGCCGGCGGAGCCGGCGGATTCAGCTCAATGGGCACCGGCGGGGCCGGCGGAAACGGCGGCAACGCCGGCCTGGTTGAGGGGCCCGGCGGTGCCGGCGGGACCGGCGGAAGCTCAGCGACCGGCGACGGCGGGGCCGGCGGGGCCGGCGGTAAGGGCGGCTACCTGATCATCGGCACCGGCGGGGCCGGCGGCGAGGGCGGCAACGGCGCAGTGACCGGCGGCAACGGCGGCAACGGCGGCCCCGCCGGCCTGATCGGCGCCGGCGGCAACGGCGGCAACGCCGGGCTTGGCACGACCCCGGGCACGCCCGGCGCCGGCGGCGCTGGCGGGCTGCTGCTCGGCTTTCCCGGGAATAACGGGTTGACGTAGACGCGGATGCCGTAGATCTGGCCGGGCGCACCATCTGCTGCCCAGTCATCGACTCGTGACCTATCGACCGTTGGCCAGTCCGCAGTTGGTCCGCAGTAGAATTTCCGGCGCCTTGCGGTAGCCAACATGCTCAACGCTGTGACCTGCGGATCGCCCACGCAGTCAACACAGCTAAGGGATACAAACGCGCAGAACGAAGTTCGCGCTCTACTACGACGTTTAGGCCGGCAACGCAAGCTGACCTGCCTAATCGATCACGATCGGCGATGTAGGCGGGTCCGGTATGTGTAGGTCTTGCCGTCGCGGCCGGTGATCGTGGCGGTCAGGTCTCCGTCGAGCTCTTGTCGGTGTCGTCCGGGGCGATCATCCATGTCTGAGTGTCGGCGTTGGTGGTCCCTCGCGTTGTCCTCGGTAACCTGCGCCGCGAATAACGCGCCGGAGAGGTTGTTGAACAACCGGACAGGGTTACGAGTCACGGTGCCGGCCCGGGTCGTTAGAGACCAGCATGTCGACCAATACCGGTCGTCGTACATGGTGAGCGTGGGGTCGCCATCGTATGCGCCCACATTGAAAAGGCCAACGATGTAGGTGCGGTTGCCGCTCTCTGCGGAGTACTGCTCGTCGTGGTCCTTGACCCAGTGAAGTTTCATCGGGGGTAAGTGGTTCCTCGTCGCGATCTACGGGGGGCCGACACATGTGCAATACCGCCTTGGCAGCGTAAGCCTGGCCGGCACGATCCACTGAAGATTCGCTGAAACCTCCGTTGAACTGCCGCCCGATTCGAACCACGGCCCCTCGGGGCAGCGGTACCGTCCGCGCATGTCAGTGCCGGTTGGGACGACCATCGCGGGGTACACAATCCTGCGACTGCTGGGTTCTGGCGGAATGGCCGAGGTCTATCTTGCCCAGCATCCACGGTTGCCGCGCCGCGATGCTTTAAAGGTCTTGTCCGAGGCGGTAACAGCCGACAGCAACTTCCGTGAGAGGTTTCAGCGCGAAGCCGACCTGGCCGGCGCGATGTGGCACCCGAACATCGTGGCGGTGCACGATCGCGGCGAGTTCGATGGTCACCTCTGGATCGCGATGGACTACGTCGACGGCACGGACGCCGCGCAGCTGGCCAGGAAACGCTATCCGACCGGGATGCCGGTACAGGACGTGTGCGACATCGTCGCCGCCGTCGCCGCTGCCCTGGACTATGCGCACAGCCGGGGGCTGCTGCACCGCGACGTCAAGCCCGCGAACATCTTGCTCGCCGATCCCCAGGATGGCAAGCGACGGATCATGTTGGCCGACTTCGGCATTGCGCGACCGCTAGCCGACGTCAGTGGACTGACCGCGACCAATTTCACCATGGGCACCCTCACCTATGCCGCACCCGAACAGTTGATGGGTGCCGACATCGACGGCCGCGCGGATCAGTATGCACTGGCGGCCACCGCGTTTCACCTTCTCGCTGGTGCGCCGCCGTATGAGCATTCCAACCCGGTGCCCGTCATCAGCCGACATCTCACCGCACCACTGCCAAAGCTGAGCGATCGGCGTCCCGAGTTGGCGAACCTCGATGAGGTCTTCGCACAGGCGCTCGCGAAGGACCCTGCCGATCGGTTCGAGCAGTGCAGCGACCTCGCCGCGGCCCTGAACCGGCGGTCCGGCACGGATGCTGGGGACGTTACTACCGTCGCCGCGCCGATCATGAGGCCCGACACGCCGAAGCCGAAGCGACGCAGGCGATCCCGCATTCTGCTCGGAGCGCTGTTGGCGGTGTTGGTCGCCGCCATCGGCATCGTCGGCTACGCGATGCAGCCGGCGAAGAATACCGCCTCCGCCCCGGCGGCCAACACCGCCTCCGCCCCGGCACCCAGCACACCACCCCGACCCCCCTCACTACTCGACGGCACGTACCGCTTCGACTACGACTATGAAAAGCAAACGATCAACGGCGCCCCCTACGCCGTACACACCTCCGACACCACCAGTTGGTGGGCCTTTCACTCGTTGTGCGGATCCACGGGATGCGTCGCGACCGCGACCCAGCTCGACACCAAAAACCCGCAAGTGGCCCGCACCCCGGCCCAGTCAGCCGATTACCGTTTCGTCGACGGTCACTGGCAATCCGCACCCGTTCAGCGCCAGCTTGACCAGCCGCGCTGCCTTGGAGCAGACGGCCAAGTCGTTGCCGGCGTTAACACCGTCATGCTGACGTGGTCAATCGAGCCACAGCCCGACGGCACGCTTCGAGGCATGAAGTCTGGCACTGCGCTCACCAACGAATGCGGCCTTCAAGGACAGGTGGCCCTGGCCCCCGTCGCGGCGACTCACGTCGGCGACGTACCGACCGGCGTCACCATTGCCGATCCGGCGACAGTCACCATCGCCCCGTCGAGCCCAGCCCCACACGTCGCGGGTCCCGTCCTCGACGGCACCTACCGCCTGGACTTCGATTTGCAGAATCAGACGATCAACGGCATCGTGACCGGCCTCGGCGCCGCCGTATCCGAGTGGTGGGCTTTTCGTTCCGTGTGTACGCCCGCCGGATGCGTAGCCGCGGGATCTGAGTTGGCTGAATCCAACCAACAAGAGGGCACGGGAACGACAAGTGTCGTCCATTTTGCCGACGGTCATTGGCAGGGCACGACGACCCTCTAGGCACCAATGGAGTGCGAAAAGACCAACAAGCCGGGCCGTGATGACGAGACCCGTCTTTGGTCATGGGATCCACAGCCCGACGGCACACTGAAGGGCCTTCAGGTCGGCACTATTCTCAGCAATGGATGTGGCACTCAAGGAACGGTGTACCGGACACCGTTTGTAGCGACACGCATGGGCGATGTGGCGCCGAGCGTCATCGTGGCTGATCCGGCGTTGTTCGAAGCTCCGACTGCACCGGCGTCGCCGACGCCCCGCGCAGGTAGATGAGCTCGTTTGGTGGGCGTCGCAAGACGGTGGTTATGCGTACTTTGCCGCGATTTGTTGCAGGTGCCACGGTGCTGTATTGCCCGTGGCTTTTTCCAGCCCGACGAGCAGTTCACCACCGAGCGTGACAAACCCCATGAGCATCTGGATAGCTCCATCCGGTTCTTCGGTCACGTTCTGGACGAATCGACTCCAGGTGAATTGCTTGTCGGGGTCGACAGTCCACGCCGTCATGACTTCGATCGCTCGGCGAACGTTGTCGCGAACACGGTTCTCGTTCTGATCCACCGCCATAGCCTGGCATGGGATGGCAATGCGCGGTACCTCGGATACACCTTGCGCGCCTAGACTTTCGGTTATGGATGCGGGTGGCGGCCTGCTCCAAATCGAAGACTGCCACGGTGATCTCCCTCATCGACCGCAACATCGCGAATGTCGGTGACTCGACGGCTGTGCGCTAGTCACCGATCTTGACCCCGCGGCGCCGACAATGCTAAGCAGGTGCTCAGCATTCGAGCTATGGAAGGCATCAGATGACGCTGCAGACGGTACTGGACGACCTCCGCAAACGCCCCGGCGCCGGTGACGTCATTCAAGTCATCGATCCCGCAACCGAGGAGCCGATCACCGAGTTCACCGACTGCGGGACGGAAGCGGTCAACGACGCCGTCGCGCGGGCGAAAGCGTCGTTCGAGTCGGGCGTCTGGTCCCAGCTGCCGGGTCGGGAGCGGGCCAAGATCATTTGGAAAATCGGTGAGCTGATCGATGAGCACGCAGAAGAGTTCGCCCAACTCGACTCGCTGAACACCGGCATGCCACTGATGCAGGCGACGCTGCAGATGTCCACGTGTTCGGAGTTTTTTCGTTACTACGCGGGATGGTGTTCGAAGCTAAACGGCACCGCGTACGACGTGAAGACCGACGGTATCGCGACAGACACTTTCGTCGACATGCACGCCTACACGCTCAAGGAGCCCTTCGGCGTGGTAGGGCTGATATTTCCGTGGAACGGCCCGATCTTCAACGCCAGCGCCAAGCTTGCCCCGGCGCTGGCCGCCGGCGGCAGCTTGCTCGTCAAACCCGCAGAGGAGACGCCACTTTCGGCCGTCCTGCTCGACCGTCTCATTCACGAGGCCGGCATCCCCGAGGGTGTCGTCAATCTGCTTACCGGCTATGGCCACACCGCGGGCGCCGCGATCACCGCGCATCCCGACGTCGAAAAGGTCGCGTTCACGGGCTCCACGGAGGTCGGCAAGGAGATCGTGCGAGCGTCGGCCGGCAACCTGAAGAAGGTCACGCTCGAACTCGGCGGCAAGTCGCCGGTGCTGATCTTCGACGACGCCGACTTAGATAAGGCCATCCTGATGGCGTCGCTGGGCATCTTCGTGCACTCGGGCCAGGGTTGTGTGTGCGGGTCGCGGATCTTCGTGCAGCGCGGTGTCTACGACCGGGTCGTGGAAGGCATTGCGGGAATGGCGAATACGTTCAAGCTGGGTGGGCCCAGCGAGGAGGGCTGCGTCAGCGGCCCGCTGATCAGCCAGAAGCAGTTGACCCGCGTCATGGGCTTCATCGACGAAGGCAAGAGCGACGGCGTCGAGGTGGTCACCGGTGGGCACCGGCTCGACCGCAAGGGCTACTTCGTGCACCCGACAGTCCTGACCAATGTCGACCCGGGGATGCGGCTGTATCAGCAGGAGATCTTCGGACCGGTGGTCAGCATCCTGCCATTCGACGACGAAGACGAGGCCGTGGCGATGGCCAACGACACGACGTACGGCCTGGCGGCAACCGCCTGGACAGAGAACTTCAGGCGTGCCCACCGAATCGTCAAGCGACTGCAGGCGGGCAGCGTCCAGGTCAACTGCCAGTTGGTCTTTGACCATGACGTGCCCTTCGGCGGCTACAAGCAGTCCGGCTGGGGGCACGAGTTCGGCAAAGAGGGTATCGAGACCTACTTGAAGACGAAATCGGTCTGGGCCCAGCTGTGAACACGTATCGTCGGCGCATGACGCACAATCTCGAGGCACGGCTCAATTCGTATTGGCCGATCGCGCTGACGGTTTTCCGAGTGGTGTTCGGGCTGCTATTCCTCTGCCAGGGCCTGACCAAGCTGATCGGTTGGCCTGACGCCGCACACAAGGCCCCGGTCGGCGAATGGCCGTACTACTACGCTGGATGGATCGAACTAGTCACCAGCGTGCTGATCATTGCCGGCCTGTTCACGCGGCCTGCGGCGTTCATTGCATGCGGCGAGATGGCGTTCGCATACTTCACCCAGCACCTGCCACAGGGCTTCTTCCCGATCACCAACGGAGGTGAGCTGGCGGTACTGTACTGCTTTGCCTTCTTCCTGTTGATCTTCGCCGGCGGAGGCTCCTACGCGCTGGATGCCCGGCGCGGTCGTTGGCGGTCGAGGGCTGCGCCCCCACGGACGGGCCGACGAAGAAGTCGCCGGCTGCTGCGACGCTGACTACCGAACCGTCGCGAAGAACGCGCGCACGTCGTCGACGAACAGCTCCGGCTGCTCGAATGCCGCAAAGTGCCCACCGCGCGGCATGGTGGTCCAGTGCGTGATGTTGTACGCCGCCTCGCACCAACGTCGCGGGGTACGCAGGATTTCCTTGGGAAAAGCGGCGACGCCGGTGGGCAGTTCGACGCGGCCGTCGGTGATGAAGCTGTTGAAGCTCTCCCAGTACAGCCGCGCTGACGATGCGCCGCTGCCGGTGATCCAATACAGCATCACGTTGTCGAGCAGTTCATCGCGGCTGACCGCGTTTTCGGGATGCCCGTCGCAGTCCGTCCACGCCCAGAACTTCTCGACGATCCAGGCCAGTTGTCCCACCGGCGAGTCGACGAGCCCGTAACCGAGTGTCTGCGGTCGGGTGGATTGCTGCTTGGAATAGCCGGTCCCCCACTGGCGGTGCTCCGCGTACGCCGCCAACGCTTGTTGTTCGTCCACGGTGAGATCGCCGCCGGACCCCGCCGCGGGCCGCGCGATCGGCATGTTCAAGTGGATAGCGATGCAGTGGCCACGGTTTCGGCCGATCTGCGTTGTGACGGCCGCGCCCCAGTCGCCGCCTTGCGCGCCGTAGCGGTCATAGCCAAGGCTCAGCATGAGCGTCTCCCAGGCTTCGGCGATCTTGCCGACGCCCCACCCGGTCTTCGACGGCTTGCCCGAGAACCCGTACCCGGGCAGCGAAGGGCACACCACGTGGAAGGCGTCCTCGGCGCGTCCCGACGGCGGATTCACCAGCGGCTCGATCACCTTCTGAAATTCCGCGATCGAACCCGGCCAGCCGTGCGTGATCACCAGCGGCAGAGCGTCTGCATCGGGTGATCGTTGATGAATGAAATGGATGTCAAGGCCGTCGATTTCGGTGGTGAACTGATCGAATCGGTTCAACGCGGCTTGGCGAGAGCGCCAGTCGTAATCGTCAGCCCAGTAGGCCGCAAGTTCCCGCGTGTAGCCCAAGGGAATGCCTTGGCTCCAGTCGTCGACGCACTCGGCTTCCGGCCAGCGGGTCTGCGCCAGGCGGGCGTGCAGATCGTCGAGAACTTCGGTGGGGACGTCGATGCGAAACTGCTTGAGTTCGGCCATGAACTTCATACTGCAGGCAGGAGTAATCGCCGGACCTCTTGCCCCCAGAATCCGCCGGACGCAGTGGCGTCAGAGAATGCGCCGAGCCGACCTGCCCATGAAGTAGCCGGCCGGGAAGGACATCTCGATCACTCGAAGCTGGTCGTTGGCTTTCGACTCAAGTTCGAGGACCACACAGCTCTCATCGAAGGACTTCGACTCGAGGACTGTGTAATGCTGGCCGCCACCGTGGACGTCGGTTATCGGGTCACCTGAGCGCAATGCCTCTACCGGCACTAATTCGGGGTTTCCAAACAACTCCACCCCAGACACGTTATGCGAAACCAGCGGGCGACGGAATGCTTTCGCTGCCCCGGGCCGGGTCACCCGTCGAGCCCGAGGTCCTTGCGGAACTTCTTCATGCCGCCGACCTTCTCGGCGAGCGTGGCATTCGGCCCGGTGTAGAACATCCACGGCATGGTGAGGATGCCGGTGATGCCTGCATCCTCAGCACGCTGGTAGTCGGCGACTCTGAAAGCGTCGGTCAACGGTGTGAGGATAGTGAAATCGTCTACAGATAAGCCGTTTTCGATCCTGAGCTCACGCAGCCGGGCCGCAGCGGCGATCGCGCGATCGGTCTTGATCAAGTCGCCGATCCAGCCGTCGTATCGGGCCGCGCGGCGCAACGCGATCTCGCTGAGCCC
>DATFYT010000254.1:0-2375 GCA_035314925.1 Mycobacterium sp. | reverse complement strand
GCGCCGCCGCGACCGCGCAGCCCGGAATCCTTGACGGCGGTGATCACCGCGTCGGGCTCCATCTCGAGCGCCTTATGCAGCGCGCGGTAGCCGTCGTTGCGGCGATAGGTCTCCAGAGTCCACGACTCGGGGTCGTCCCAGAAGCGGCTCAGCACCGGAGCCAACGGTGTTTGCGGCGCCATTACTGACCTTCCCCTGCGCTGTCGGCCTCGGGTGCCGTCATCTTGCGCTCCTTGGCCACAAGCAGCCCGGCCAGCGTGGCCGCACCGGCCCCGCCTTGGCCGTCGTCCGGTCGCGGGTCGGGGAAACCGGCCAGGATCCGCTCGGTCTCTTTGAATTTGCACAGCGGCGCACCGCGGGTGGGGGCAGGAGGCTTACCGGAGCGCAGCCCGTCGACGAGCTTGCGTGCCGACTCGATGGTTTGGTTGTCGTAGAACTCCCAATTGACCATCACCACCGGTGCGTAGTCGCACGCGGCGTTGCACTCGATGTGTTGCAGGGTGACCGATCCGTCGTCGGTCGTCTCGTCGTTGCCGACGCCGAGGTGCTCTTTGAGCGAGTCGAAGATCGCATCGCCGCCCATCACCGCGCACAGCGTGTTCGTGCACACCCCGACCAGGTATTCGCCGGTGGGTCCACGGCGATACATGGTGTAAAAGCTTGCGACAGCGGCAACTTCGGCCCCGGTTAATCCGAGCTGTTCGCCGCAGAACTCAACACCGGCCGGCGTCACGTAACCGTCTTGCGCCTGCACTAGGTGCAGCAGCGGCAGCAGCGCCGAGCGGGGGTCCGGGTATTTACCGATGATCTCCTTGGCGTCGACCTCCAACTGTGCCTGCACGTCGGCCGGGTACGACTGGGGTGCGCCGTCGGTGACGAACTGCCCGGGCTCATCGGGTGGCGGGCCAAGCCGGATGAACACCCGCTCGCCGTTGCTGCTGGCGCCGGGAGTCTGTGCTGCGGTCATCGGTCCACCCCGCCCATCACCGGGTCGATACTGGCCACCGCGGTGATCACGTCGGCAACCATGCCGCCCTCGCACATCGCGGCGACGGCCTGAAGGTTGGTGAACGACGGGTCCCGGTAGTGCACCCGATACGGGCGGGTGCCGCCGTCGCTGACCATGTGCACACCCAATTCGCCGCGTGGTGATTCGACGGCGACGTAGACCTGCCCGGCCGGAACCCGGATGCCCTCGGTGACCAGCTTGAAGTGGTGGATCAACGCTTCCATCGAGCCGCTCATGATCTTCTCGATGTGCTCGGGCGAGTTGCCCAGGCCGTCCGGGCCGACTGTCAGATCAGCAGGCCAGGCGATCTTGCGGTTCTCCACCATGGTCGGGCCGGGCCGCAACTTGTCCAGGCACTGTTCGACGATCTTCACCGACTCCGACATCTCCTTGACGCGAATGATGTAGCGGCCGTAGGCATCACAACCGTCGTCGGTGATCACGTCGAACTCGTAGATCTCGTATCCGCAGTAGGGTTCGGTGCGACGCAGATCGTGCGGCAACCCGGTGGATCGCAGACACGGCCCGGTAATTCCCAGAGCCATGCAGCCGGTCAGGTCCAGGTAGCCGACGTCCTTGGTCCGCGCCTTCCAGATAGCGCTCTCATTGAGCAGGTCGCCCATGTCGCGCAACGAGACCTTCAGCTTCTTGAGGGCTTCGGCGATCTCGGTCTGCGCGTTGGGTGGCAGGTCCGCCGCGACGCCGCCGGGCCGGATGTAGGCACTGTTCATCCGCAGCCCGGTGATCGACTCGAACAGCGTCAGGATGATCTCGCGACCCTGGAAGCCGACGAACATCGGCGTCATCGCGCCCAACTCCATACCGCCGGTCGCCAGGGCGACCAGGTGCGAGGAGATCCGGTTGAGCTCCATCATCATCACCCGAATGACGTTGACGCGTTCGGGGATCTCGTCGGTGATGCCGAGCAGTTTCTCGACGCCCAGGCAGAAGGCGGTCTCGTTGAAAAAAGGTGACAGGTAATCCATTCGGGTCACGAACGTCACACCCTGCGTCCAGTACCGGTATTCGAGGTTTTTCTCGATTCCGGTGTGCAGGTAGCCGATTCCGCATCGGGCGTCGGTGACGGTCTCGCCCTCGATCTCGAGGATCAGTCGCAGCACGCCATGGGTGGACGGGTGCTGCGGTCCCATGTTGACGACGATCCGTTCGCCGGGTTCGCCGCTCCGCCGGGCGGCCTCGACGACCTTGTTCCAATCTTGGCCCGTGAGAGCGATCAAGGTGTCCGAGCCATCCTCATGGGCGGCGTTTATGGTGTCGCTCATCAGTTATAGGACCTCCGCTGGTCGGGCGGGGGAATCTGCGCGCCCTTGTATTCCACCGGGACACCGCCGAGCGGATAGTCCTT
>DATFYT010000253.1:0-5675 GCA_035314925.1 Mycobacterium sp. | reverse complement strand
CGCCGGAGACCACGGCTACACGATCGCCAAAGCGCTGCAACTCGTGCGCGACAACCAGTTAAGGCTGAACCGACAAACCCTGGTCGTCGTCGATGAAGCCGCCATGGTCGGCACCGGTACCTGCGCCAACTGCTGACCGCCACCACCGCAGCCGGCGCCAAGACCGTCCTGGTCGGCGATGAGCATCAGCTCGCCCCAGTCAAGGCACGCGGCGGCATGTTCGCCCAACTGTGCACCGATCTGCCCTGGACACAACACCTCTCGGAGGTGTGGCGGCTGCGCGATCCCGGCGAACGCCGCGCCTCCCTGGCGCTGCGCGACGGGCACGGAAACCGGCTGCGTAAAGCGGTCGGCTGGTATCGCACCCACGGCCGGCTGCACACCGGTGACCAGATCGCCATGGCCGCCGACGCGCACGACGCCTACCTGTCCGACCGGGCCGCCGGCAACGACGCGCTGCTAATCTGCGACACCACCGAGATGGCGGACGCGCTCAACCATCGCCTCCACAACGCGCTGACCGTCGAGGGACCCGCCGTGCACGGAGGCCGCGAACAAGAAATCCGCAAAAGCGACATCATCATCAGCCGCCGCAACGACGCCACCGTTGATGTGCGACCCGGCCCGCGCCACCAGCGCGGTGAGCACGTCAGCCAGGTCCGTAACGGCAACCGGTGGCGGGTGGCCGGCCTAGATGCCGCCACCGGACGCATCGCCGCCGAACGGCTCACCGACCAAGCCCGCGCCGTCTTCGAAAACGACTACGTGCGCCAACACATCACCCTGGGCTATGCCGCCACCGTGCACTCCGCCCAAGGCGTCACCGCCGACACCGCCCATGCCGTCATCGGCGAAACAACCAGCCGCGCCATGGCATACGTCGCGATGTCGCGCGGTCGCGAACGCAACGACGTCTACATCAACAGCCGAGCGGCCGGTGAAGCCGACTACGAGCACCGCCACCTGCTCGACGCCGCCGAGGTGCACCAGATGCGCCGGGGCAACAAATACGCCGCCGCCCACTACTTGCGGATGATCCTGGCCACCGACGACCGCCCGGTCACCATGCACGCCCACGCCGAACGCACCCAACACCATCAGCTCCCCGCGGTCGTGGCAGAGGTATTGGAACGCAACGACCAACGCCGCACCGAGCGGCTAGAAACCTGGCGCCGCTACAGCGCAGCCGAACGCGCCCGCGAGGCCGCCTACCAACGCGTCATCAGTCACGATCGCAGCCGCGGTCTCAGTGACGATGGCTACGGGCAGGAGCTTTAGGCCATCGGTTGAGGCGCCCATGCCCGCTGTTGGGTTGCTGCGCGGGTGAACAATTCAATGTTGGCCGGTGGCACAGGATCTTGCCCTCACTGCGCGATCGCCGCCAGCGCGTGCATCTTTGTCGCCTCCGCTGACCACTCGGCCCCGCGGCCGAGTTCGTGGGCACGGTCAGCCCGCCGCTTGGCGTCGCCGAGGGCGGCCGCTACGGTGGCCGCCCACACGGGGGCCACCGACGCCGAGGCCGTCGCGCTGACTGGCCTGTCGCATATGACCATTCGCCGGCGAATAGAACAGCGGCGGGTCCGAGCCGTCAGGGTCGACTAGCTGCGGCACTAATTGATCGGCTGCCAGATTCATGATGGCCTCCTCGATGTGCTTATTTACTTTTTTGCCAAACGTGCGGCGATGGCCACCACTCGTTGGGCCAGATGTGTCAGCGCTGCCGTGGTGGGCTCGGCGATCTTAGTAGTGCTGTCGGGTCCGGTGATATGGCTGACACCGTAAGGGTTGCCGTCGGCGAACTTGATCGGATCGGTGTAGCCCGGCGCCACGATGATGCCGCCAAAGTGGGCGGAATGAGCCCCCTACCAGCGCGATTGCGGGTGCAATGCAGCCACGGAGATTCGCCGTTTCGGGCCATGTGCCGCCGGGGGGTGCCAGGGGGGTCTACCCACCCCCCAGTGTCGACGGGCATGGTCACCATGCGGTTGATGGGGTGGTGCGGTGCATGGTCGCATGGCTGATCGGATGGACAGTGCTGTTTTGGATGGTCGCGCGCTGCGCTGCTGTGACGGGATGGTTGCAGGCAGGGGTTGGTGGGTTGCGGCCGTTGGCGCCGACATGGGGGTAGGGCCGGACCGGGGGTGGTTCGCGGTAGTGCCGAAGGGGTGCATGGTCAGTTGATCGGGTTGGTTGAGGAGCCTGGAGGGCCCAGGATTGATGGAGACCCTGGACGCCCAGGATTGGTGTGGAGGACCCTAGCGGCCGGAGGGGAGGTCTCGCGAGGTCCCTTGGTGTGGTGGAGTGGTCTGCCGGGGTGGTCTTGGTGGCGGGGATGGTCGCAGTGCCAAGCCACCCAGTAGCGGGGTGGTCGACCAGGCGGGGAGCGTCTTTGTGTAGAGCCCAGTGCCCCTTTGTAGGGCCCCAGCGTTGTTGGCGTGATCGCCTTGATTACGCAGTCGCCTGCGCCAGTACCTCAGGCCCTCTTTGGAGGGGTGGCCTCGAATCGCGTGTCCTCATTGGTCCACCGATGTGGGTCGGCCTGCGGTTGGGTCCGGCTTCTGTGAAGTACGGCCTGGTTACCGCCGTGCTATCAGGGTGGCGGCAATGGCTCGGAGGCCGCGGCGTCCAAGACGGTCACATCGGTGTCCACGACTGCCTGACTACCGTGAAGATCCTCGAACTATCGTCTGCCCAAACAACTTTCGACGCGATGGCCGGGGGATGATCGGCGCACCGGCCACGCTCCGCTTGGTCGGGTTGGAGGCACAACATCGACATTCACCTCACAGAAACCACCGACCAGGCTCGCCTACTACCCAAAACAGCCTGAAAACTCAAGACAACTGTCGAAGTTCTAGCGACCGAGGATCGCTAGTTCACACCCGCGACAGGCTGGCCACCAGGGGCAGGCGTCGCCGGCCCCAGTGTCCGGCCGGGCCGTCGTAGACACCGGGCAACCGATAGCCGCACCCCCGGCAGCAGCCGTCGTCGGTCAGACCGTAATGGCGCATCGCATACCAGTCGCGAACCACAACCGCCGATCCGCACCCGGGACACCGCGTGCTGCCGCCCTCGGCGTCGTGGACGTTGCCGGTGTAGACGAACCGCAGGCCCTCGCGCAGGCCGATGCGGCGGGCGCGCGTCAACGTGGCAGACGGTGTCGGCGGTGTGTCCAGCATCTTGTAATCGGGATGGAATGCGGTGAAGTGCACCGGCACATCGACGCCGAGGTGCTCCCGGATCCACGCGCATTCGGCGGCGATCTCGGCGTCGCTGTCGTTGCGTCCCGGAATGAGCAGGGTGGTGATCTCCAGCCACACGTCGGTCTCGTGCCGCAGGTAGAGCAGGGTGTCCAGCACGTCGTGCAGACGCCCGACGCAGACCTTGCGGTAGAAGTCCTCGGTGAACGCCTTCAGGTCGACGTTGGCAGCGTCGATGTGCCGATAGAACTCCGCGCGAGGGTTAGGACACATGTAGCCGGCCGTCACCGCGATCGCTTTGATGCCACGGTAGTGACAGGCGTCGGCGACATCGGCGGCGTACTCCCAGAAGATCGTCGGATCATTGTAGGTGAATGCCACACTGCGACAACCCAATTCGTCAGCGGCGCGGGCGATGTCGTCGGGGGTGGCCCGGCTGGCCAGGGTATCGACCTCGCGAGACTTAGAGATATCCCAGTTCTGGCAAAACTTGCAGGCGAGGTTGCACCCCGCCGTGCCGAACGACAGCACCGCCGAACCCGGCAAGAAGTGGTTGAGCGGCTTCTTTTCCACCGGGTCGACGCAGAACCCGCTCGACCGCCCGTAGCTGGTGAGCTTCACCTGATCGTCGATCCGGCAGCGGACGAAGCACAGGCCGCGCTGGCCCTCGTGCAGCTTGCATGCGCGCGGACAGACGTCGCACTGAATCCGGCCGTCGTCGAGGCGATGCCAGTGTTTCGTCGCGATGGTGAACCGGTCGTCTTCGGGAACGAGTGGGGTCATGGTGTGCTCTCGGCGCCAGGTTACGCCCCGCGCAGTCGGCTCAACACCTGCTGGTGGAGTAGGCCGTTGGTGGCCACGGCGCGAACAGAGCGACTTCTTGCGGCAGGAAGAGGTCTGCGGCCTTGACATTGCGCGACAGGATCAACGTTCCTGGAACTAGTTCCTCACGCTGATCCCACAGCCTGCGAGCGATGTTCACGCCGATGCTCATCCGCTTGAAGTTAATCCACGCGGTCACCCGCGCAGGTGGAAATATGGCATCGAAGTAGGGTCCCCACCCTGTCGCCAGTCCCGGTCGCCATGACTCCTTCAAATTCCTTTGCCGGAAAGGGGAATCGGGGCCGACTCGCGGTGATGTCTGCCGGGTCGGTGATGTGAGGTCACCGGGTGGGGTCGTGGCGGACCCATAGCCAGCTTTCTCCGAGAGTTCGCGGCGCTGAGCGTCATTGAGATCCGAGTAGTCCCCGGGTGTTGAGTCATCTGGCATTGCCGGTCCTCGTTCCGGGCCCCGGGACGGCCAACTTGCCCATATCCAACTCAGCCACGCTTCCGTCCGGCCGTGTAGCGGTCGGCTATCCGCAAGGGCGGCACATTCGTCGGAGACGGCGCGCTGGGAACCAGGTGGTCAGGATTGGTTGTGTGCATCAGGCACTTTCGGTAGTCGTAGCGGCCACCCCACACCCCAGTTGGAACCCGTTTGACGAAACCGGCCGTTCCGGGAGCACCCACCGAGAAAAATGCGTCATCGCACAGCGTCCCTGGACTATCCTTCACCCGCCGATCGCAGAAAGGGACGCCATGACCAACCACACCTACCGGGTGATCGAAATAGTCGGTACATCACCCGACAGCGTCGACGCGGCTATCCGCAACGGGCTGGCCCGAGCGGCAGAGACGACACGCGGACTCGACTGGTTCGAGGTGCAGTCCGTCCGCGGCCACCTGGAGGATGGGGCCGTCGCAGACTTCCAGGTGACGCTAAAGGTCGGCTTCCGGCTCGAGGACGCTTAGTAGATCGGTTAGCCGGCGACGGCTCCCGGCTCGGGGAAGGGCGAACCGAAGTCGGCCACCCTCTCGAACCGGTGGGCGTTCGCGTCACCACAGAAGAGGAACTCGGCTCAGCCTTCGCCGACGCGGCGCAGGCCCAGCGCGACGGACGATGCGCTCTGATCGAAGTAATCCTGAACCCGGCGGACGTGGCGGAGGTGTTTCGCAGATTTCCGTACCCGCCGGCTAAGTAGCCGGCGAACGGCTGAGCTGGCCGGGGCGCTATGGACCGGGCAGGGCGGGATCCAGCCCAGGCCGCAGAGTTGAAGCCGTGACGTGAGGTCACCGGGTGGGGTCGTGGCGGACCCATAGCCAGCTTTATCCGCGACGTCGCGGCGCTGAGCGTCATTGAGACCCGAGTTGTCCTCGGGTGCTGGGTGATCTGGCATTGCTGGTCCTCGTTCCGGGCCCCGGGACGGCCAACCTGGGCATATCCAACTCAGCCATGCTTCCGTCCGGCCGCGTACCGGTCGGCTATCCGGAGGGGTGCGTGTAACAGCGCCGGGCGGTGCGTCGAGCTTGATGGGCAGGTCATCCAGGGCGGGGACATCCATCGTGGTGGTGACCACCCCGGGTTCCTCGCACTGCCACCGGGCTTGGAACCTATCTCCCAATGCGCGCACGGCCACGTTGTCGGAGAGCCCC
>DATFYT010000252.1:0-20184 GCA_035314925.1 Mycobacterium sp. | reverse complement strand
GCGGACCGTCGCCGAAAACCTCGCGCACATCGCCCCGCCGGATCCCGACGGCAAGGTGCTACGCGCTCTCGACCATCCGATCCACCCCACCGGCGGAATCACCATCCTGCACGGGTCGCTGGCCCCCGAGGGCGCGGTGGTCAAGACCGCGGGCTTTGACGCCGACGTCTTCGAAGGCACCGCAAGGGTTTTCGACCGCGAGCGGGCCGCATTGGACGCCTTGGCCGACGGCACCATCACCCATGGTGACGCGGTGGTGATCCGCTATGAAGGCCCCAAGGGCGGTCCCGGGATGCGGGAAATGCTGGCCATCACCGGCGCCATCAAAGGCGCCGGCCTGGGCAAGGACGTGCTGCTGCTGACCGACGGCCGGTTCTCCGGCGGCACCACCGGCCTGTGCGTGGGGCACGTCGCGCCCGAGGCGGCCGACGGCGGACCGATCGCGTTCTTGCGCGACGGCGACCAAATCCGCCTCGACGTCGCCAAGAACACCTTGGACGTACTGGTTGACCCCGACGAGTTCGCCTCCCGACGTGAGGGTTTCACTCCGCCGCGGCCGCGCTACACCACCGGTGTGCTGGCCAAGTACGTCAAGCTGGTGGGTTCGGCCGCGATCGGAGCGGTCTGCAGCTAACGCAAGGCCGCAGCTGACTCGCCCCGGCCGGCATCCTCCGGTCGGGTAAGGCAATTCGGCGTCCGCGTCAGCCAGTCGTCGAGCTACGAGCGCGCATACCGAAATACATCGCGTTCAAGCCCATTACGGTCAGCAACGCACCCGCGATCACGTTCGACCAAAGCATGGTGCCATGCGGCGAGACACCGTGGAGGATCCAGGGTGAGACGACGAGCCACACGCCAAAGACCGGCAGTGTCCACGTCATGCCGTGGCTGCGGTCCAACGCCATCGCGAACGCAAACGCGAGAGCTGCGCAAGCAACTCCGACGATGAGATCGTTGACAGCAAGCGGCCTCGTCCCTTGGAACCCGATAATCCACGGTGACGCAGCCGCATAAACCGCGGTCAGCAATGTCAGGCCGAAGGTTCCATGCGCGGTCATTGACTCTGCAGCGCGCTCATAGCGCTCACGTAGAGCCAATAGATCCGGGTGGTGATCGATTGATGAATGGACTGTACTCATTTTGTGACCTTTCTGTTATGCAGCAAGCTTTTTGGGCTTCCTGCAACCCATCCATCTGCACCCAGGCTACGCCCGTTGATTGTGTGCCAGCAACGAAATTCGGCGACCGCGGTGGCCGCCGAATTCGCGTAACTACAGGCCGCTTACTTCACCAATGCGAGCGCGAATCCGTCCCAGTGCTTCGCCCCGACCGTCTGGAGCACTGCGGTATCGAGTTCTGGGCGCTCACCCATGAGCTCCAGCGCCCGCCGAGTCCCCCGCACCACGTCGTCGGGATCCGATGACAAGATCGTGCCTTCCCGAATAACGTTGTCCACCACGATAACTGAACCGGGATGGGTCAGCCGCAGAGCCCATTCCAAATAGCCGGCGTTGTTTTGTTTGTCGGCGTCGATGAACACCAGGTCGAAGGGACCGTCGGTCACGGTCGGCAGTGTCTCCAGCGCGGGGCCGACCAACACCTCGACCCGATCGCCGACACCGGCCCGATCGATGTTGGCCCGCGCCACCTCGGCGTGCTTAGGCTCATACTCCAACGTGAGCACCCGCCCGTCGGGACCAACGCCCCGGGCCAGCCAAATCGTGCTGAACCCGCCGAGTGTGCCGATCTCCAGCACGCTCCGAGCCTTGATCGCGCCGGCCAAAAGGCTCAAGAACTTGCCTTGTTGGGCTGACACCGCGATCCGCGGCAACCCGGCCGCATCACTGGCCTCCAGGGCGGCGGTCAACACGGGATCGTCGCCAACCATGGTGGTGTCCAAAAAATCGTCAACGTCGGCAGGGGTCGGCTTCTCGGTCATAAGGCCAACGCTAGCCCGGTGACAATGCCGACCGCCACCCGATTTATAGATACCCCTGGGGGTATCTGCTATATTCGTGGTTGTCCGCTAATTCCCCGTTTACGGGGCTCGACATAGAAGGGTGAAACAAATGGCAAACGAGGCAGGAACGCTGTTGACGTGTGGCCACGACGGTTGCGGCTGTCGGGTGCGTGTTGAGGTCGAATGCCACTGCGCCGGCCCGGACCAGCCGTATCGGTGCACCTGTGGCGATGAGATGGTCGCCGTCGGATAACGCGAGTTCGCTGCGGCCTTACCGCACACCTTCTTTGGCGTAGACAACCCGCAGCACGTGTCCGAGTTCGGGCCCCATGACCAGCTCGGCCAGGGCGCACATCGTCGCGACGTACTGCGATCCGTGTGGTGGTTGCGCGTCACACAGATGGTGCGCGATCTCGTGCAATACCACCAGCTCACGCATTGCCCAGTCCGCAGTGTCGAGGTCGGGAACTGCGATAACGCCTGTGCCGTCGCGGCTTTCGTAGTGAGCCGCGGTGGCGGCCCGCCGCGCCCGGACCGTCAGTGGGGCCACCTTGGACCACTGTCGTCGTACCGACGGCAACGCCAGTACCTCGTCGACGTAGCGCTGCACGGCCGGGACCGACCCGAACCGCGCCTCTGGCGGCAGCGTCAACTGCGCGCCGAAGAACTCGACGCTGCGTGAGCCGTGTTCGGCAGCGCGGTCGAAGAGGGTGCGGACGAATTCCTCGGCGGCATAGACCTTCGCACGCTGCGAATCCCGCGGGGCCGACCCCCCGGCGTTCACCGCTCCAGCGCGGTCCGCGCCCCGGAGAGTTCTGGGCCGGATCCCAGCCGCGCCCGCTTCCCGGCCCGGTCCCCCGCCCGCCGCGCCGCCGACGAATACCCCGCAGAAGCCCGGTTGGCCTGCCAGGTGCCCCGCGCCTTGGACGCGCTGCGGTAGTGATCGCGGAGTTCGATTTCCTTGTCCCGGAGCGCGATAGCGGTGCCCGGCGGACGACGGCGATCCTTCTTTGCTTCTCGCTGGGTCTGCTCGCGGGCCTCGACCAACCGCTGACCGATCCGGGCGCCGAATGCGAGCTGGAAATTCAGGCGGGCGGTGATCGTCGGGGTGGGCCGGTGCGCACCTGACGAGATGTAGCCATCCGACGCGCGCACCATCTGAACCACCAGGCCGGCATACAACGCGTGGGTGGCGTCGATGTCCTCGGCAAACCCGTAGGCGTACACGAACGTCGAGTTCGATGCCACATCGCAGCGCACGTCGTTGGCCGATGCGATCACCACGAACAGCTGCACATACGTCCGCAGTCCACGGGTGCCGGCCGCGCCGATCGTGACGGTGCGCTGGACCGGCGCTTGCGCGGGCGTGCGCTTGTCCGCATGCGAGCGCGCCACAGCCAAGTCGATGGACGTCGCCGTGGCCAGCCGTTGCGCGGTCGCCATGAACGCCTCAGCCTCATGGGCGTTGTCGGTGCCTTCGGCCTGACGCAACAGCGCTGCGATGCGCGCCAGCATCTTGTCGTCAGTCATAGCGCCGCTCTCCCCCGCAAGCGGGTGGTACCCCCACCCCATCGCTGCGCTCTGCATCGTCGTTGGCGCGAGTCATGCCACCAAACTAGAGGAACCGTACGACTTTCCGGTGCGGCGGCTCACAGTCGGGCGTTGATCCACGAGACCACATCGTCGAGCACCTGATAACGCTCCGGCTCGTTGAACACCTCGTGATACAGGCCGGGGTAGATCTTCAGCTCGACGTCGGAACTGCCGACGGCCTCGACCAACTGGCGGCTGCCGTCGCCGGGGATCAGCCGGTCCTCGGAACCGTGCACGACCAGCAGTGGCGCGGTCAACGCGGCGGCCCGTTGCGGCATCGTCTCGCCGACCGTCAGCAGCGCGCGGGCGATGCCGGCGGGAACCTTGCCGTGATGGACCAGTGGGTCGGTGTTGTAGGCGGTCACCACCGCCGGGTCGCGGGATATCGCGCTGGCATCGAGTTCTTGCAGCGGCAAACCGGGCGCGATCGCGCCGAGGGTCTTGGCGACCAGCACCAGCAGCGGCGACACGGCGGACTGCGCGGCCACCGCCGGTCCGGACAACACCATCAGGTCGTAGTCGTCGGGGTGTTCGACGCCGTAGGCGAACACGATGCCGCCGCCCATGCTGTGGCCGAGCACGATGCGCGTGGACCCGGGATGTTCTTTGGTGGCGATCCCGCCCAGAGTGTCGAAGTCGCCGGTGTACTCGGAGATGTCCTTGACCAGCACTCGCTTGCCGCCCGAGCGACCGTGCCCGCGGTGGTCGAGCGCATAGGTCACCAGCCCGTCCTGGCCGAAGCGCGCAGCGACGTGGTCGTAGCGGCGGGCATGCTCGCCGAGCCCGTGCGACAGGACGACAACCCCACGCGGCGTGACGTCCGGGGTCCAGACGTCGTAGACGATGCGCACGCCGCCGACGCCGTCGAAGGTTCGTTCGTCTCGGGTGGTTGTCATCAGGGGCAGCGTAGACCCCCGGGTGTTGCAGCCACTGCGTAAGCTCGCTCGGGTGAGCGTGCTCGCTGAGGACTTCGCCGGTGACGACGATGCGGATTTCTCGGCCGCCGCGGAGCCCTACCGGCGTGAACTGCTCGCACATTGCTATCGGATGACCGGTTCGTTGCACGATGCCGAGGATCTGGTGCAGGAGACTTTTCTGCGCGCCTGGAAGGCCTACGACCGCTTCGAGGGAAAGTCGTCGGTGCGCACCTGGCTTCACCGCATCGCCACCAACACCTGCCTGACGGCGCTCGAGGGCCGGGCGCGCCGGCCGTTGCCGACCGGCTTGGGCGCACCCAGTTCGGATCCGACCGGCGAGCTGATCGAGCGCACCGAGGTGCCGTGGCTCGAACCGTTGCCGGATTCGGTCGATCATCCCGCTGATCCATCAGTGATCGTCGGCTCACGCGAATCGGTGCGGTTGGCGTTCGTGGCGGCGCTGCAGCATCTCTCACCCCGGCAACGGGCGGCGCTGGTGCTGCGCGACGTGCTGCAGTGGAAGGCCGCCGAAGTGGCCGATGCGATCGGCGCCAGCACGGCCGCCGTGAACAGCCTGCTGCAGCGCGCGCGTTCGCAACTGAAAGCTGCCGGGCCCAGCTCCGAGGACCGTTTGGCCGCGCCGGATTCGGCGGACGCACAGGACCGGCTGACGCGCTACATCGCGGCTTTCGAGGCCTACGACATCGACCGGCTGACGGAGTTGTTCACCCGCGAGGCCATCTGGGAGATGCCACCATTCGTCGGCTGGTATCAAGGCCCTCGGGCAATCATCGCGCTCATCCATCAGCAATGCCCCGCGCAGACGCCCGGCGATATGCGCCTGATCCCGTTGACCGCCAACGGTCAGCCCGCCGCGGCGATGTACATGCGCGACGGCGAGCACCACGTGCCGTTCCAGCTGCATGTGCTGGACATGGGCACCGACGGGGTGTCCCATGTGGTGGCGTTCCTGGACACCACGCTGTTTGCGAAATTCGGCCTGCCGACGCACCTTTGACCCGTTGAGTGGCCAGTTATGCCACAAGGTCCCGCAAAATCCGTGCAATAACTGGCCATTCGGCACCGGCCTGACGAAGCGCGGCACACACCCGGGCCACGACGACCTCGGGACGATACCGAAGAAGATCGCTACCGACCCGGATGATCAGCCAGCCCAGCGCGGCAAGTTCGGCGTGACGGTCAATATCGGCTGTGCGTTGTGCAGGGTCGGTCCAATGTTGTGCACCGTCGAATTCGATACCGACCTTCCATTCGCGATACCCCATGTCTAAACGTGCGAACGGATAATTGAACTTGTCCAGCACCACGATTTGTGTCTCCGGCTTGGGCAATCCCGAGCGCACCAGCAAGAGTCGGGTCCGGGTTTCCTGAGGAGATTCGGCGCCGCCGTCCATCAACCGAAGCACCTGGCGCAACTGGACCAAACCGCGGGCGCGGGAATGTCTTTGGACCAAGTCCTCGACCTCAACGGCTTTCAACTTGGTAGCATTGGCCAGCGCATCGACATGAGTCAGGACGGATAACAAGCCTTTTCGGCGCCCGACATCGAACGCAGTCCGCGCCGGTGTGGTAGCGGGTATTCCGCGAACTGTGCAGACTTCGTCGTCCCACAGCTCGTCGCGATGGATGACGATCCCGTCGGCCGGCTTCCCGTTGCGCCGATACAGCTCTGCAGGAAGGTTCGCGTCAATCCATCGTGTGCCGTACAAGGCAGCTGCCGACAAACCGGCGGCGGTCGCCGTGCGTCCAGACCACAGCCAGGCGGCAACTCCGCGGGTGACAGCGGTCAGCTCGTGCCCGTTGGGCACGTAGACGTTGCGGTAGACCGGCTGATATTGGCTGCGCAGTGTGCGCCTGGTGACGCGCCCAGCGGCTAGCGCTTCCGTACCGATGAACGGCCAGGGCTGCTCCCCCATGCGCTCAGGCTGACACCCGGGTCTGACAAGTCTGTCGAGTGGCCAGTTATGCCACGGGAAATCGCCAAACGTGTGCGTTAACTGGCCACTCGACCCCCAAACTAGAAGAGTCGACTGTCCGGTGACGGCCCCGGGACCGACCGGACCAGCCCCGCACCAGTGACCAGCGGCAGATCCAGCGCTGACAGCAGACCTGGCTGCGCGTCGCACACGGCCGGGATGGCGTTGACCATCCGAGATGCGCCGGCCATCCGCGCACCGAGGTCGTGATCGCGGTCGTCGGCCATCTCGAACTCGCAGCGCATGCTCGGCGAACCCTCGATCTCGACGCGGTACAAACCGCGTCCGGACGCCAACCCGAATCCGAGATCCTTGGGCTCAATGGAGATATGCGGCTGCGGCCAGTCGGGGGCGATGTCGTCGCGCATACGGGTGACGTGGTCGATGACGAATCTCGCTGTGCCATCGACGTATCCGGTCAGGGTGGACCGCATCGCGGCGATCGTGCCTGCGGCGATGTGGCCGGTCGGGGTGTCGAATGATTCCTCGGCGGCGACCCGCTCGACGTTCTCGTCGATGTTGTCGATCTTCACGCCCAGCCCGGCGGCGAGCTGATGCAGCACCGGGCCCCAGCCAAACGTGAACACCCCCGGTGTGGCCGCGAATGGCGTCTCCTCGGGCGGCTTGCCGAACCCGAGGATCTCGTAGACCGCATCCTTGTCGGGGTAGGTCGCGTAGTTGAACATCTCGGTCATCCGAACGGATTCGATGACTCGCGAGACCCCGGTAAGCACCAGCGGCAGAACATCGTTGGCGAATCCAGAGTCTATCCCGGTAGTGAAGAAGGACACTCCACCGTCGATTGCGGCCGCGCGCAGCGGCTCGGTGAAGACCGCGTCGACGCCGTCCGGAAAGACCAGCGGCACCACCGAGCAAGACACCACGTTCTTACCGGCCCGCAGGAGCGCCGCCATGTCCGCGATCGCCTCCGCCGGCCGCAGGTTGGCCGCCGCGGCATAGACCACCACGTCGGCGTCGCCGGCCAGGATTCCCTCCGGCTCTTGCGTCGCCCTGACGCCCACCGGGCCGATGCCGCACAACTCACCCGCGTCCCGACCGGCCTTGGCATCGCTGTGCACGACGACATCGACGAGTTGCAGCTGTGGGTGGTCGATGACCCCGCGCAGGGCAATCAACCCCATGGAGCCCGGACCCCACACGCCGACCTTGTACATTGCAGCTCCTAATATTAGGAATTGAGGTATTAGATTTCGGACGGATGGTAGGAAGATGGCGATGGATTCGTCAACAGTGCCCCCGCGTGCGGCCGGGGCGGCCAAGTCGCCGCCCACCGGACGGGTGATGGATGTGCTTGAGACACTGTCGGATTCACCGGGCGGCCGGACGTCAGCCGAACTGGCCAAAATCTGCGGGATCAGCACCTCGACGTGCGCCCTGGTGCTGGCCGAACTCGAGCGGCGCACCTGGGTGACCCGGCGCGACGATCGCCGCTACACGCTGGGCAGCGGGTTGTTCGGGCTGGTGCACGGCCTGCGAGCGCAATTCCCGCTGCTGGACCGCGGCCGTGACGCACTCGGCTTCCTGCACGCCACGCTGGGTGCGGGCTGCTCGATGTCCAAGATCGGGCAGACGCACCTGATCACCGTCGACGCGATCGGCCACGGCACCGATGGTGAGCACGCCGTCGGCCATCGCTTTCCTATCGGACCGCCGTTCGGCCTGGTGGCGATGGCCTGGCGGGACGACGAGGCCGTCGACGCCTGGCTGCGGCGGGTCACGCCGCGGCTCACGCAGGCCGATATCACCGCACATCGGCTGGTGCTTGCCGAGATACGGGACCGGGGTTACGGGGCCTGGCGGTTCGATTCGGCTCACACCTCGCTGCACGATCGGCTCACCGCGGTGCTGGCATCGTTGGAGCCGACTGCCCAGGTGACGCGGGAGCTCAGCACGTTGATGACGATGGTGACGCTGCAGTCTGTAACGCATGTACTCGAAACAGACTTGGCGTCAACGGAATTCGTCGTGCTGCCGATCTTCGGGCGCGACGGCCAGCCGGAGTACCAGATCGAGATCCACTTGGGCGGCCGCGACGAGCTGACTCTTTCCGAGCTCGACGCCGCGCTCGGGCACGCCCAGACGCTGCTGCGGCCCGGGGTAGCCTGACCCGCCATGGGACGCGTAGACGGAAAAGTTGCACTGATCAGTGGCGGCGCACGAGGTATGGGCGCCTCGCATGCGCGGGCGCTGGTCGCCGAAGGCGCCAGGGTCGTCGTCGGCGACATCCTTGACGACGAAGGCGACGCGCTGGCAAAGGAATTGGGCAACGCCGCGCGGTTTGTCCACCTCGACGTGACGCAGCCCGATCAGTGGAAGGCGGCCGCCGACGTGGCGGTGCGCGAATTCGGCACGCTCAACGTATTGGTGAACAACGCCGGCATCCTCAACGGCAATACCCTGCAGAACTTCCCGCTGGCTGACTGGCAGCAGATCATCGACGTCAACCTCACCGGCACGTTTCTGGGCATGCAGGCCGCCGTCGAGCCGATGACCGCGGCCGGCGGTGGTTCGATCATCAATATCTCGTCGGTCGAGGGCCTGCGCGGCAGCCCGGGGCTCTACGGCTACGTCGCCTCGAAATTCGGGGTGCGCGGCCTGGCCAAGGCCGCGGCGTTGGAGTTAGCGCAACACCACATCCGGGTCAACTCGATCTGCCCCGGGCTGATTCGGACCCAGATGACAGCCGGCGTCCCCGAGGACTTCCTGCAGATCCCGATGGGTCGCGGCGCCGATCCCGGCGAGGTGTCCGCCTGCGTCGTCTACCTGGCCTCTGACGAGTCGTCGTACTCCACCGGCGGCGAGTTCGTCGTCGACGGCGGGCTGACGATCGGCGTACCGCACAAGACCATGTAGGCGGCTATTTACGCAGTTCAAACTGCATAACGCAGCCCGTTTTGTAACGCGTTCCGGTTTGTTGGCTAGGATCGCTCGGGTGAAGACCAAAGGCGCGCTTCTCTGGGAGCTCAATTCCGGGTTCAGTATCGACGAGATCGACGTCGGCGATCCCGTCGCAGACGAAGTCCAGATCCAAATGCATGCCGCAGGCATGTGCCACTCCGACTACCACCTGACGACCGGGGCCACGCCGATCGGGCTGCCCGCACTCGGCGGCCACGAAGGCGCCGGCGTCGTCACCAAGGTCGGCAAGGGAGTCACCGGCATCGCCGAGGGCGACCACGTCATCCTGGCCTTCATCCCGGCATGCGGCGAATGCCCGCCGTGCCTGAAGGGCTTCCGCTCGCTGTGCGACCGGGGCGCTATGTTGCTCGGCGGCAAGGCCATCGCCGACGGCACCAGCCGGGTACGGGCCGGGTCTCACGACGTCTCGCCGATGAACCTGCTGGGCACCTTCGCGCCGTACATGACCGTGCACAAGGATTCGGTGGTGAAGATCGATCCCGTCGTGCCGTTCGAATCAGCCGCCATCCTGGGTTGCGCAGTACCGACCGGATTCGGCTCGGCCACCAACGTCGCCCAGGTTGCGCCGGGCGAGACCGTCGCGATCGTCGGCGTCGGCGGGATTGGGATGAGTGCGCTGCAGGGCGCCGTGCTCTCCGGCGCCAAGCACGTCATCGCCATCGATCCGGTCGACTTCAAACGCGAGCAGGCCATTAAATTCGGCGCCACCCATGTCTACGAATCGATGTTCTCCGCCATCGCGCCGATGATCGACCTGACCTATGGGCTGATGGCCGACAAGGTCATCATCGCAGTCGGCGAGATGCGCGGTGAGATGGTCGAAGAGGCGATGATCTTGACCGCCAAGACCGGCACCTGCGTGCTGACGGGCATGGGGTCGATGCTGGACGTCGACGTCAAACTCAACTTGTTCTTGTTCACGATGCTGCAGAAGACGTTAAAGGGCAACATCTTCGGCGGAGGCAACTCGCATGTCGAGACACCCCGACTGGTGGGACTGTACAAGTCCGGTCTGCTCAAGATCGACGAGATGGTGACCAGCACTTATCGGCTCGAAGACATCAACCAGGGCTATCAGGACATGCTGGACGGCAAGAACATTCGCGGTGTCATCCGCTACACCGAGGAGGACTGGTAGGGCACGGGGCTAGCCTGGAAGGCATGCCTGCCAAGGTGGAGATTCGGCGTGCCGCCGCCCGCGCAGTCACCACGACGTCGTGGCTGCACTCTAAGCACTCATTTTCGTTCGGCGACCACTACGATCCGACGAACACTCACCACGGCGTGCTGCTGGTGAACAACGACGACGTGGTGCAACCGGGTGCCGGTTTTGACACCCACCCGCACCGCGACATGGAGATCGTGACCTGGGTGTTGGATGGCTCGCTGGCGCATCGCGACTCCGCCGGCAACAGCGGAGTCGTCTATCCCGGCCTGGCCCAACGGATGTCGGCGGGCACCGGCATCTTGCACTCGGAGAAGAACGATTCGACCACCGACCCGGTGCGCTTCATCCAAATGTGGGTGCCGCCCGACGTTTCGGGAATCGCCCCGGGCTACCAACAGAGTGAGATCGCCGACGAGCTGCTCGACGGCCGCCTGGCGACGATCGCCTCGGGCATGCCCGGGCACGACGCGGCCATCACCATCCACAACCGGTCGGCGGCATTGCGCGGCGCGCGGCTGGACAGCGGCCAGAGCCTCGAGTTACCGGCGGCGCCCTACCTTCACCTGTTCGTCGAGCGCGGCCGGCTGACCATGCCGGCCACCGACAACGGTGCCGAGCTGGCCGAAGGTGACGCCGTGCGGTTCACCGCCGCGAACGGCATCCGGGTGATGGCCGACCAGGCGAGCGAAATCCTTGTCTGGGAGATGCACGCGGCGCTCGGCGGCTAACGCAGCCACGCCTCCTGGCCTGAAGAATATCGCGGCGTAAGCACCAACACCGCGACCGGCGTCATAGGGTGGGCGCGGACGAACAGGAGCCCGTCATGTCTGAATCCCACTCCCGTCACGCAGCACCTGATGCCACGCCCGGCGACGCCGCCGCCGCCCTCCCCCAGTATCGTCCAGCCCCCTCCGGCCTGGCCAACCCGAAAGCGACGCGGACGGTGCGGTTCTGGACCGTTCCGATCGTCATCACGCTGGCCGTGTTGAGCGCGCTCGCCGCTTTCTACCTCGGCGGAATCTTGAACCCGATGACCAACCTGCGGCATTTCCCGATCGCCGTTGTGAACGAGGATGCCGGGCCGACGGGCGCACAAGTCGTCAAGGGATTGCTGTCGAATTTTGCGAAGGACGACGCATACGACGTCCGCGTGCTGTCCCACGACGACGCCAAGCACCAACTGGACACGGCTCAGATTTACGGCGTCGCGGTGATACCCCCGAACTTCTCCTCCAAGCTGCAGGCCTACGCGAAAAGCGCAGTAGACCCGGGACGCGTCGAGCGGTCGGTCATCATCGTTTCGACGAACCCGCGAGCAGGCACCCTCGGGGCCAGCATTGCCGGGCAGACGCTCAGTCGGGCCGTCACGCTGGTTGATCACCTCATAGGGCAACGACTTTCGCAACAAGTTGTACAGCAGCTGGGCAATAGGCCGGTGCCCGCTGCTTTGACGTTGATGCTCGGGAACCCCATCGAAGTCCAGTCCACCGTGCACAATCCGCTACCGGACGGCACCGGCAATGGTCTTTCGGCGTTCTACTACGCGCTGTTGCTACTGCTGGCCGGCTTCACCGGCAGCATCGTGATCAGCATGCTGGTGGACTCGATGCTCGGCTTCGTACCAGCCGAATTCGGTCCGGTCTATCGGTTCGCCGAACAGGTGAAGATCTCGCGACTCCGCACGCTGTTGATCAAATGGGCGTTGATGATCGTGCTAGCGGTGCTGACGTCGGGTGCCTACATGTTGATCGCCGCCAAACTCGGCATGCCGGTCCAGCACGCCGTGCCATTGTGGCTCTACGGGGCATTCGCGATCGCGGCGGTCGGTATCACGTCCACGTCGCTGATAGCGGTACTGGGCGCACTGGGTCTGCTGGTCAGCATGTTCGTCTTCGTGATACTCGGGTTGCCGTCGGCAGGTGCCACGGTGCCATTGCAGGCGGCGCCGCAATTCTTCGGCTGGCTGGCGAATTTCGAGCCGATGCACCAAGTCTTCCTGGGCACGCGGGCGCTGCTGTATCTCGACGGCCAAGCCGACGCCGGATTGTCGCGGGCGCTGATGATGACCGCCATCGGGCTGGTGATCGGTTTGCTGCTGGGCGCCGTCATCACCTACCTCTACGACCGCCGCGGTTATCACCGGATTCCGTCGGGGCTCGAGGCGACGGCGACGACTGGGGCCACGCCTCCGCCCGGATCGGCTCCTACCGCCGAGGCGACGACATCGACGGACGCGAACGAGTAGCTGCAAATTCCCAGCGGCCGAACGTAATTGGACCGCGCCTAAACCGTCACGCGACTGTGATCCGCCTTTTCTGTGTTATTGCTGAGTTTAATGCTGTGCTGGTTGCACCAACTTTCGCGCCGAAAGGGCAACCGTGCCGTCTCTCGCCGCCGCCTTCCGGCGCACCGCAGCTTGCTGCGCCGGGATGACGCTGTGCCTGGCGCTGACCACCAGCACCGGGCAGCCCGTCGCGCGCGCCGAGTCCCGCGAACTGCTGGCCGCTGCCATCGCCAATACCCAGGGTTCCTACCTGGTGTACAACTTCGGCGGCGGGCATCCGGCACCGATGCTCAACGCCGGGGGCAGCTGGTACGACGGGAACAGCGGTGGCCACCTGATGATCATCAAAGGTGCCTCGCAACGGCTTTCACCGCATCTGCTGGTCGACAGCCATCGCGGGGTCCAGGCACGTTGCGAACGCGATCCCCGAGCCCGGACGGGGGACGGGTTGATGCAAGCGTCGGAGACCTACGCTCCCGTGCAGGCGTGGCAAGTGATGGGCCAGCCAACGATCGCCATCAATGCCAACTTCTTCGACATCCGCGGACAGAAGGGCGGTTCGTGGCGGTCCACGGGCTGCAGCTCACCGCTGGGAGCCTACGTCGACAACACCCACGGCCAGGGCCGGGCCAATCAGGCGGTCACCGGCACGATTCCCTATGCCGGTAAGCAAGGCCTCTCCGGCGGAAGTGAGAACTGGAGCGCGTTGGCGACGATGGTCCTGCCCACGCACGGCGCGCCAACGGTGTTGTGGCCCAGGGGTGGCAGGGACGGCCATGACTACGACGCTGCCACGTCGGTCGTGAACGACTTGGTAGGTCGGGGCGACTCGTTCGTCGCGGTGAGCGGGCTCGGGCTGTTATCTCCAGGCAACACCGGCCAGCTCAACGACGGCGGTCCCAGCGCGGCGCGCACGGCGCTGGCCTATTCGAAGCCGCGAGACGAGATGTACGTCTTTCAAGGGGGCAGCTACACGCCGGACAACATTCAGGACTTGTTCCGCGGCTTGGGCAGCGACACCGCCGTGTTGCTCGACGGCGGTGGGTCATCGGCGATCGTGTTACGCCGCGACACCGGTGGCATGTGGGCCGGGGCCGGCGTCCCGAAGGGTAATTGCGATACTTACCAGGTTCTTTGCGACTCGCACGAGCGCTCACTGCCCAGCTGGCTCGCGTTCAACTAGTTTCCGCTGGCGGTGCGTTCGGACCCGAACCGGAAGATCAGCAGGCTGACCGTCACCACCGCGGCGGCCGCGGCGAATACCGGAGCGACGGTGAACCGCGACATCGTGGCACCGACGAGGGCGCCCCCGCACATCGCGAAAATGACTCCATAGCGCAGCTTTTCACGCTTACCCGTGCCGCCCGCCAGCCTGCTGTCGACACCGAGGCCGACGACCGTCGACGTCAGCACGGTGGTGCTGAGCTCTTGGATGCCGAACTGGCGCGCGGTGGCATTCTGGACGCCGAATGTTACTGCGAGCCCGGCAATCAGGATCAGTTTGGTGTTGGCTTGGTAGCTCAGCACGCCGGTGCCGGTCAGGATCGACAACGCGGTCAACAAGACCACTTCGATGCCCAGCGATGTGGTGAGCCACCGGCGGGTATGCGCGCCGAGATGGCGGGCCAACCGGCCACCGATGACCGTGCCGGTGAGGAACCCGACGAACGCGACGATTGCTGCGGTCAGATCGAAGCCCGCCCGGGGGACGAACCAGAACCCGAGGAAGATGAGGTTGCCGGTCATGTTCGCGACGAAGATGTGACCGAGTATCAGCACACTGATCGCATCGACCAGCCCGGTCGCAAACGTCAACAGCAGCAACGCTGTAACCGTCAGTCGGTCCGATACCGGCGAGGCCATCACGTCAGCGGCCATGGCGTTAGGTCTGCGGGGTGAGATCCAGCGAGGTGATGGTCGTCATCCTGGTGACCAGCCATCGCGCATGGTCGCGTTTCATGACCAGCCGATAGGACAAGTACTTCAGCGATGGCATCTCTTTGGTGGCCGGAGTGTGGGACGTGGTGTTGGTGTAGACGATGGCGGTGGCATCCGTGCCGTTCAGTGATTCCACTGCGGCCCCGGTGATTACCGTGCTGTTGGTGACTTTCGCCTGTTTGTTGGGCGCGACGATCGCATCAAGGAATTTGCGGTACTGGGCCTCGAAATCGCCGCTGAGATATTTCGCCGACCGGTCGGCAAGCGTATCCATATTTTCCGGTGTGTAGGTCCACAGCGTGGTGATGGCGTTGGCCGCGGTCCGCGCGATCTGCAGCTTGGTGTTCACAGTGGCGCGATCAACCAGATACGGCTGGACCATCGCCGCTGCAAAAGCCGTGCAGCCGATGAACAATGCGGCCGCGACGACAACCGCGATGCCCAGGCGCCTGCCGGCCGGTCGCCTTGCCCGCACGCCAAGATCGTCTTTGTCATCGCCGGTTTCGTCGTCTGCAACCGGGTCGATCGTGGATTGATCCTCGGGCACTTCCGTATCGGGCTGCTCGACTTCGGTTCCAGCAGCGTCGATTTCGACGGACGCATCATCCCCCGACCGGCTATCGAGGGTCTCGTCTGTCAGATCACTTGCTGGAGACTGCTGATCTTCCACTGGTCGCCTTCCCGCTGAGCGGTTAACACCCAACGATTTGTGCTCTCGATTGTTTGCTTTCCGTCGGGAGACTTGTACGTGACTTCGGTAGCCACCAGTACGTTTGCGCTGCCGTCGTCGTTCCACCTTTCCACCCCGGCATCCAGAGCGGTGCCCTTGGTCGGCTCCGCTTGGGCGACGTTCATGAGGACCTCGTTCACCTTTTCCCGGTACTGCTTGGCGAAATCGCCGGTGGCCTGTGCTAACAACCGATCAACATAATCGTTGGCGTGAAACGGATCCAGCGACGTGAAGCCTGTCATGAACGATCGAGCGAAGCCGAGCACGTCGACTTCCTTCATCGCTACCTGGTGGTGCGATCTGTGGTTGACGAGGATGAACGAGGACGCCGTGATTGCGCCTGCCGCGAGCAGCACGGCGACAGCCATCGCTATAGGCACGGCCCACCGTCGCGACGGTTTCCACCAGTGGCGCGGTAACCTCAACCGCCGCAACGGTAACCGCGACCACAGCGACGTTTTCGGTACCTGCTCGACGAGGAGCGGCTCTTCGCCAGGCTGAATTCGGCGCCGCGGGCTCATTTTTCACCCTTGGGCGGTCTGGGTTTGGTCACGACGGTCAGGTCGTCGACGAGCCAACGCTCGCCTGCGCCCTTGACGAACGAAACCCGAACGGTGGCAGTGATGAGGCGTTGCTCATTGCCTCCGCCGCGGTGACCCTGCAGAAAGAGCAGCATCGTCCCCCGATCCGGCGTTGCGGACAGTACCGCGCTGTTGGTCACCCAATACTCGTTGACGAGGGGGTGGCCCTTTTGCACTGACTCCTGCTGTGGGACCAACTGCGCCCGGTATTTTTCTGTCGTCAGTGATTGAGCCCGGGCGAAATCCTCGTGCAGCGATTTTGGATCGTAGGTCAGCATCTCTGCGACGATCTTCGGTCCCCGCGCCTGGATCGCAGCGCGTGTCTGGTCGGAACGCCGATCCTGCAGGTAGACCACCGTGAAGCTCAACGCGAGACCGCCGATGCACAGCAGCGCCGCAGCCGCCACGATGATTGCGATGAGCGGGCGGATCTTGCCGGGCCGCTGATTCGGTTCGACGCGGCGCACCTCGGTGCGGAGCAGCAAGTCGGCGAAGGTCCGCCGGCGCGCATCCCACAGCGGCCACAGCCAGCCCACGAATACCGAGATGGTGTCGAGCAGGTGGGCGAAGTCTCTCAACAACAGCCGGCCGAGTCCCGCGGAGGTCCCATCAGGGCGAACGACCACGATCCCCATAAGGGCACGGCCCAGGCTCCAACCACGGTTCGCCGGCCACACCACCCGGTTAATCAAGGTCAGCAGAATCACGGCCGCCAGGACGTAACCGCACAGCCACCACGACGTGCTGTGCAGCGGCACGGCCAACCAGACCAACAACAGCGTCGCTACCACCGCAACGCCAGGCAACACATCAACGATGAACGCAGCCGCGCGGATGTGCCAGCGCGCCAGGTTATTCGGTGCTGCTGCTTCGATTTCCGGCGTGGTCTCGGTCTGCTCGACCACCGCCGTCACTTCGCCACCTGGTCAATGTTGGCAATCCGGTATTGGCCCTCAGCGGGTGCCATCTTCACCCGCAATCGGTAGCCGATTTCTCGGTCTTGCGTCTGACTGTTGGACACTTTGACGCGGAATGCCACTAGCACATCGACCGAACCGTCGTCGTAGTTGCGTTCTGCCCCAGCACGCATATCGGACACTTGGGTGTGAACGTTGGCAACCTGATAGGCCTCGACGAACAGGCTGCTGTACAGCACCGCTTGGCTACGGAAACTTCCGGTGCTGCAGTCGATGATCTTCTGCGCGCCAGCGGTCATCGCATTGACATCCGGCGCCTGGGTTGCCACGACACAATCCTTTGCGGCCTGCACGGCCTCCACGTCGTGGCGCGCGATGGCCTGGCTTTCCTGGTTGGCGCGCAGCGCGAAATAGCCACCGGTACCGACGCCGCCGGCGAGCACGAGAAGTGCTGCCGTGATGCCGATCAACCACCCGCGGCCCAGGCGCGAGGGGTTCACCCCAACAACGAGAGGGCTTCCCCCTTCGGATTCATCCTCGGCGTCCGTCTCGGTATCCAAGTCGACTTCAGCCTCAGATACATCCTCGGCTTCCGTCTCGGTATCCAAGTCGACTTCAGCCTCAGATACATCCTCGGCGTCCGTCTCGGTATCCAAGTCGACTTCAGCCTCAGATACATCCTCGGCTTCCGTCTCCGCGAGACCCTCGGCGGTTGTTTCGGTGCTGGTCTGCTCGGCTTCGTGGGGTTCTGACGACGAGTCGTCGGTATCGGCGGGGTTCAGCCGGCTGGCGCCAGCATCTCCTTCCATCCGTCGTCTCCTGTTTGGCTCGAGTTATTGACGGAGTATTTCAATCCGTCGGGGCCGGTCACCTGACCGCTCAGCGGACTATAGACCGCGGTGGGCGGACCCCCGCCCGGAGTGTAGATGCACGGGTTGGGCTGCTGCCCGTTGCACTGCACGCTACCCGAACCCGGCCGCTGCAGCGGATCGCTGATCGGCGGCGGCGTCAACCCTCCCGGCGGCAGCCGATTGGCCGGCAGCGGGTTCAGACCGTTGTTGATCGACGGGGCCTGGATCACGTGGCCGGGATCTACCGGCTGGTCACAGCGAGCACCGGGCGCCGGGCAGTTCCGGATCTGGTTCGGGTCGCCGTACCACGGGTTGGTGCCGAGCGGCACGTAAGGTTTGCCGCTGCGGCACTCCTTCGGCGTGGCCGCTCGTTTACCCGGGACGTCCATGCATGGAATGTTGCGCGCTCCGCGCACCACGTTGTAAGGGTCGTCCTGCGGGATTTTGCAGTACGCTCCTTCCACCAGGGGCGCCAAGCTGGTGTCCGCCTGCGACCGCCACTCCGCCGCTGAAGGCCACCCCGTCATACATCCCGGCGGGTAGTTGATCGACTGTCCGAGGTCCAGCGCAGCCAGGTGCTCTTTCTCGAACGGCGCGGAAATCGCCTGGACGATCGAAGCAAGCTGCGGCAAGAGCACCAGCACCTGCTCGACGCCGGGGTTGTAGCGCTTGAGCATCTCGATCACGACCGCGAGATTGGCCAGCGTCTGCGGCAGCGACTCCCGGACGTCGCTGAACACCGCGTTGAGATCATCGGCGGTCGGTGCCGCCTTCGACAGCACGTCTTTCAGGTTCTGGTCCTTTTCCGCGGCCTGCGCGCCCAAGACGTTCAGGTTGTGCGCCCAGCGCTCGATCGCGCTACGGGAAGTGGCCTGGCTGTCCAGGATCGGGGCGGAGTTCTGGATGATGTCGTCGACGTCACCGATGTTGGTTTTGAAGTCGCCGGCGATCGCCTGGGTGGAGTCGACCAGCCGTTGCAGCGCCGGACCCAACCCGCCGACCGCTTGCGCCGTCTCGTCGAGCAACTGACTGATCTTCTCCTTGGGCAGCACCTCCAGCCCACGGTTGGCGGTGTCCAGCGCCGGCCCGATCTGACTGGGCACCGTGCCCTTGGTGATGGTCTGCCCGGGCGATAAGAACCTGCCCGGGTTGCCCACTGACACCAGGTCCAGATACTGCTCACCGACCGCCGATACCGAATGCACGTTCGCCGACACATCGACCGGGATCTTGTAGCTGCTATCGATGCTCATCGTCGCCTGGGCGCCCTGCTCGGTCGGCTCGACGTCGGTGACCTTACCGATGGTGATACCGCGATAGGTCACGTTGGACGTCGGATAGAGACCACCCGACGCCGGCAGGTCGGCCTTCAGCTGGTACTGGCCGATACCCACCAAGCTCGGAAGGCGCAGGTAATACCAGCCCAGCACCACCAGCGCGACCACCGTGATGATGCTGAACAGGGCCAGCTGGCGTTTGATGTAACGGGTCAGCATGTCGCCCTCTCCACCAGTGGTCCGCCGGGGGCATCGTTGGGGTTGGGCGTGTAGCGGACGTCGGGAATCATCGTTGCCGGATCCCGGCCATACGACTGCTCTAGCGCCCGCAATGCGCCGGACAACCCGGTCCCGGTGAGGAACGCGTTATCGACGGTCGACAACGTCGTGTCGAGGTTGAGCGAGGCGTTCATGAAGTCGCCTCGAATCAGCTTCGGAGCGGTGTCGATGTCGAACGGTACGGTGGCGAATATCTTCAGAAAGCCGAGCACATACGGCGCGGCGCGGACCAGTTGCTTCAATGGGCACTGCAGCAGCTGCAGGTTCTGATGGAGGGGGCCCCGGGTTTCGGACAGGTAAAGGTCGGCAGCCTGGCTGAGGCGGCCCAGCGCATCAGTGGCGTTGATCAGTAGTTGTTGCTTGTCGGCGAAATGCGTGATCAGCGGCGGGAATTCGGTCAACACGCGGTCCAGGACGTCCGACCGGTTGGCCACATAGGCCAGCAGCCGGTTGGTGGAGTCGATGGCGTGGGTGATGTCGTCGCGTTGTTGGTTGAGCTCGGCGGTAAAGGTGTCCAGCTTGCCGAGAAACGCACGGATCTGCGGCCCGCGACCGCTGAAGATATTGTTGACCTCGTTCTGAATCACCTCGAGGTTCGGGATGCCTCCGCCGCGCAAAATCATCGCGAGACTGGCCAACGTTTGCTCGATGGTCGGATACGCCGAGGAGTTCTGCAGCGGGATGGTGTCTCCGTTCTTCAGCCGTTGCGGAGACGGGTCGCGCGGCGCGGCCAACTCAACATGCTGAGAACC
>DATFYT010000251.1:0-7180 GCA_035314925.1 Mycobacterium sp. | reverse complement strand
GGCCATCACCAAGGCCGGACCCACGCGCAAAGCCCCGCCCATGCGGGCACCCGCAAGCGAGGCAACGAACCAATTGTCGCGGGCATCCGGCACATGAGGCAACGAATACCGTCGCGGGCATATCGACATGAGGCAACAGGGTGTTCGTTCTGCCCGCCTCTGAGCGATTTCGTGTGGCGTTTGGGGATGGTGAGGCTGCCGGGGTGGAAGGGAGCTGATGCGTAGTTGGTGCTGCTGCCCACGTAGACTCGTCAGGCGAACTTGAGAGCGACAGAAGAGGTAATACGCCGATGAGCGGCCATTCCAAATGGGCCACCACCAAGCACCAGAAGGCCGTCAAAGACGCGCGCCGTGGCAAGGAATTCGCCCGGCTGATCAAGAACATCGAGGTCGCCGCGCGCACCGGTGGCGGTGATCCCGCGGGCAACCCGACGCTGTACGACGCCATCCAGAAGGCCAAGAAGACGTCGGTGCCCAACGACAACATCGAACGGGCCCGCAAGCGCGGCGCCGGCGAGGAAGCCGGCGGCGCGGACTGGCAAACCATCACCTACGAGGGTTACGGGCCGAACGGAGTGGCGGTGTTGGTTGAGTGCCTGACCGACAACCGCAACCGCGCGGCCAGCGAGGTCCGGGTGGCGATGACCCGCAACGGCGGCACGATGGCCGACCCGGGGTCGGTGTCATATCTGTTCTCCCGCAAGGGTGTTGTGACCCTGGAGAAGAATGGACTGACGGAGGACGACGTGCTGACCGCCGTTCTGGAGGCCGGTGCCGAGGACGTCAACGACCTCGATGACAGCTTCGAGATCATATCGGAGCCAAGCGATTTGGTGGCGGTCCGGACTGCGTTGCAGGACGCGGGAATCGACTACGACTCCGCCGAGGCCAGCTTCCAGCCGTCGGTGAGCGTGCCGGTCGACGTCGACGGAGCGCGCAAGGTGTTCAGGCTGGTCGACGCGCTGGAAGACAGCGACGACGTGCAGAACGTCTACACCAATATCGATATCTCCGACGAGGTGCTGGCAGCGCTCGACGAGGAGTAGCTAGTCAGTCGGGCAATCAGTCGTAGCCGTGGCGCATGTCCTCGACAACCCGCGGGTGTTCGAGAGTCGACGGCTCGAGCGTGCGGGGTCGCACGTCGTCGGCGAAGACGGTGGCGGCGTCGAGCACCGACGGGCTGAGAAAGCGCAGCGGTGGCGCGTTGGGCGGCATCGTGGGTGGCGGCGCTTCGCCACCATGGCGCGCCAAGGCAAAGCCCCAGTCGCCGAACGTCGGGACGTAAACGTGGTAGGGCGTGACGGCGTAGCCAGCGGCCTTGATCGTGGAAACCGTGCGCCAGAACGCGATTGGCGTCGAATACGGGCTGCCCGATTGGACCACCATCAGCCCGCCGGGTGCCAGCGCGCGCGAAGCCAGCGCGTAGAACTCGGTCGAATACAACCGGCCCAGCACCGGCGTGTCCGGGTCGGGAAGATCCACGATCACCGCGTCGAACAACCCCGAGTGCGGGCCGCGCAGCCAGGTCATCGCATCGTCGGCGATGACGTTGACGCGTGGATTTTCCAGCGAGCCGCCGTTGGCGCCGCGCATGGTTGTGCGGGCCAAGTCGACGACCGCCGGGTCGAGCTCGACTTGCACGATCTTCTCGATGCCGGGCTGGCGCAACAGTTCTCGGGCTGCCAGGCCGTCGCCGCCGCCGAGCACGAGCACCGACCGCGCTCGGCCACCGAGCGCGGGATAGACCAGGCTTTCGGTGTAGCGGTACTCGTCGCGGGTGGAGAACTGCAAACCGCCGTCGAGGTACAGGCGCATGTCGTTGCCGCGACGGGTCACCACGATCTCCTGATAGGCCGAGTGGCGGTAGGCGATGATCGGGTCGGCGTAAAGCCGTTGGCGGCTGGTGGTCTCGATGTCCTGAGCACGCACCAGCAGCGTGGCCAGCAGCCCCAGCGCCGCGGCCAGCGCGCACAGCGCCGTGATCAGCTGCCGGACGCTAACCAGTTGTCGCAGCAGGAAAATCGCGACGATCGCCGCGGCGACCAGGTTGATGATGCCGGTGGCCGCCGCGCCGCGGATCATGCCCAGATGCGGCAGCAACACGAACGGCCACACCAGCCCGCCGATCAGCGCGCCCAGGTAGTCGGCGGCGGTGAGATTGGCCAACGTCCGCCCCGTGTCGGTGGCTATATCTGTGGCGGCGGTTCGCCGCTGCTGCAGCAGCGTCATCAGCAGCGGCAACTCGGCACCGACCAGACCGCCGATCAGCGCGGTGCCCACCGCGAGCACCAGCAAGGATCCCCCGATGAACGAAAACATCACGTACAGCGCCGCCGCGGATAGCCCGCCGATGATGCCCAGCAGCGCTTCGATGGCGATGAAGGTGATCGCTGCCCGCGTCAGCAGCGGCTTGACCAGCAGGGCCCCCGCGCCCAACGCGGCGATGTAGCCGGCGACGATCAGCGACGTGGCGACGATGCCGCCGCCGTCGAGGCTTGCGGACAACGTCAGCAGCGCCAGTTCGTAGATGATGCCGCATGCCGCGCAGGCAGCGACTGCGGCCAGCAGCACCGCGCGCCCGCGGAGCGGCGCCGCTGTCTCGGTGGATGTCATGACACTGCGGCGGCGGTCACCCCTCCCACGGCCAGCAGCATCACCGCCGTGGCGAACGCCGCCGGATGCAGCTCCGGCTCGTCGACGTGCTCATGGAAGTTGCCCGGTATCACAAAGTGCAGTGTCAGCAGTGCGATGCCTTGCAGCACAACGCCGATGAGCCCGTAGACCGCCACGCCCACCAGCCCCTGACCGAGCTGGCTGTAGCTGTTCGCGATCGCGGTGATGATCACGGTGGCCAGCGCGATATACATCGCGCAGGCCAGCATGACGGCGTTGGGGCGGCGGTCCACGAACACCATCTGGCGCAGCTTCCCCGGGGTCAGCACGTCGACCATGATGAACCCGAGCACCAGGACGGTCATGCCGACGACGAAATACAAGACGGTGGCGATCACGCCTTTGACGACTGGATTGAGGTCGATGGTTCCCAACTCGAGCGCCAGGTACATCACTGTCTCCTTTGTTTAGGTGTCATTTCGTCCCGCCCGGGCCGCCGGAGCTGCCTCCGGTGCCGCTCGAGGGAGCTCCTGGGTAGAAGCCGGGACCGAGAAAGATGAACGCGCCGTGGCTGTATCCGCCGCCCAAACCCTCGACCCGGATGCTGCACGGGTGTTGGCCGTCCGGGCCGACCGACACGATGGCGTCGTCGTAACGGAGATACTGGCTGCCCGCGTTGGAGGCGCGCGCCGCCGGGCTCTGGTAGCCGGCGAGGGTGTTGGCCACTTTTGCCGGCGATTCCTCGCAGCGATACCGCGTCCCGTCTGCGTCACGGGAGTATTCGCGGTAGTGGGAGGCGATATACGAGCGGATATCTTTGCGTTGCAACGATATTCCGAAAAACAGGCTGGCGAATGATGTCAGGGCCAGCACAACGGCGATTACGAACAGGCGGTTGCGGCTCATGGGCGCCACCGGCTGGCGGTGTAGACGACGGTGCCGCCGGAAGCGGCGGGATAGAGGTGCCAAGTCTGCCAGCGCCAGCCGGCATCGTCGGGCTCGGCGGCGAGTGCGGTCAGCGCGGCGTCGTCGCCGGGGAAAGTGCCGCCGAGCCAACCGGTTTCACGTGCGCAACGTTCGCGCAAACGCTGCGCGAGTCGGCGGAAGGTCGGCTCGTCGTGAAGGTCGGTGCGGGATTCGAGGCGGTAGCCGGGTGCGTCGCTGTGTTCGGGCAGCTCGCCGCCGAGGTCGCACGAGACCTGTTCGGAGAACTCGCCCTTGGCGTGCTCGACGGTGATGACGTGCGACGCGCCGAGGACGCCGAGGACGAGCGTGCCGCCGCCGGGGTGGTCCAGTCGGCAGGTGGCCAGCGGGGGAGGGGCGGGCGCGTTGAGCGCCAGTCCAAGTCCCGCGCCGCTGACGTCGGCCGGGGATACGGCCAGCTGATGGAGCGGCACCTCCGTGAACCCTCTCGAGCCTTACGCGCTGGCCGGCGGCGCTGGGTAGACGGTGAGCTCGCCGGTCACCACGGCCTTGCCGGTCGAAACCTCCCACGGCATATCCGGCGCCCAGCGCTCGAAGGAGAGGAGTTCGGTCTCGCCGGCGTTGGCGTAGTCGACGAAGTCCATGTCACCGGCCGCCGGCAGCCCCGTCGTGCCCTCGGTGGTGTAGCCGGCGTGACCACGCTCCGACTCTTGATAGGTCACATCGTCGAGCACGTGCTCGCCGCCGGGTTGCAGCTGAAGGTCTTTGCGGCTGGTCCACATCGCTAACTTGAGCCGGCCGTCGTCGTCCTCGACGCTGAACCAGATCGGCTCGTCGCCGCCTTCCAGCAGGTGTTCCCACCACACGAACGGGCCCTCGCGGTAGGTGACCGAGCCGCGAACCACGTAGTCGATGCCACCATGACTGACAATCGCGCCGGGGCCGAGCTGGCGTGGCCCGAACTGCGGCGCCGCAGCGGTGAATGCGAGCGGATCCTGGCGCGCGCCCCGCGAGCTAGGTTCCTTGGGCTTGCGCAGCGCGGCGACGAAGACGACGACCGCCGCGATGAAAAGCGCCGCGGCGATGACAAGCAGTGCTGTCCCCACCGCACACCCTTCCGTACGCCCGACCGCGCGGATCAGCGGTGGGAGTTAACCTAGCAGCTTTTGCCTGGCCCAGGCTCAGAAGATGACGGTCTGGTTGCCGTATTGGATGACGCGGTCCTCGCAGTGCCACCGCACGGCACGGGACAAGGTGGCGCGTTCGACGTCGGCCCCCAGTCGCACCAGGTCCTCGACGGTGTGGCGGTGATCCACCCGGACGACGTCCTGCTCGATGATCGGTCCCTCGTCAAGCTCCGCGGTGACGTAATGGGCGGTCGCGCCGACGAGCTTGACGCCGCGTTCTTTGGCCCGTCGGTAGGGTGCGGCGCCGATGAACGCCGGCAGAAAGGAGTGGTGGATGTTGATCATCGGGCAGCCGACCTCGTTGAGGAACCGCGGAGTGAGGATCTGCATGTAGCGTGCCAGCACGACCAGATCGACATTGCCGCGCAGCAAGTCGATCTGGCGTTGTTCCGCCTCGTCGCGAATCTCCTTATGGGCCGGGATATGAATGAACGGTGCGCCGAACGGACGGACCTGGTCGACCAAGTCGGGATGGTTGGCGATCACCATCACCACCGACATGTCGAGATCGCCACGGCGGTTGCGCCACAACAGATCTAGCAGGCAGTGGTCCTCGGTCGATGCCATGATGGCGACGCGTTTGGGTTTGGCCGCCTCGGTGAGCCGGAAGTCCATCCCGAATTTTTCGGCTACCTGCTCGGCGAAGTCGCGGGCCAAACCATCACGCGCAGCCGCCAAACCGGACAGATGAAAGACCGTGCGCTGCATGAATATTCCGCCGGTCTGCTCGGTTGAGTGCTGGTCCAGCGAGATGATGTTGGCGCCCGCGTCGGCCAGAAAGGTGCTGACCGCTGCCACCAGGCCGGACCGGTCGGCGCAGCGCAGCAACAGCCGTCCGACGTCTTTGACCGGCAACCCGCCGCGGCCCGCGCGAACGAACTTCTCGCTTGCCGTTGCCTCACCGGCTCCGCTATCAACTGGGCTGCTCATCTTCCTCACACTCCGTATGACGCGGCCGGTTTCGGCGATGATAGCGCCCGCCACTGATCCAGGTGGGCTGTTGCCGAACTCCTTTCGGCCACATCGTGCTCGTCGGATCCCCGGTGCCACAGCACGAGATCCGCTCGATCAGGGCGCGCCGATGTGTTGGGTGGTGTAGAAGAGTCTGATGGACGATCCGCCCCTCACATCGATCGATCCCGCAACGTTGCGCGAAGGAATGGCCCGGCGTTTGCACCGGGGATCGGTGGTCAGCGGGCAGATCTCGCTGGCGGCCGCCCCCGGGATGATCGACGAGTACGTCAAGATGTGTGACACCGTCTTTACCGGTGTGGGCGTTCGGTTTACTGCCGACGAGCTTGCTCAGCTCAAGACGGCGTTGGAGGGCCAGTTGGCCGAGGCGTACGCGGCCTCCCCACGGTCGAGGATCGTCATCTCGTACGACTCTCCCATCGGCAAGGTGTTGAACTACTACGTCAAAGCCGAATGGTGGACGATTGAGAGCGCCTACGACTACTGGCTTGCCACTCGGCAGCCGCCATTGTTCGGCACCGAGCCGGACGCGCGGGTGTGGGCGCTGGCCGGCGAAACCACCGATCCCAGAAACTATCCCGTGCTCGACATCGGCGCCGGGACCGGACGCAACGCCCTGGCTTTGGCGCGACGCGGCCACCCGGTGGATGCGGTCGAGATGACCCCAAGGTTCGCCGACATCATTCGCGCGGAGGCCCAACGGGAAGTGCTGGATGTCCGCATTATCCAGCGCGACGTCTTTGCGACGATGGAGGATCTGCGCCGCGACTATCGGCTGATCCTGCTCTCCGAGGTGGTGTCCGATTTTCGGACGACTCAGCAGCTGCGCGGCGTGTTCGAACTCGCCGCCCGCTGCCTGATGCCCGGCGGGCGCTTGGTGTTCAACGCCTTCCTGGCGCGACCGGGCTACATCCCCGACAACGCCGCCCGGGAACTCGGGCAGCAGGTGTACACCACGATTTTCACCCGGGAGGAGCTGACGAGTGCCGCGGGGCTGCTGCCGCTTGCGCTCGTTGGCGACGACTCCGTCTACGAGTACGAGAAGACCCACCTGCCCGACGGCGCCTGGCCGCCCACAAGCTGGTATGCGGGTTGGGTCAGCGGCCTCGACGTGTTCGACGGCGAGCGTGAGACATGCCCGATCGAGATGCGCTGGCTGGTCTACCAGAAAGCCGGCACCGGCTAGCTGGGTTGGCCGGCATGGCCGGGTTGGCCGGGTTGGCCTGGCTGACCCCCGGGTCCGGGTGCGCCACCGGCACCGCCTGCCCCGCCTGCGCCGGGCGCACCGCCCATGCCACCGTGACCGCCCATGCCGCCGTGGCCGCCGGCGCCACCTTGGCCGCCGTGGCCGCCGTTGCCACCTTGGCCGCCGTTGCCGCCGGGGGGATCGAAGAGGGCTGGGCCGTTGACCGTGCTGATGTGGTCGATCATGTCGCCGCTGGCCACCGGCGTGGGGGCTAGCGGGATCACCGCCGCGGCCAGAA